>NZ_JBIDCA010000002.1:0-301383 GCF_043204345.1 Streptomyces sp. NPDC047917
CCACCGCCGAAGGCGGCCTTGATCGCGATCGGCAGCCCGTTCGCCTCGGCGAACGCCACGACCTCGGCGGAACCCCCGACCGGGTCCGGGGTACCGGCGACCAGCGGAGCCCCGGCACGCTGCGCGATGTGCCGGGCGGCGACCTTGTCACCGAGGTCCCGGATCGCCTGCGGCGGCGGCCCGATCCAGGTCAGCCCGGCGTCCAGGACGGCCTGCGCGAACTCGGCGTTCTCCGACAGGAAGCCGTAACCCGGATGGACCGCGTCGGCCCCGGAGTCCTCGGCAGCCTGGAGCACCTTGGCCATGTCCAGATAGCTGGCGGCCGGGGTGTCACCGCCCAGAGCGAATGCCTCGTCGGCCGCACGCACGTGCAGAGCATCGCGGTCCGGGTCCGCGTAGACGGCCACGCTCCCGATCCCGGCATCCCGGCATGCCCGAGCAACACGGACAGCAATTTCGCCACGGTTGGCGATGAGCACCTTGCGCACGATGGCTCCCTCCTTGAAACAAGCTGAGTTTAGGGACTACCGACACGGCCCTACGACCCGTCCCCAATGGTGAGCTTGCCCACACGGAGTGTGATTCGAGGCTTGCTCAAGTCGCGAAATCCCTTGTGGCACCACGGTACGCCGGGTTTCATAACCGCACAGTAGCCACGAGGTGTGGTCCAGGTCTCTGTTCGTACGGACTGCGACTCCGCGCGTTTCTTTGTCGAGTCCCCACTAATGGGCGAACAATTCTTTGCCCGACGCACTTGGGTCGCGACAAGGCGCGTGCGGGAAGAGCGCGCCGGCGTACGCCGCGAGCGCGGGACGGAAGCGGAGATCGCCGGACCCTTGTCCGGAGCATTACCGGTTAGTAGGGTCCGCGCTATCGCTCGTACTGCAGGTAACAGGGGGTGGACACCGTGGTGCGCAGACCGGTGGCGTTCGTGGCCGCGATCGTGCTGTTCGTGGAGGCCGTGGGCATCGTGCTCATCAACGGCATCCTGGCGACGGTGGTCAAGAACCAGGACATGTCGCTGGCCGGGATGGACCCCGCCGTCATGTCGAACGGCACCTGGGCGATGGGCGGCTTCTTCGGCCTGTACCTGCTGCTGTGCGGGCTGCTCCTGCTGCTGGCCGGCATCCGCGACCGGGCCCCCGGCCGGTTCGCCCGCATCGTCCTGATCGTCTGCGCCGTGGTGCACGCGGTGCTGGGTGCGCTGACGGTCGGGCTGGTCGGCTGGGCCGCGTTCGCGAGCATGATGGTGGTGTTCGGGCTGATAGTGCTCACGCTGGTGGCGTACGGCACCCCGTCGGACGGGCCCGCCGACGAGCCCGCAGAGGGCGCCGGAGCGGGTGCCCCCGCGCCGGTCTGATCCCGGGCGCCGGTGTGCCCGCCGGCCCCCGGGCCGGGCAGCGGCCCGGACCCATGCGGCCGCCGGTCCCGGGGCCTGGGCGTCCGCCCGGCCCGACGACCCGGGCGGGGCATCCGCCCGACCCGGACCCGGCCCGGGAGACCGCTCGGACCCGGCTCGGAACCCGGTACCGGCCCGGGAGACCGCTCGGACCCGGCTCGGAAACCCGGTACCGCCCCGGGAGACCGCTCGGATTCGGCCCGGAACCCGGATCAGGCCCAGAGCTCGGTGACGGAGATCCCCAGTTCGCCCAGCAGTCGGCGCAGCAGCGGCAGCGAGAGCCCGATGACGTTGCCGTGATCGCCCTCGATGGAGTCGACGAAGGGTGCCGAACGGCCGTCCAGGGTGAAGGCGCCCGCCACGTGGAGCGGCTCGCCGGTGGCCACGTAGGCGGCGATCTCGGCGTCCGTCGGTTCGCCGAAGCGGACGGTGGTCGAGGCGGTCGCCGAAGCGGTGCGCCCGGTCGCGGTGTCGATCACGCTGTGGCCGGTCTGCAGCACCCCGGCCCGGCCGCGCATGGACTTCCAGCGGGCGATGGCCTCCTCGGCGTCGGCCGGCTTGCCGAGCGCCTCGCCGTCGAGTTCGAGCACCGAGTCGCAGCCGATGACCAGGGCGCCCGCCGCCTCCGGCCGGCCGGCCACCGCCGCGGCCTTGGCCTCGGCGAGCACCAGCGCCAGTTCGGCCGGGGTCGGGGCGCTCAGCGCGTCCTCGTCCACCCCGCTCACGATCACCTCGGGCGCGAAGCCGGCCTGCCGCAGCAGACCGAGACGGGCGGGGGAGGCGGAGGCGAGCACGAGACGGCGCTGATCAGTCATACGGGCCATCGTAGAAGAGCCGCGCCGGCCCGGCCCCCGGCCCCGTACGGCGCCCCCTCGGCCTCAGCGCAGCCCGAGCACGAACATCGCGACCACCATCGCGAGGGCGAGGACCAGCCCCGCACGGCGCATCATGTCCTGGGCGTCGCGCAGTTCCTTCGGGGGCTTGTTCTCGGGGTCGGACCACAGCATGGAAACGATCCTGCTGCCGCGGCGGGCGGCGCGCCTGAGTACGGGTACTCAGCCGCCGTGGTACGTACCGGCCGGATCGCCCCCGGACGCACCGGAGGTCCGGACCGGAAGGGCCCGGATGCGCTGGAGGCCGGGACCGGAAGGGCCCGGACGCACTGGAGGCCCGGACCCAGAAGGGCCCGGACCTCCGGAAACGCTGTGGGGATGCCCGGCGACCACCGGGATCGCGGCTACCCGGGCCAGTACGTCCGGGCCCAGGCCCGCGGCCCCGGCAGATGACGTGTGCGCCGGGCGATGCGTCCCGGGTCGGACCACTGACCGGGCAGCGGCGGTCCGCCGGCCGGTCCGCCGGCCGACTCCTCGGACGTCGTCGCAGCGGCGCGCGCCCGCACCACCGCCAGTGCGGCTGCCAGCTCCTCCGGGGTCGGGTTGCCCCGTACGACCTTGATCATGGCCAGGACCCTTTCTAGAGGGGGATGTTGCCGTGCTTCTTCGGGGGCAGCGACTCCCGCTTGGTCCGCAGCTGGCGCAGCCCCTTCACGATGTGCGCGCGGGTGTCGGACGGCATGATCACCGCGTCGACGTAACCGCGCTCCGCCGCCACGTAGGGGTTGAGCAGGGTGTCCTCGTAGTCGGCGATCAGCTCGGCGCGGGTGGCGTCCTGATCCTCGGCGGCGGCGATCGTGCGGCGGTGCAGGATGTTCACCGCACCCTGCGCGCCCATCACCGCGATCTGCGCGGTCGGCCAGGCGAGGTTGATGTCGGCGCCGAGGTGCTTGGAGCCCATGACGTCGTACGCGCCGCCGAACGCCTTGCGGGTGATCACGGTGATCAGCGGGACGGTCGCCTCGGCGTACGCGTAGATCAGCTTGGCGCCGCGGCGGATGATGCCGCCGTACTCCTGGTCGACACCGGGCAGGAAGCCGGGGACGTCGACGAAGGTCAGCACGGGCACGTTGAAGGCGTCGCAGGTACGGACGAAGCGCGCGGCCTTCTCGCTCGCGTTGATGTCCAGGCAGCCGGCGAACTGCATCGGCTGGTTGGCGACGATGCCGACCGGGTAGCCCTCGACGCGCCCGAAACCGGTGATGATGTTCGGCGCGAACAGGGCCTGCGTCTCCAGGAACTCGCCGTCGTCCAGCACGTGTTCGATGGCGGAGTGCATGTCGTACGGCTGGTTCGCCGAATCCGGGATCAGGGCGTCCAGCTCGCGGTCCTCGTCCGTGGTGGCGAGCTCCGCCACCTCGGGGAAGGCGGGCGCCTCGGACAGGTTGTTCGAAGGGAGGTACGACAGCAGCGACTTGACGTACTCGATGGCGTCCTTCTCGTCGCCCGCCATGTGGTGCGCCACCCCGGAGGTGGTGTTGTGGGTGCGGGCGCCGCCGAGCTCCTCGAAACCCACGTCCTCACCGGTGACCGTCTTGATGACGTCGGGGCCGGTGATGAACATGTGCGAGGTCTGGTCGACCATGACCGTGAAGTCGGTGATCGCGGGGGAGTAGACCGCGCCGCCCGCGCACGGTCCGACGATCAGCGAGATCTGCGGCACGACGCCCGAGGCGTGCACATTGCGGCGGAAGATCTCGGCGAACAGCCCGAGCGCGGCCACACCCTCCTGGATCCGGGCGCCGCCACCGTCGTTGATGCCGATGACCGGGCAGCCGGTCTTCAGCGCGAAGTCCATCACCTTGACGATTTTCTCACCGTAGACCTCGCCGAGCGAGCCGCCGAAGATGGTGAAGTCCTGCGAATAGACGCAGACGGGGCGGCCGTCGACCGTGCCGTAGCCGGTGACGACGCCGTCCCCGTACGGGCGGTTCTTCTCGATGCCGAAGTTGGTCGAGCGGTGCCGGGCGAATTCGTCGAGCTCCACGAAGGAACCCTCGTCGAGCAGCAGATCGACCCGTTCGCGCGCGGTCAACTTGCCCTTGGCGTGCTGCTTCTCGACCGCGCGCGCGGAGCCCGCGTGCGTCGCCTCGTCGATACGGCGCTGCAGGTCCGCGAGCTTGCCCGCGGTGGTGTGGATGTCGGTCTCTTCCGGCTCGGACATCGGGTGGCGGCTCCCTGCCTGGTCACGGGGACGACTGTGCTGCTGAACAGGTACTGAAACACCTACTGATCCGTAGGGTATCGGCGCGGATACGGTTCGGCAGTGCGTCGTTTGCCACACCTAGTCTGGCTTGCATGACACCTTCGGATACGCCACAGAGCCGTTGGTCGGACCTGGACCGACCGCCCCTGAACGTCCCCGCGCTGCGCCGCGGACTGCTGCGGCCCGGCGGACTGTGGACCTCGCTGGACGTGGTGGAGACCACCGGGTCCACCAACTCCGATCTCGCCCGGCGCGCGGCCACGGGGCTCGACGAGGGCACCGTGCTGGTCGCCGAGGAGCAGACCGCGGGCCGCGGCCGCCTCGATCGCACCTGGACGGCTCCGGCCCGTTCGGGCCTGTTCCTCTCCGTCTACCTGAGGCCGGGCGACATCCCCGCCGAACGGTGGGGCTGGCTGCCGCTGCTCACCGGGGTCGCCGCGGCGACCGGCCTGGCGAAATCCGCGGGCGTCGACACGGCCCTGAAGTGGCCCAACGACCTCCTGGTCACGGTGGAGGGGGTGGAGCGCAAGGCGGGCGGCATCCTGGCCGAGCGCGCCGGGGACGGCGTGGTCGTCGGCATGGGCCTCAACGTCTCCCTGCGCGCCGATGAACTGCCCGCCCCCACGGCCGCCTCGCTGGCGCTGGCCGGCGCGGTCTCCACCGACCGCGAGACGCTGCTGCGGGGCGTGCTGCGCTCGCTGGAGCACTGGTACGGCCAGTGGCGCGCGGCGGACGGCGACGCGGCGGCGAGCGGTCTGCAGGAGGCGTACGCGGCGGGCTGCGCGACGCTGGGCCGGACGGTACGGGCCCAGCTTCCCGGCGACCGCACGCTCACCGGCGAGGCCGTGGCGATCGACGGCGACGGCCGCCTGGTCCTCTCCACCGACAACGGCCTCCAGGAACCCGTCTCGGCCGGCGACATCGTCCACCTGCGGGGCGCGGGTGGTGGCCTGGTCTGAGGCCGGGGCCGTGGCCGCCCCGGACGCGTATGGGCACACCACACCGCACTGCCCCGGCACCCGCCCCGCCCTGCCGGGGCCCGGCTCACCGTGCTCGCGTTCCGGGCCGCGCCGAGGGGTGAGTCCGTGCCCTCGTGGAAACCACCCACTCACCGTCACCACCCACGCCCCCTGGCTCACCCAGGAACATTCCGGGCTGCCCTAGGGGCGTGAGCTGCGGCACATCTGCCGTATCGTTGAGGCGATCCACCGACAGATCGGCAGGGCAGTGCGCAGGGAACGGGCAGGAGGCGGCTGGTGACCGTCGACGACACGACCTCCGGTGCGGGCACACAGCCCCCGTCGGAACCCTCGGTCCACGCGACACCGCATCACGAAGTCGACCATACGGCGGAACCGACCGACGACCCCCTCGCGATCCGGCTGGAACAGCTGATCCTGGGCGCCGACCGTCGCTACACGCCGTTCCAGGCCGCCCGTACCGCCGGTGTCTCGATGGATCTGGCGTCCAGGTTCTGGCGGGCCATGGGCTTCGCCGACATCGGGCAGGCCAAGGCGCTCACCGAGGCCGATGTGCTGGCGCTGCGCCGCCTCGCCGGTCTCGTCGAGGCGGGGCTGCTCAGTGAGCCGATGGCGATCCAGGTGGCCCGGTCCACCGGGCAGACCACCGCCCGGCTGGCGGAGTGGCAGATCGATTCGTTCCTGGAGGGGCTGACCGAGCCGCCCGAGCCCGGAATGACCCGTACCGAGGTCACCTACCCGCTGGTCGAGCTGCTGCTTCCGGAGCTCCAGGAGTTCCTGGTCTACGTGTGGCGGCGCCAGCTGGCCGCCGCCACCGGACGGGTCGTGCAGGCCGCCGACGACGAGGAGATGGTCGACCGCCGGCTGGCCGTCGGCTTCGCCGACCTCGTCGGGTTCACCCGGCTGACCCGCCGGCTGGAGGAGGAGGAGCTCGGCGAGCTGGTCGAGGCCTTCGAGACCACCTCGGCCGACCTGGTGGCCGCCCACGGCGGCCGCCTCATCAAGACCCTCGGCGACGAGGTCCTCTTCGCCGCCGACGACGCGGGCACCGCGGCCGAGATCGCGCTGCGCCTGATCGAGGCGATGACCCAGGACGAGATCATGCCGGCGCTGCGCGTGGGCATCGCGTTCGGCACGGTCACCACCCGGATGGGCGATGTCTTCGGCACCACGGTGAACCTCGCCAGCCGGCTCACGTCGATAGCGCCGAAGGACGCCGTGCTGGTGGACGGGGCCTTCGCGGAGGAGCTGACCCGTACCGGCGACGCCCCCGCCTCCGAGGCACAGGCGGCCGAGGAGGCCGCGGTGGCCGAGAAGGAGCGCCAGGAGGGCGTGGAGCCGGTCGCGGCACCCAAGTACCGCTATGGGCTCCAGCCGATGTGGCAGCGCCCGGTGCGCGGGCTCGGCGTGGTGGAGCCCTGGCTGCTGGCCCGCCGCGGCAGCTCCTGACCCGGCTCCTCGGCCCGGCTCTCCGACCCGGCTCTCTGGTCCGGCCCCCTGAGCCGGCCCCCTGACCCGGCCCCCTGAGCCGGCCCCCTGACCCGGCTCCCGGGTCGTGCCTTTCCGGCCCGTCCGGGCCGGCCCCTGACCACTGTCCGGGCCGCGCCATAGGATCCCTCCGGTAACGATCGTTAACCGGAGGGGTGCAGTCATGACCGTCACGTCCGAGCAGCGGTTCGGGGAATTCGTCGCCGTACGGGTCCACGAGGGCCAGGAGCACGTCGCCGAGCTGGTGCTCGACCGGCCCAGGGCGATGAACGCCGTCTCCACCGACATGGCCCGCTCGATCGCCGCCGCCTGCGCCGCGCTCGCCGCCGACCCCGGCGTACGGGTCACCGTTCTCACCTCCAGCCACGAGCGGGCCTTCTGCGTGGGCGCCGACCTGAAGGAGCGGAACTCCTTCACCGACGCCGAACTGCTGCGCCAGCGCCCGACCGCCCGCGCCGCCTACACCGGTGTGCTGGAACTGCCGATGCCGACGATCGCCGCCGTGCACGGCTTCGCGCTCGGCGGCGGGTTCGAGCTGGCGCTGTCCTGCGATCTGATCGTCGCCGACCGCACCGCCGTGGTCGGCCTGCCCGAGGTGTCGGTCGGGGTGATTCCGGGCGGCGGCGGCACGCAGTTGCTGCCGCGGCGGATCGGCGCCGCGCGCGCCGCCGAGCTGGTCTTCTCGGCCCGGCGGGTGGAGGCGGCCGAGGCGCTCGGACTCGGACTGGTCGACGAGCTGGTGGAGGCCGGTCAGGGCCGGACGGCCGCACTGGCGCTCGCCGGCCGGATCGCCGCCAACTCCCCGGTGGGGCTGCGGGCCGCCAAGCGGGCGCTGCGGCTGGGCCACGGCCTCGATCTCCGGGCCGGTCTCGAAGTCGAGGACGCCGCCTGGCGGTCGGTGGCCTTCTCCGGCGACCGGGCCGAGGGCGTGGCCGCGTTCAACGAGAAGCGGAAGCCGAACTGGCCCGGCGAGTGACACAACGTGACGACAGGTAATCGAATAGACACGCAATGAAAGCAACTGGTGCCCCAAACTGATCAAATCACCACAAATCTACATAAGCTGTAGCGATGGGTGGTGATGATGCACGGCTGCGGGCCGTGGTTTCGCTTGCGCAGACGATGGCGGCGGCACACACCCCGCGGGGGTCGTGGCGAGCGGCTGCGCTGGGGGCGTGCGAGGCGCTGGGCGGCAGCTTCGCCGCGCTCTCCGTGTGGGAGCGCGGGCGGGGGCGGCTGCGCGTGCTGGTGAACGCGGGTCAACGGGCCGAGGGGGAGGAGGAGTTCCCCGAGGCGGAGACGTATCCGGTGCACCAGTTCCCGGAGATCACCGAGTTCCTGCACGAACGGTGGGCCGGGGGCGGTGAACCGGACGCCTGGGTCGAGACCGCGGACGGCACGGCGGACGCGGACACGGGTGCCGGGGTGCGGGAGTACGGGAGCGGCTACGGCCGGGAGCGGGTGGCCGCCCTGCGCCGGCGCGGGCGCGGCTGCTGCGTGGTCGCGCCGATCGTGCTGCACGGGCGGGCCTGGGGCGAGCTGTACGTGGCGCGCCCGGTGGGGGCGCCGGTGTTCGGCCGGGAGGACGCGGACTTCGCGACCGTGCTGGCCGCGGTCGTCGCCGCGGGGATCTCCCAGGCCGAACGGCTCGAAGAGGTCCGCAAGCTCGCCTTCACCGACCCGCTCACCGGCCTGGCCAACCGCCGCGCCGTCGATGTGCGGCTCGACGAGGCGGTGGAGCGGCACCGGGCGGACGGGGCGGTGGTCAGCCTCGTCGTCTGCGACCTCAACGGGCTGAAGCAGGTCAACGACACCCACGGCCACGCGGTCGGCGACCGCCTGCTGGAACGTTTCGGCTCTGTGCTGTCCCGCTGTGGCGCCATGCTGCCCGGCGCGCTCGCGGCCCGGCTCGGCGGCGACGAGTTCTGTCTGCTCACGGTGGGCCCGGAGGTGGACGATGTGGTCCGGGTGGCCACCGAACTCTGCGAACGGGCGGCCGAGTTGGAGCTGGGTGACGGAGTGGCCTGCGGGATCGCGTCGACCGGCGATCCGATCGGCCCGGTGGTCTCGGCGCGGCGGCTGTTCCGGCTGGCGGACGCGGCCCAGTACCGGGCGAAGGCGGCCCGCTCGGTCAAACCGGTGGTGGCGGGGCGCGACGGCGAGGTCATCCGGCTGGCCGACTCGCCGCCCAGGTCCCCGCACGACCGCCGCCACCTGCGCGGCAGCCGGCCCTGAGGGGTGTGTGAACCGGTAAGGGGTCAACCGTACGACCACTAGTGACATGAAGGGATTCAGTCCGTACGCTTCTGAATATGGATATGCATACAGTCGTGGTGGGGACGTCCGGCACCACCGCTCAGGACGTCATCGCCGTGGCCCGCGGCAACGCCCGTGTCGAGCTCTCCGCAGCCGCCGTCGACGCGCTCGCCGCCGCCCGCGGGATCGTGGACGCGCTCGCCGCCAAGCCGGAGCCGGTGTACGGCGTGTCCACCGGATTCGGGGCCCTGGCCAGCCGGCACATCGGCCAGGACCTCCGCGCCCAGCTCCAGCGCAACATCGTCCGCTCGCACGCCGCCGGCATGGGCCCGCGCGTGGAGCGCGAGGTCGTCCGCGCGCTGATGTTCCTGCGGCTGAAGACGGTCGCCTCCGGGCACACCGGCGTACGCCCCGAGGTCGCGCAGACCATGGCCGACGTCCTCAACGCGGGCATCACGCCCGTGGTCCACGAGTACGGCTCGCTCGGCTGCTCCGGCGACCTGGCCCCGCTCTCGCACTGCGCCCTGACGCTGATGGGCGAGGGCGACGCGGAGGGTCCCGACGGCACCGTGCGCCCCGCCGGTGAACTGCTCGCCGCCCACGGCATCACCCCCGTCGAGCTGCGCGAGAAGGAGGGTCTCGCCCTCCTCAACGGCACCGACGGCATGCTCGGCATGCTCGTCATGGCCCTGGCCGACCTGAAGAGCCTCTACACCTCCGCCGACATCACCGCCGCCCTCTCCCTGGAAGCGCTGCTCGGCACGGACAAGGTGCTCGCCCCGGAACTGCACGCCATCCGCCCGCACCCGGGCCAGGGCGTCAGCGCCGACAACATGCTGCGGGTGCTCGCCAGGTCCGGCCTCACCGGCCACCACCAGGACGACGCGCCCCGCGTGCAGGACGCCTACTCGGTGCGCTGCGCCCCCCAGGTCAACGGCGCGGGCCGGGACACCCTCGACTACGCCGGGATCGTCGCGGACCGCGAGCTGGCCTCCGCCGTCGACAACCCCGTCGTACTGCCCGACGGCCGGGTCGAGTCCAACGGCAATTTCCACGGCGCCCCCGTCGCGTACGTACTCGACTTCCTGGCGATCGTCGCGGCCGACCTCGGCTCCATCACCGAGCGCCGCACCGACCGGCTGCTGGACAAGAACCGCTCGCACGGGCTGCCGCCGTTCCTCGCCGACGACGCCGGGGTGGACTCGGGCCTGATGATCGCCCAGTACACCCAGGCCGCCCTGGTCAGTGAGATGAAGCGGCTCGCCGTGCCCGCCTCGGCCGACTCGATCCCGTCCTCCGCGATGCAGGAGGACCACGTCTCCATGGGCTGGTCGGCGGCGCGCAAGCTCCGTACCGCCGTCGACAACCTCGCCCGGATCGTCGCCGTCGAGCTGTACGCGGCGACCCGCGCCATCGAACTGCGCGCCGCCGGGGGCCTCGTCCCCGCCCCCGCCTCGCAGGCCGCCATCGAGGCGCTGCGCGCCGCAGGGGTCCAGGGCCCGGGACCGGACCGCTTCCTGGCGCCGGACCTGGCCGCGGCGGACGCGTTCGTACGCGCGGGCAAGCTGGTCGAGGCGGTCGAGCCGGTGACGGGGCCGCTGGCCTGAGGGCTGTCCACCACCGCCACCCTCGACACACAGGCACCCCGCGCTGCTCGGGTCTCCCTGCGCCGCCCACGTGATGGGGCGAGCCCTTCGCACGGTGGGCTCCTCGGGGGTGCCGTCCGTCGCCGGGCCCGCGTTCTGGAATCCGGCGGACCATCATGAATGGTCAGAGCCAGAGACCGATGAAGCCCGGTCGCGGTGCCCCGTCCTGACGAGGCACCGGAACCGGGCAGTCGGGAGCGGGAGTCTCGGCGGGCGGGCCCGACCCGGTGGCAGCTTGCAAGCGGCCCCCGGCTGCTCGGGGTGCGCCGCGGCGGTTCTGACTGCGGCGCTTTTCGGACGAAACGAAGCTGTCGGCTGCCGCCGACGAACCGGTGACCGACCACAGCGGCTCGCACCCCTCGGTGGACCGGAACGCAAGTCCCTTCCGGCGGAGCAACACCTCGACTGCCCCCAGGTGCTCCTGCTCAGCGGCCTCCCGCGCCTCTCTGCTCTCCGCCGCCGCTGGACGGCGGCTGAGCGGTCACATTGAGCACCGCGGTGTATGTGACACTGATCGACACGTGAGGCCCCTCGGTCGGAACAATCCTTCGCAAGATCGTTCCTGTCAGGGGCCTTACCGCTGGCTGGAGTTGGGGCCACATGAGCCACGGCGCCGACACCGCGATCATAGTGGGTGACGTCTGTTCGCAGGGGAAGCTCACTATGCCCAACTGGGGGTTGACTCATGCTGAGTATCGAGGAGGCTGCGGGATTGGCGGCGGCATTCTTGGGGGAGCGCGTGAGTAATGAGTCCATGCCGATGGCCCTCGTAGCAAACGAACACGCACAAGTCGGCGGCGAAATCATGTTCGATTGCCAGTCGGTTGCATACATCCGTAGTGGCGATTTTCGTGACATGGCGATTGGTATCGGTCATGTGGCCGTGAACGCGGATACCGGTGAGTGTCGTTTAGTGGGGGCTGTGGAAGCCGCCGAACTCGATCTTTTCTGACGCAAGGGCGCCCTGCTTCCTGGCATTGCCCCCCGGGGCGCCTCTGGCGAAAATACTGGGTGACCTGGGGAAAGGGTGGCAAGGTGAGATCGTCCGAGGAAGACAAGCTGCATCTGATCATGCACGTGGGTGGAGTACCGGTTGGTCGCCTGTACTTCGTCATCGCCGACATGTTCTGGAGCAAGTGCAGGTTCGAGCCTCTGGATGCCTGGGAATCCGTACGGTCCCTGTTCGAACAGCACGAGGAGGCCGCGAAACAGGGATTCCCCATCGACAAGATTGCAGCCACAGCGGAAATTCTCGACCGGGGAGTGGAACTGCACCCGTCATCACCCGAAGCAGGGATGCCGTTCAAGCCCTTCATGGTCTACGTCGACGGCGGAACAGCCAAGTACCGTCACTGACCTCGATGCCAGTGGCTCGGAGGGTGCCTCACGTGGCAAGTTTCGCGAGCTTCTCGTAGCAGGCCAGGGGGGGGCGGCCAGGCCGAGAAAGGCGAGGAAGTGCGAGCCCTTTTCGGGGAATCGGGTGCCAAAACCGGCGTCGGCCGGTGTGCGCCGGGCTGAGCTTCGGCGGTGGGAACCTTCGGCCCCCGGGCCCGGCGGGGCAGTCCTCAGGCGAGGTTGTCGGTGCGGCGTGCCGAGTGGGAGAGCAGTGCTGCCCCGATGCCCAGGAACGCCACGCCGCCGATCAGATACGGGGTGGTGTCGACGCCCGTCCCGGTGTCGGCCAGCCTCGGACCGGCCGAGGTGTCCCCGGCGACGGTGGTGGTGGTCGGCCCGCTCCGGCTGCCCGGTTCGTCCGTGGCGTTGGCCGACGGGACGAACCACAGGGCGGCCAGCAACGTGGCCGCGGCGGTGGCGGTCAGGAGCGGGCGGCGAGCGATGACCACGGAATGGATCCCCTTGTCACGGCCGTGAGTTAGTCATGAGCGCCGATGCTAGCGCCCCTCCGGTGAAAGCAGCGGGTCGCGGGAGAGCCGGGGGTGCGCGCGGCTTACGCTCCGGCACATGAGCACTTCTGAGACATCACGCTTTGTTCGGCTTCGGGTGGAAATGGTGTTGGAGATCACGGACCCCGCCGCCCTCAGCGGCACCGCTCTCGAATCGATCGCCGCCGAGTACGGGGAACCGGGTGGCGAGTCCGCCGAGGAACGCACGCGCGCCGAGAGCGCCGTACGGGAGGACGGCGCGGAGGCGCTGGCCTCCCTCATCGACCCGTTCGACCTGGTCGGCGAGGTGCCCGGGGTCGAGCTCGCGCAGGCCTCCTGGAGCAGCGAGAGCGTCGACTACGACCCCGACGACCCGGACTCCTGGGACCTCGACGACGAGGACGGCGAGGAGGACGAGGACGACGACGCCGGGAGCGGTGGCGACGTCCCGCACAATGGGTGAGGACGACGACGGTCACGTCGCCGCGGGCGGCGGGACCGGCAGCTGGTGAACACCGGCCCCGGACCGTTTCGTACGCGGTCCGGGGCCGTGCCGTTCGCCGGCCGCCCCTACGTGATCGGCGCAGGGAACCACCGCAGCCGCGGACGCGTCGTTGAGTGTTGTTCCCCACATCTTTCGCGGATGTGGAACGGAGGACCCTTTCCATGGGTTCTAGGACCATTGACGGGTTTCGCCGGTCGACGGCGGTTGTGCTCGGGGTTTTTTGGGGATTCGGCAACGATGGAGAAGCTTGTGATGACGGACAGTAAGCGACGCAGGGGCCTGATGGCCGCGTCCGCACTGCTCGGCGGCGTACTGGTGCTCACCGCCTGCAACGACAGCGGGGACAGCAGTGCCGAGGGCTCGAAGAAGTCGCAGGCTGCCGAGGTCGACAAGGCAGCGGCCCAGGACGCCTCGGAAGCCCAGATAGCGATCTCGCCGAAGAACGGCGCGACCAACGCGAGCATCAACAACGACGCCAAGGTCACCGTCACCAAGGGCACGCTCTCCGTGGTCACCATGACCACCGCGGCCGGAGACGCCGTCAAGGGCACGCTCTCCGCCGACAGCAAGAGCTGGAAGCCGGACGTCCAGCTGGAGCGCTCGACCACGTACAAGATCAGCGCGACGGCGAAGGACTCCAAGGGCCGCGAGGCGCACGAGAACTCCTCCTTCACCACCGTCTCGCCCGCCAACAGCTTCATCGGGAACTTCACCCCCGAGGACGGCTCCACGGTCGGCGTCGGCATGCCGGTCTCGGTCAACTTCAACAAGGCGATCACGGACAAGAAGGCCGTCCAGGCCGGTATCACCGTGACGTCCAGCAGCGGCCAGCAGGTCGTCGGCCACTGGTTCAACTCGCAGCGTCTCGACCTGCGCCCCGAGAACTACTGGCAGGGCGGCTCCACCGTCACGCTGAAGCTGGCGCTGGACGGCGTCGAGGGCGCCGACGGCGTCTTCGGTGTGCAGCAGAAGACGGTCACCTTCAAGGTCGGCCGCAACCAGGTCTCGACGGTCGACGCCAACACGAAGATGATGACCGTCACCCAGGACGGCAAGACGGTCAAGACCATCCCGATCTCGTCCGGCTCCTCCTCCAACCCCACGTACAACGGGCAGATGGTGATCTCCGAGAAGTTCAAGGAGACCCGGATGAACGGTGCGACGGTCGGCTTCACCGACGACGACGGCAAGGGCGAGTACGACATCAAGGACGTGCCGCACGCCATGCGGCTGTCCACCTCGGGCACCTTCATCCACGGCAACTACTGGGGCGCGCGGTCGATCTTCGGCAGCGCCAACACCAGCCACGGCTGTGTCGGCCTCGCCGACGTGAAGGGCGCGGGCGACGCCAACCAGCCCGCCGCCTGGTTCTACAACAACTCCCTCGTCGGCGACGTGGTCATCGTCAAGAACTCCCCGGACAAGACCATCACCCCCGACAACGGCCTCAACGGCTGGAACATGAGCTGGGCCGAGTGGACGGCGGGCTCCCAGGCCTGACCCGACCCCACGCGCCCGTCCTCGGCGCGGCCCGAACCCCGTACGGAGGCGGCGGCACCCGGATCCCCCTCGGATCCGCGGCGCCGCCGCCTCCGGCGTTCGTGAGCCTTCCCATCCGGCTCTCAGCGTGGCCTCAACCCGCCATCACGGAGAACGCGGCGGCCCGGCAGGGGAGTTGGGGCATACGGGGCCGGGGCACAGGGCAGGGGCTCGCGAGGCCCGGGGTCCGGGAGGGCGCTTGCCGGGGCCGGTCCGGGCCGGCGGGCGTGGGCCGGTCTCAGCGGTGGGCGGGCGCGGTGGCCGCGACGGCGGCCCGGTGGGCGGTGAGGTCGCTGTGACGGACCTGGCGCAGGCCCAGTGGATCGGTGTGCGGCTCACCGTTCCCCCCGTTCCAGAGCGAGGTACGGGGCAGGACGCCGGGGCCCGAGAGGAGCGAGCGCAGCCCGTACCAGGGTTGCAGCGGCAGCCAGCAGAGCCCGTACAGCCAGCGCAGCAGCAGTGACCAGGGCCCCGGGCGCCCGGCGTCGGGCAGTCTGACCACCCGTATCCCCATGATCAGCTTGCCCGCGCCGGCCCCGGTGAGCGCGGTGAGGACCACATGGTTGAGGAACGAGAACGCGAGCGCCGGGCCGAGCAGCAGGCCGGCCGCCTCGGTGACCCCGGCCGTGTCCACGTACGGCCGGGCGAGTAAGCCGACGGTGACCAGACAGAGGTAGCAGTCGAGGCCGACGGCGAGATAGCGGCGCATGTCGCCCGCACGCGGAGGCACCCGCGCCGCGTGCGGGGCCGCCCGGTACCCCGGTGCAGGGGGGAGGGCCGGGCGGGGCGTCGGCAGAGGCGCTCCGGGGAGGTTCCGGGTACGTCCCGTCCCCCGTGAAATTGTCATGACGGCATCATGTCTGATGAGCCGTCACCGTGCGCCCGGGAAGCGTGTGTACGCCGTCCGCCGCCCCGCGTTAGTCTCGCAGTCATGACCGCCGCCATCACCGCCATGATCACCGCAGTGGTCGGGGTGCTCGGCACCCTCCTCGCCCCGGTGTTCGTACAGCGGCTGGGCGTGCGCCAGCGCGCCGAGGAGGCCCGACTGGCGGACGAACGACGGAAGTTCGAGGAGCGGCGCACCCAGTACACGGCCATGAACCGGGCCTCCCGGCAGTTCCACACCCTCCTCAAGGACGCCCTGCACCGCATCCGCGACGACGTCTACACCGAGCAGGAACGCACCCAGCTCGAAGAGGCCCGTCTGGACCACCGCGACCGCTACGCCGAGGCGCAGATGATCGTGCCCGAGCGGATACTCCAGGCGTCCCGCGATCTCAACCGGGTGCTGGCCGCCGGTGACGCCGTCGTCAAGCGCCTGGACCGGGGTGTGCCCCGCGACGGCGAGAATGCCGAACGGGCCCTGGAGAACCTGAAGGCGGCCGACCCCTGCCTCGACACGATGCGGCAGCTGATGCGCCAGGACCTCGGCGTCGCGGACTGATGCCGGGTGACGGCCCGCGGGGCCCGGCGCAGAGCCTGCTGCGGGCCGGCCCGTCCCGGCCGCCTCGCCCGATCCGAGCCGGCCCACCAGGACCGGTCCGCTCCTCCCTCGCCCCGACCCGGCCTCTCAGCAGGACGTGAACGGCCGCAGCCGGTAGCGCGAATCCAGCCGGTACTCCCCGGCCCGCCGCACCGTCAGCCGGGTCCACTCGCCGTCCCGCCGCAGGCACCCGCCGCCGTCCACCCGCAGCCACGGCGAGTGGGCGATCCGTACCGTCACCGAACCGGCGGCGGGCATCCGTACCACCAGCGAGGCATCGTCCCCGCGTACCACCGAGCCCGGCGCGGACACCAGGGGCACGGCCCCGCGCACCCGGTAGATCCGCCACCCGGCGTCCCGCCACACCGGCTCCAGCCAGTCGGTGCCGCGCCGGACGATCCGCGCCTCCGTCTCGGCCGGTCCGTCCGGCCTGCCGTCGTGCAGCACGACCAGGCCCACACCCCACCGGTCCAGCCAGGCCCGGTACGCCGCCGGGGCCGGCCGCCCCTCGTAGAACAGCCGCCCGCGCTCCACGTCGAGCTGCCGGTTCCAGCCGCGCGCCATGTTCACGTACGGGGCGAGTACAGCCGCCTCGCGGTGGTTGCGGGCCGGCACGACCTCCACCCGGGTCCGCCCGGCGCCGAGTCGGCGCAGCTCGGCCACCAGCCCGTCGGTGTGCTCCGCCCAGGCGGGCACGGAGGTCGAGACCCGCAGGTCGTCGTCGGTCTTGTCGATCAGCCAGCCCGTGTTGTACACCAGCGTCCCGGCGAGCAGCAGGGCCCGCGCCCGCACCGGCGCCCCGCCCCGCGCCCACCGGGGCAGGACGGACGCCAGCGCCGCCAGCAGTACGGGCGGGCCGGCCACCCCCACCAGCCGCTCCACGTTCGTCCCGATCGGTGAGGCGACCAGGAAGGTCAGGACGACGCCGACCGCGTACACCGCGCCCGCGAACCGGACCACCCGCAGGCCGCCCCCGCGCGGCGCCGCGAACCACAGCGCCGCGCACGCCGCCAGCGGCATCCACAACCTGCCCGCCACCATGGGCTGTTCGCCCGTGAACGGGAACACGAGCGTCGTCGCGGCCACCACCACGACCGGCGGTACGACGAGCCCGGCCGCCCGCCGCCACCGCCGGTCCAGCCCGTACGCCGCGCCCGCCACCACCAGGAACAGCCCGGCCACCGGGCTCGCCGCCGTGGCCAGCGCCGCGCAGCCCGCCGCGCAGCCCGCCCGGTGCCGTACGTACAGCAGCGCGACCAGCCCGATCGCGACGCCCAGCGCGAACGTGGTGCGCCCGGACGCGATATTGCACCAGAGCGTCAGCGAACCGAGCACCGCGACCGCGACCGGCCACCGAACCCCGCTCCGTACACAGAGCCGTCCCAGCGCCCACGACCCGCCGAGCCCGGCGGCCACGGTCACCGCCCGCACCCCGAACACCGCCATGAGCGGCGGGGTCAGCAGGCTGTAGTTGGCGGTGTGCGTCCCTCCGTACCAGGAGAGGTTGTACGCGGACGCCGGATGCCGTGAGGCGAATCCGGCCCAGGCGAGCTGCGCCGCCAGATCACCGCCGCCGGTCGCCAGCACCAGCGCCCACAGCACGTACAGCGGCACCACGACGAGCACCGCGATCCCCGGCACCCGCCACCGCCCCGGGGCCCCGGCCGCACCGGCGAACGCGCGGCCGTCCTCCGGCCCGTCCTCGCGCCTGCTCTCCGGCCCGTCCTCCCGGTCGCGTTCCTTCTCGCGCGGTGCGGTGCTCTCGGTGATCCCCACCCGGCGAACCCTAGTGGGGCCGTCCGGACCGGGCCGGGAGCCCGGCGCACGGGCCGGCGGTACAGCTGGCTACACCACGGAACCGGGGGACCGGCCCATCGTGGCGACCGCCGCCCGACGACAGAATGGAGACATCACCCGGCCGGAGGGCATCACCGGCCACCCACACGGAGGAACCCCATGAAGGCACTGCTCTGGTTCGTGCTCTGCGCCGCGGTCGCCGCGAACGTCTCGCTCAACCTGATGGAGAACAACGCCCTGCACATCGTGCTGAGCGTGGTCTCGGGGCTGGTCGTCCTCGCGTCCGGGACGGGGCTGTGGATGCTGCGCCGCGAGGCGCGCGCGTAGCGGCCGGATCTCTTGCGCCGGTCCCCTTGAAAGGATCTCCGGAGCTACTGGGACAATGGGTGGGCCACAACGGTTCTGTACGTCGCTTCCGTGAGCCGCAGAGCGTGCGATGTCTGGGCGACGCCCTCAATGGGGAGGGGGACCGCCGGCGCCCCCCGGGACGGGGGGCGTCTTCGCGCGCATGCCCACCGACGGAAGGTCTTGACCTGATGCAGGCCACCCCTGATTCCGTAACCCCGCACGCCACCGAGAGCCGCGTCATCGAGCCGCTGTACGCCGAGATCCTCCGGCGCAACCAGGGCGAGAAGGAATTCCACCAGGCGGTACGGGAGGTCCTGGAGACCCTCGGCCCGGTCCTCGCGAAGCGACCGGAGTTCGTGGACGCCAGGATCATCGAGCGCGTCTGCGAGCCGGAGCGCCAGCTCATCTTCCGGGTGCCGTGGTCGGACGACTCCGGCGACATCCACGTCAACCGCGGTTTCCGGGTCGAGTTCTCCAGCTCGCTTGGCCCGTACAAGGGCGGGCTGCGCTTCCACCCCTCGGTCAACCTCGGCATCGTGAAGTTCCTCGGTTTCGAGCAGATCTTCAAGAACGCGCTCACCGGCATGCCCATCGGTGGCGGCAAGGGCGGCGCGGACTTCGACCCCAAGGGCCGCTCGGACGCCGAGATCATGCGGTTCTGCCAGTCGTTCATGACCGAGCTCCACCGCCACCTCGGTGAGTACACCGACGTCCCCGCCGGTGACATCGGCGTCGGCGGCCGGGAGATCGGCTACCTGTTCGGCCAGTACAAGCGGATCACCAACCGCTACGAGTCCGGCGTCCTCACCGGAAAGGGCCTCGGCTGGGGCGGCGCCCAGGCACGGACCGAGGCGACCGGCTACGGCTGTGTCATGTTCACCGCCGAGATGCTGCGCAGCCGGGGCGAGTCCCTCGACGGCCAGCGCATCGTCGTCTCCGGCTCCGGCAATGTCGCGATCTACGCGATCGAGAAGGCCCAGCAGCTCGGCGCGACCGTGCTGACCTGCTCCGACTCCGACGGCTACATCGTGGACGAGAAGGGCATCGACCTCGCCCTCCTCAAGGAGATCAAGGAGGCCGGCCGCGGCCGCGTCTCCGAGTACGCGGAACGCCGCGGCGAGCACGTCAAGTACGTCCCCGGCACCGGCGTCTGGAACGTCCCCTGCGACGTGGCCCTGCCCTGCGCCACCCAGAACGAGCTCCACGAGGCCGACGCGCTGGCCCTGGTGCGCAACGGCGTGAAGGCGGTCGCCGAGGGCGCCAACATGCCCACCACGCCGGAGGCCGTACGCGTCCTCCAGGAGGCGGGCGTCGCCTTCGCCCCCGGCAAGGCGGCCAACGCGGGCGGCGTGGCCACCAGCGCCCTGGAGATGCAGCAGAACGCCTCGCGCGACTCCTGGACCTTCTCCCACACCGAGGAGCGCCTCGCGGAGATCATGCGCCACATCCACGACTCCTGCTACACCACCGCCGAGCGCTACGGCAGCCCCGGCAACTACGTGGTCGGCGCCAACATCGCCGGCTTCGAACTGGTCGCGGACGCGATGCTGGCCCAGGGCCTGATCTGATCCGGCACCCGGTGCGACTGCGGCCGGCCGTCCTCTCGGGATGAGGGGGCGGCCGGGCCGCCGCGGCGTCTCCGGTTCCCGGCCGCGTCGTTCAGAGGCCGCGTTGTTCAGCGCAGGAAACTTCCCTCGTACTGCCTGGCGTCGTAGAACTTGAGAAAGCGATAGGCCGTCTCGGGCAGCAGCGTCGAAGTGCTGTAGGTGTCCAGGCGTTCCGGCCGGAGGTGCTGGGTCAGTTCGGCGAGGAGTGCACCGAGCGAAGGACGCCGCGCGGGGTCCGGTCGCATGCACGACCTCACGACGCCCTCGATTTCATCGGGCAGCCCCGAGAGGTCTGGAGCCGCGTCCAGCAGCTGCCGAAAGATCATCCACGGGCTCTCACCGGGGTACGGGGTGTGACCGGTGGTGGCGTAGACGAGGATCGACCCGAGCGAGTACACGTCGCTGGCCGTGGTGACCCGGCGGCTGTCCTGTACCTGCTCCGGAGACATGTAGGCAGGGGTCCCGAGAGTGGCGTGCGAGGCGGTCATCCGGCTCGACGCCGCTGCCTGCGCGAGACCGAAGTCGATGACTCTCGGACCGTCCAGGGCCACGAGAATGTTCGAGGGCTTCAGATCGCGATGGATGATCCCGGCGTCGTGGATGGACTCAAGCGCCTCGATGACCCCGGCTGCCAGCCACCTCGCCGCCTTCACGGGCAGCGGCCCGCACGTGGTGACGAGATGGTCGAGTGACGGCGCCGAGACGTAGGCGGTTGCCAGCCATGGCATCTCCGCTTCCGCGTCATCGGCGATGACGGCCGCGGTGTAGACCCCGCTCACGCTCTTCGCCGCGGAGACCTCGCGTACGAAGCGCTTGCGGAACTCCCGGTCGCCGGCGAATTCTTCCTTGATCACCTTGATCGCGGCGAGCCGCCCGGCACGGGACCGGCCGAGGTAGACCTGGCCCATTCCGCCGCGACCGAGCCGTCCCAGCACTTCGTACGGGCCGATGGACGTCGGATCGAAACGCCGCAGCGGTTTGATCTGTGACTCCGTGACCCAGCTCGGGGGGTAGCTCTCCGTGCTTTCGGGGCGGGTGCGCGCACTCTCCTGGTGCCGCATTTCTCGTGGGCTCGTGGCGCGCGCGCCTGCCCTCGTCGCGAAAACGTCTGACGGTTTGGGGACCGGCGCGCCGCTCCGGGGCCGCAGCGTCGTGGAAGGTCCTGTGGGGGCGTTGAGGGAAGTCGACGCACCGCGTGGGCCGGGCGATACGTCGGGGCCGGTCACCCGGTGGGGAGAGACGGGCTGGGCGAGGACATCCCGAAGCCTGGACTCGACGGAGGGTTCAAGGGTCGAAGAGGCGGAGCGGACAAAAGCGCCCATCTCCTGGAGCTTGGCCAGGACGACCTTGTTCTCCATTTCGAACTCCTTGGCCAGCTCGTAGACGCGCGTCTTCGAACCTCTGGGAATCTCCGCGGAAGGGGTGTCGGCCCTCCGCGCCGGGCGGGCCACAGGCCCGGGGGAAGCAGGCTGAGGCGATCGTGGTCCCATCCGGGCGGAACCTCTTGCCTGTCCGGGGGCGGAGAGGGCGTCGATCAGCCTGCGCACGTGCTGGGCCTCGATCGTCGAGGAAGCGGAGCGGACGGGCACCCCCAACTGCTGGAGCTCGGCCATGACGACCTTGTTCTCGATCCCGAACTCCTTGGCGAGCTCGTACACCCGGACCCGTGCCATGCGATCGCTCCTCACCGAGGGTGGCCTGCCAGTTCCGTACCCCTGGTGAGTATCTTCCCCTATCCGGGTGTTCTCCGTCACCCGCCTCACGACGCCACGAGCGGAGGGTGCGGCGGGACCACGACGTGGCCCTGGACGATGTGGTTCTTCTCGCGGCCAGAAGGGGCGGGGAAGCAAACGGCTCCCCGTCCGCCAGGGACGGGGAGCCTGCGAGCGCCGATGGCGGGGTGGCTCAGCCTGCCTGGTCGCCGGTGTAGCGGTAGATGCTTCCTGCGGAGTTGACGCCCCATACGGTGCCGTCGGCTGCCGCGCCGATGTCGGTCAGGGCACCGGGGATCTGGACCCAGGGGTTGGCGTCGTCTCCGGTGAACCGGTAGATGTTGGCGTTGGCGTTGACGCCCCACACGTTGGTTCTGGAGCCGGCCGAGATGCGGGTGAGGCCGCCGGGGATCTTCTTCCAGTGGTTGGTGTCGCCCTGGTCGCCGGTGTAGCGGTAGATGCTTCCTGCGGAGTTGACGCCCCATACGGTGCCGTCGGCTGCCGCGCCGATGTCGGTGAGGCCGCCGGGGATCTGGACCCAGGGGTTGGCGTCGTCTCCGGTGAACCGGTAGATGTTGGCGTTGGCGTTGACGCCCCACACATTGGTCCTGGACCCGGCCGAGATCGCCGTGAGCCCTCCAGGAATCTTCTGCCAGTGAGCCATGTTTGCCTCGTTCCTTCCAACCTTCCAACGCGGATGTGCATCTGAGTGGTCGACAGGAACGAGTCCAGGCAAACGGGCGGATACCCGAGCTGACTGATGCAATGGTCTGAAAATTGCCGTTTCGTCTTGCGGCACCCCCTCGCTCCGCGGGGGCGGTGCGGCGGTGGCGGTGCGGCATATGGCCCAAAGAGAGCCACACTTACGAGGAATCGCAGGCGTGGCTCACTTGACTTCCACGCGCATCCGACCCCCTCGTCACCCTCGCGGAGCGGCCGACAGGCAAGCCGGTCCGACCGGGAGCCGCGCGATTAGGGCCATGTGTGCTGCTGTGACGGTGAGCAGCCGGTGCAGACCGGAGTCTCTTCGGGGCGGTATCCGCGTAGACCCGCATGAACTCGACAGTCTCTTCGTAGGGCCACCGGCCACCGGCCTGGAGCCGGGAGCCAAGAGCCGGAAGCGGCTCCGCGTGATATCTCCTCCGGATGTTCGCTGGGCAGGATTCACTTTCCTGGCCGACAGCTGAGAGCAGAGGGTGTCGTACGCCCATCGCTCCCACCTGTCTGCCGGCCGCACGCGGTCGCGCGTCAGGACCAGGGAGAGCTCCGGACTTGCTCGTCCTCCAGGAGACGGGCGCCGCCTTCGCCCCCGGCAAGGCGGCCGACGCGGGCGGCGTGGCCACCAGTCGGCTGCCGCGCCCGCCACACCTTCGGCCTGCTCTCCACCACCTGGAACGCCGTGGTGATCCGGGTCCTGCGGGACGGGCCCGGACGCCCCGGCGAACTCCGCGA
Source organism: Streptomyces sp. NPDC047917 (assembly GCF_043204345.1). Taxonomy (NCBI): domain Bacteria; kingdom Bacillati; phylum Actinomycetota; class Actinomycetes; order Kitasatosporales; family Streptomycetaceae; genus Streptomyces; species Streptomyces sp. NPDC047917. Next base: position 23,195 of record NZ_JBIDCA010000002.1, read on the forward strand.
GCGACACGGTCACATCAGCCGGCCGCCACCGTCAGGCGACGCCGGAAGGTCTCCGCAAGCCCCGTGTTCACGACCACCACCACCCCGAAGCACACCGCCGCCACCGAGTCCCCCACGGCATGCACCGCGTACACACCACCCCCGAGCACCACCGCCTTGACCAGCAGGACCCCCACGAGCGGGGGCCGGAAGCGGGCCCGGGGCGCGGCGAACATCCCCCAGACCACGGCGGCGGCAACGGGAGTCCCGACCCCCAGGAGCAGCCGACCGGCCACCCCGTCACCGGTGGCGAAACCCCACCGGGCCAGCGCGGCCAGCGCCGCCAACTCGACGACGAACGCGAGAAGTTCGTTGGCCATGAACCAGGGGCGCCCGGCATGGGGGACGGCAGTGCCGCGGTCTTCGCTCGCCATCGATGGGAGCTCCTTCTCGTAGGGCGGTCGGTGGTCGGCCCGACCGGAAACGTCACCGGGCGGGTGCCGGGCGGGGCCGATGGAGTGCGGTGCCGGCAGCCGAAGCGGTACCGGTCAGCCCCAGAACTCCCGCAGGGCGGCGTTGACGACGGCGGGTTCCTGGGTGTGCGGGTAGTACCCCGGCACCCGCAGGAGGCGGCCCCCGAGGGAGTCCGTGAGGGACTCGGCCACGGCCATGAGCGGGAGCCCCACGTGCTCGCGGTACGCGGCCGGCGCGTGCTCCCAGGTTCCACAGATCACCAGAGTCGGCAGGGCGGCGCCCCGGATCGCCTCCAGCGGGATTTCCGCCTCCCAGACGGGCCGCTCCCTCATGGAGGTGGCGACGGCACGGAGCCGGCGCGACGTGGGCTCGGGCACGGCCATCCCCAACCCCTCGGTGGACGCCCGCAGATACTGCTCCGGCGTGACGTCGTCCGGGATGCCCGGGGCGCCGTCGCGCACCCGGTCGAGGAGGCCGGCGACGACTGGATGGTGCGCGGCGGCGGTGAAGGCGGAGGGCTGGATGAGGGCGAGGGAGCGGACGAGGTCGGGTCGGCGCGCGGCGGCGATGAGCGCGGCGACGGCGCCGTTCCCGTGCCCCACGAGGTGGGCGCCGCCGGGCCTCACGGTGGAGACCCCGTCGCCGAGAATCTCCACGATGTCCTCGGCGTCGACGTCGAAGTCGCTGCGCGCGGTGTCCGGGCTGTCGCCGTAACCCCGGCGGTCCATCAGGAGAAGCCGTCTGCCGTCCGCCAGGGGCCGCTGCGCGGCGAACCCGTAATCGGAGTCGCTGCCCCAGGCGAAGATGTTGTGGACGAAGAGGGCGGGGGCGGCAGCGTCCGCCGGGGCCATTGGGGTCACCGGGGCCGCCGAAGCCGCCGGGGCCCGGCCCCCTGCGACCTGATCGCGGTCGTCCCACACGGTCACGTGCACGGCCATGGGTCACCCTCCCGAAGCTGAGTAACGTCGACTCCTGCGAGAGTAGACCCCACCGGCAACCCCGCTCCGGCACTCCGGGCGGAGCCGGAACACCGCCACCACACCGTGGTCGAGCGGACCGCCCCGCCCCGCCGGGGCCCGACCGGAGCAGAACAGCGGAAAGCCGCGCGGACCGGCAAGTACCGCCGGCCCGTGCCCGGTCACGGAGGCCGATGCCGGTGTCGGACTCCTGCCGGAAGGCGGGCCGCAGCCGATGTCCGACCGCGGCCACGAGCAGGCGGGCAGGTCAGCCCTCGGCCGGAGCCACCCCGATCGGGCACGAGACGCCCGTGCCGCCGATGCCGCAGTAGCCCGCCGGGTTCTTGTCGAGGTACTGCTGGTGGTACGCCTCCGCGGGCCAGAACGTGCGGCCCCGCGCCGGGAGGATCTCCGTGGTGATCGTGGAGTGGCCGGCGGCGGTGAGGACCTTCTGGTAGGCGTCGCGGGAGGCTGCCACGGCCGCCTCCTGGGCGGGGGAGTGGGTGTAGATCGCCGAGCGGTACTGGGTGCCCACGTCGTTGCCCTGGCGGAAGCCCTGGGTCGGGTCGTGGGACTCCCAGAAGAGCTTCAGCAGCTCGTCGTACGAGACGGTCCTCGGGTCGAAGACGACGCGGACCGCCTCCGTGTGGCCGGTCAGGCCCGAGCAGACCTCTTCGTACGCGGGGTTCTCGGTGTAGCCGCCCTGGTAGCCGGCCAGGGTCGTCCAGACGCCGTCCGTCTGCCAGAACTTGCGCTCGGCGCCCCAGAAACAGCCCAGCGCGAAGTCCGCGACCTCCAGGCCCTCCGGGTACGGGCCCAGCAGGGGGTTGCCGAGGACCGTGTGGGTGGACGGGACGGTGAATTCGGGAGTGGGGCGGCCCTTCAGGGCCTCCTCCGGGGTGGGGAGCTGCGGGGTGCGGCGTTGCAGGAACATGCGGGGGCTCCTCCTGGGGTGGGTGTGCAGTGCTTACAACGCGGCGGGGGCGTCATGGATTCCGCCCGTTCCCGAAGGGGCGGCCCTACTGCGGCAGCGTCGCCGGGCTGCCGCCGTTCGCCTCGTAGCCGGCCACCGCCAGCGCCCGGTAGACCGTGTACTCGGCGGCCGGGTCGGGGTCCTGCGTCCACGGCAGGGCGCCCACGTGGCCGTCGATGTGGACGAACTGGGCCATCGCCTCCGACCAGCGCTCCATCCGGACCAGGAAGAGGACCAGGAGATGGCGGACGTGCGCGAGCATCGGGTCGTCCGGACGGGCCGCGTGCACCGCGAACAGGGCGCCCTCGACCGCCTTGGTCACCACCGCGCTCCGGTAGAAGCCCTGGACGAGATTGACCTCGGGCAGGTGCTCGTACACCGCGAACAGCGGCAGCGCGGCCAGCAGCGAGCCCTGCGGGGCGCGGGCGGCGGCCGCGGTGGCGAAGCGGTCGGCCTCCTCGCGCGAACCGTGCCACTTCTCGCACCAGAAGTGCAGGGCCGCGATGTGCGCGCCCATGTGGGCCGGGGCGCGGTCCATCACCTTCGCCCAGAGCAGGTCGAACTCCTCGTGGGAGTACCCGAGTCCGCGGGAGACGGCCAGTTCGGTGAGGTACGGAACGGGGTCGCCCGGCGCCAGCAGCGCCGCCTCGCCGCAGACCGTACGGGCCTCCTCCAGGATGATCCGGAAGTCGTCCGTCCCCGCGGTCGACGAACGCCACGCCTGCTGCACCAGGAACTCGGCGTGCACCGCCGCGCCGCCCGCGTCCTTCGGCGCCTCGGCCCGCCACCTGCGCAGCCACGCACCACCGACCCCGGGCTGCTGCGCCAGCTCCAGCGAGGCGGCCCCGGCGAACGCCTGCACCCGCTGCCACCGCACCTCGCCCTCCTTGGGCGTACCGGCCAGCAGCTGCGAGGCCGCCCGCCAGTCCTGGGAACGCTGCACCACATCGAGCACGTCCAGGAGGTCCTGGTCCGGGCCCGGCAGCCGGATGTCCAGCTCCTCCTGGCGCACGAAGCCGTAGGCGTCCGGGTCCGCGGCGTCCGGGGAACCCGGCGCGACCTGCCGGATTCCGCCCCGGCGGCGCAGCACGAAGGGGCCGACGACGGCCGCGAGCATGCACAGGGCGATCAGGAACCAGAGAATCTCCATACCTCCCATTGTCACCGGACGGCCCGGTAGTCCGGTGGGCGCCCTCGCGACGAACTACGCTCTGGCCCCATGAGCGACCAGCACAGCTTCGAAACCCTCGCGGTCCACGCGGGAAACACCGCCGACCCCCTCACCGGCGCCGTCGTCCCGCCCATCTACCAGGTGTCCACGTACAAGCAGGACGGGGTGGGCGGACTGCGCGGCGGCTACGAGTACAGCCGCAGCGCCAACCCGACCCGTACCGCCCTGGAGGAGAACCTCGCGGCCCTGGAGGGCGGCCGGCGCGGACTGGCCTTCGCCTCCGGCCTCGCCGCCGAGGACTGCCTGCTCCGTACGCTGCTGACCCCCGGCGACCACGTGGTCATCCCGAACGACGCCTACGGCGGCACCTTCCGGCTGTTCGCGAAGGTCGTCTCGCGGTGGGGCGTCGAGTTCTCCGTCGCCGACACCTCGGACGTGGCGGCGGTACGGGCGGCGATCACCCCGCGCACGAAGGCGGTCTGGGTGGAGACCCCGTCCAACCCGCTGCTCGGCATCACCGACATCGCCGCGATCGCCGGGGTGGCCCGCGCCGCGGGTGCCCGCCTGGTCGTCGACAACACCTTCGCCAGCCCCTACCTCCAGCAGCCCCTGGCCCTGGGCGCCGATGTGGTGGTGCACTCCACCACCAAGTACATGGGCGGCCACTCGGACGTCGTCGGTGGCGCGCTGATCGTCAACGACCCGGAACTGGCCGAGGAGTTGGCGTACCACCAGAACGCGATGGGTGCGGTAGCCGGACCGTTCGACGCCTGGCTGGTGCTGCGCGGAATCAAGACCCTGGCGGTCCGCATGGACCGGCACAGCGAGAACGCCACCAAGGTCGCCGATCTGCTGACCCGGCACCCCAAGGTGACCCAGGTCCTCTACCCGGGGCTGCCCGAGCACCCCGGCCACGAGATCGCCGCCAAGCAGATGAAGGCGTTCGGCGGCATGGTGTCCTTCCGCGTCGAGGGCGGCGAGGAGGCCGCGGTCCAGGTCTGCAACCGGGCGAAGCTGTTCACCCTCGGTGAGTCGCTGGGCGGCGTCGAGTCGCTGGTGGAGCACCCGGGCCGGATGACGCACGCCTCGGCGGCGGGCTCCCCGCTGGAGGTGCCGGCCGACCTGGTCCGCGTCTCCGTCGGCATCGAGAACGCCGACGACCTGCTGGCCGACCTCACGCAGGCGCTCGGCTAGTCCGGAGAGCGAAGAACGCCGGGCGGGGCCCGAGTCCTCGGGTCCGCCCGGCCGTCCGGGGCCCTGTCAGGCGCCGGCCCGCTCGTCCTCCAGCATCGTCCGGATCTGTTCGCGCAGTTCGGGACCGTCGGCGTGTTCGTGGACGGAGACCGCGTGTTCCGCCGCGGCCCGTACCACTTCCTCCTCCTCGCCCGAGATGGTGAGCGAGCAGTGCGACACACTCGGATGCTTGCGGCAGTCGGCGATCTTCCTGGTCATGGCAGCCTCCTGGGACCGGCACGCAATTCCGTACGTTCCAGGATAGTTCGGCCCCCGCCGCCGCTCACCAGCCCTCCAACGGCGTGGTCTGCGCCGGAGGTATCTGCCAGGGGTGTGCCGCCATCGCCCAGGCCGTGAACGCCACCACCGCGGCGCACGCCAGCAGCAGCATCAGCCGGCGGACGAACAGCCGCCGGCGCAGCAGCCTGCCGCCGCGCTCGGCGGCCCGCTGCGCCAGATCGGCGGGCACCTGCGGATGCGGACCGTCCATCATGCGCCGGACCTCGTCCTCCCGGTCCCCGGCGCCGCTCACCGCGCGACCCCCGGAAGACCCGGCACGCCCCGCCGCGCCGTGGGCCGGCGGGTGCCGCGCATCGTGGCCACCGAGCGGTTGCAGACCGCCCGCACCCGCTCCACCGTGAGGCCGAGCAGCGCCGCCGTCTGCTCCTCCCCGACCCCCTCGTACAGCCGCAGTACGAGGACGAGGCGTTCCTGCGGTGTCAGCCGGGCCAGCAGACCGCCGCGCGGCCGCTGATGGCGCCAGACCTCGTGGGCGAACCGGACGGCGAGCTCGCGCCGGGTGCGGTCGTACGGATCCTCGCCGCGCAGCCGTTCCCACTGCGCGTACGTGGTCGCCAGCGCGGCGCCCAGTATCCGCTGGGCCCGCGGGTTCGCTCCCGGCGGCCGTGTGGGCTCGGCGGTGAGCAGTGTGGCGGTGTGCAGCAGACGGCCGGCCGCGCCCGCGACGAAGGTCTCGAACTCCTGGGCACGGCGCCGCTCCCGGCCCGACTGGCGCTCTCGCACAGTCCACATCCGAGCCGCTCGCGGGGCTCCTGGTCAAGAGGCGTGCAACAGGTCGGCCCGGGACCGGGCCGCAGCGGCTAGCCGGCCGGAGGCGCCTGGTGCGAGGTCTGGCGGGCGGCCAGCGAGGTGTTGAACCGGGTGAGCAGCGCGCAGAAGGTGTCGCGCTCCTCGGCCGTCCAGCCGTCCGTCACCTGCGTCATCAGCTCGCGGCGGGAGCTGCGGACCTCGTCCAGCCGGGCCTGGCCGCGCGGCGACAGCTGGAGCACCACGGCCCGGCCGTCCTCGGGGTGCGAGGTGCGCTTGACCAGCCCGGTGTCGACCAGCGGTGCCACCTGCCGGGTCACGGTCGAGGAGTCGATCCCCATGCCCGCGGCGAGTGCCTTGACGCCCATCGGCCCTTCCCGGTCCAGCCGGTTGAGCAGCAGATAGGCGGCCCGGTCCATGGAATTGCGCACCTGGCCGACGCCGCCGAGGCGGGTCTGCTCGGCACGGCGGGCGAATACCGCGACCTGGTGCTGCAGAGCGTCGAGGACGCCGTCGGAACCCGGGGGTTCGGGGGCGGCGCCCCCGGAAGGAGACGCAGCTGTCGTCATGTCCTGAGGGGGCATGGCCGGGGGCTCTCTTCGTGCGGTGTCGGATGGGTGGGGGACAGAGTACGCGGCCACGGGGCAACGTGTACCAGCGCTGCGCAAACCCGTGGACAACGGCCCAGGAGGGGACGGGACGCGGCGGCCGGTGCCCTGCCGAGCTGCAAGACTTACCGTATGAACTTCCGCACGACCGGCCACTTTCCCCCGCTGATCCTCGACGACGTCCGCGGAGCGCAGAAGATGCTCTCCGGCGTGGCCAGGACGACCGCCATGGAAGGCAGCCGCCACCTGAGCGACCTGGTGGGTGCGCCGGTCCACCTCAAGTGCGAGAACCTCCAGCGGACCGGCTCGTTCAAACTGCGTGGCGCGTACGTACGTATCGCGGGCCTGTCGCCGGTGGAGCGGGCGGCCGGGGTCGTCGCCGCGAGCGCCGGAAACCATGCGCAGGGTGTCGCACTCGCGTCTGCGCTGCTCGGCGTACGGTCGACGGTCTTCATGCCGGTCGGGGCGCCGCTGCCGAAGGTGGCCGCGACCCGTCAGTACGGGGCCGAGGTCCGGCTGCACGGGCATGTCGTGGACGAGACGCTGGCCGCCGCGCAGGAGTACGCCCGGGAGACCGGCGCGGTCTTCATCCACCCCTTCGACCACCCGGACATCATCGCCGGGCAGGGCACGGTCGGGCTGGAGATCCTCGAACAGTGCCCCGAGGTGCGGACCATCGTCGTGGGCATCGGCGGCGGCGGTCTCGCGGCGGGCATCGCGGTGGCGGTCAAGGCGGTCCGGCCCGATGTGCGGATCGTCGGGGTGCAGGCGGCGGGCGCGGCCTGCTATCCGCCCTCGCTGGCCGCGGGCCACCCGGTGTCGATCGAATCGCCCGTCACGATGGCGGACGGCATCAAGGTGGGGCGCCCCGGCGATGTGCCGTTCGAGCTGGTCAGGGAACTGGTCGACGAGGTCCGTACGGTCTCCGAGGACGAGCTGTCCAGCGCGCTGCTGCTCTGCCTGGAGCGGGCGAAGCTGGTGGTGGAGCCGGCCGGCGCGAGCCCGGTCGCGGCGCTGCTGAGCGATCCGGAGTCGTTCCACGGGCCGGTGGTCGCGCTCCTGTCCGGCGGCAACGTGGACCCGCTGCTGATGCAGCGCGTCCTGACCCACGGCATGGTGGCGGCCGGCCGCTATCTGAGCCTGCGGCTGCGGCTGACCGACCGCCCCGGCGCGCTGGCCACGCTGCTCGGCGTGCTCTCGGTGGTGGACGCCAATGTGCTGGACATCGGTCATGTGCGGACCGATCCCCGGCTCGGGCTCACCGAGGTCGAGGTGGAGCTCCAGCTGGAGACGAAGGGGCCGGAGCACTGCGCGGAGGTCTCGGCGGCGCTGCGGGACGCCGGTTATCTCGTGATGGGCTGAGCCGTACCGGCGTCGCCCCGACCCCTTGCCTGTCGCGATGTATCGCGTTACTTTGCTCGCCTCGCCGGGTTGCCGCGGGCATGTCCGCCGCAGACGTTCACCAGGCGCGGAAAGACCGTCAAACCTAGGATCTGTTGAGGAAGTCACCCGAACGCACTGGGGGAATCCGTATGCCAGGCGCCATCCATGCCGAAGGTCTGGTGAAGACCTTCGGCGATGTACGAGCACTGGGCGGTGTCGATCTCGACGTGCCGGAGGGCACCGTCCTCGGACTTCTCGGCCCGAACGGCGCAGGCAAGACGACCGCCGTGCGCGTCCTGACCACCCTGCTCAGGCCCGACAGCGGACGGGCCGTCGTCGCGGGCATCGACGTGCTGAAGAAGCCCAACGAGGTACGCAGGTCGATCGGCCTCTCCGGCCAGTTCGCCGCGGTCGACGAGTACCTGACCGGCCGTGAGAACCTCCGGATGGTCGGCCAGCTCTACCAGATGAGCTCCCGGGACGCGAAGGCCAGGGCGGGGGAGCTGCTGGAGCGGTTCAACCTCGCCGAAGCCGCCGACCGCACGGCCAAGACGTACTCCGGAGGCATGCGCCGCCGCCTCGACCTGGCCGCGGCGCTCGTCGTCTCCCCGCCGGTCATGTTCATGGACGAGCCGACCACCGGCCTCGACCCGCGCAACCGGCAGCAGCTCTGGGAGGTCATCGAGGAGCTCGTCGCGGGCGGCACGACGCTGCTGCTCACCACGCAGTACCTGGAGGAGGCCGACCACCTGGCCCACGAGATCTGCGTGATCGACCACGGCCTGGTCATCGCCCGCGGCACCTCCGACGAGCTCAAGGCCCGCACCGGCGGCGAACGCGTCGAGGTGGTGGTCCACCAGCGCGACCAGATCGAACCGGCCCGCGCCGTCCTCGCCCACCTCGGCAAGGGCGAGGTCGCCGTCGCCGAGCACACGCGCAAGCTGACCGTCCCGGTGCTCGGCGGGGCCAAGCTGCTGGCCGAGGTCATCCGCGACCTCGACGCCCGCGGCGTGGAGATCGACGACATCGGACTGCGCCGCCCCACCCTCGACGACGTCTTCCTCTCGCTGACCGGCCACACGGCCGGCCCGCAGAACGGCAACGGCAGCGGCAGCGGCGACGGCAGCGGCGACGGCGCGTCCGGGCCCGCCCCGGCCGACGGCGACCCGGCGGAGAAGGAGGCGGTCAAGTGAGCGTCCTCACCGGTACGCCCCCGACACCGGCCGCACCCAGGGCGGGAGGCGGGATCGGGCAGTCGGTGCGCGACTCCCTCGTCATCGCCCGCCGCAACCTCATCCGGATGGCCCGGATCCCCGAGATGATCATCTTCGGGCTCATCCAGCCGATCATGTTCGTGGTGCTGTTCAGCTACGTCTTCGGCGGCTCGATGATGATCGGCGGGTCCACCAGCCCCGCCGACTACCGGAACTTCCTCATGGCGGGCATCTTCGCGCAGACCGTCACCTTCGCCACCGCCGGTGCCGGCGCGGGCATCGCCGACGACATGCACAAGGGCCTCATCGACCGGTTCCGCTCGCTGCCCATGGCGCGCGGCGCGGTCCTCACCGGCCGTACGCTCGCCGACCTGGTCCAGACGACGCTGACCCTGCTGGTCCTCGCCGCCGTCGCGCTGCTGGTCGGCTGGCGCACCCACGAGAACATCGGCAAGGTGCTCGGCGGCTTCGCGCTGCTGCTCCTGCTGGGGTACGCCTTCTCCTGGATCGGGGCGCTGATCGGCCTCTCGGTCCGCACCCCCGAGGCGGCCACCTCCGGCGGGCTGATCTGGCTCTTCCCGGTCACGTTCATCTCGAACGCCTTCGTGCCCACCGAGAACATGGCGGGCTGGCTCCAGCCGATCGCCGAATGGAACCCGTTCAGCGCCACCGTCCAGGCGTGCCGGGTGCTCTTCGGCAACCCGGGCGTGTCGCCGTCCGGTGCCTGGCCGATGGTGCACCCGGTCTGGGCGTCGCTGCTCTGGTCGCTGCTGATCCTGGTGGTCTTCCGCACCCTGGCGGTGCGCAAGTACCGGCAGGCGGCGGCCTGAGCGCGGCCGCACACGCCAGGAGCCCCCGGCCGTCGGGCCGGGGGCTCCTGGCGTCGGTGTGCGGGATCAGCCGGTGTACGGCTTCGCCGCGAGGATCCTCACGGTGGCCGTCTTGCCGTTCGGCAGCTCGTACTCGGCGTCGTCGCCCATCCGCTTGCCGTTCACGCCGGTGCCGAGCGGCGACTGCGGGGAGTACGTCTCGATGTCCGAGCTCGCGTACTCGCGGGAGGCGAGCAGGAAGGTCATCGTGTCGTCCGGGTCGCCGTCGAAGGCGATCGTCACGACCATGCCGGGCTCGACCACGCCGTCGTCGGCAGGCGCCTCGCCGACCTTCGCGTGCTCCAGGAGCTGGGTCAGCTGGCGCACCCGGAGCTCCATCTTGCCCTGCTCCTCCTTGGCGGCGTGGTACCCGCCGTTCTCGCGCAGGTCGCCCTCCTCACGGGCCGCCGCGATCTTTACGGCGATTTCCGTGCGCGCGGGACCAGACAGGTACTCCAGCTCGGCCTTGAGCTGGTTGTACGCCTCCTGCGTGAGCCAGGTGACGTTTTCGCTGGTCTGGGTCACAGGGTGCTCCTCGTCGGTACTGGGAATACAAAGCATCGCCCTACCCGTAAGCATGTGCTTCCACGGGTGGGCGAAACCACGAGCCTAACAATTCCGCAGGAAAAGGGGGAGAAGGTAAAACGTCGGGACCGCGTGTGCGCAGGTCAGGCCCGGCGTGGTGGTTCAGGGACGGGGTGCGCCGGTCAGCGCGACGACCCGCCGTCGGTGGTGCAGCCCAGCAGCTCGACGCTGGTGGCCCTGGCCGTCGTACGCAGCGACAGGACACGGTCGATCCGGTCGGTGCGCTCGTCGAAGCGGAAGTCCTTGCGGGCCACGTCGCTGCCGTCCTCGTGCTGCGCGCGCAGGGTGCAGTAGCCCTTGGCGTCCTTGTCCTTGCGCACTTCCAGGTGGATGTCGACCCGCTGGTCCGAGACGACCCGGCGCTTGATCACCTCGGCGCTGATGCCCTGGCCGGTGACATAGTCGTAGCCGATCCAGCCGACCACGCCGAGCAGTACGACGCCCAGCGCCGAACCGACGATCTTGAGCTTGCGGTCCGCACGCTGGTCCGCGGAGCGGCCGTAGCGGTTCTCCGGAAGCGTCTCGGGTACCGCCGTCATGATCATTCCTTCCGTACCGGGGATCGAGGAATTTTCCGCCCCCCGGTTCGGTCACTATAGAAGCCTGCCCACATGCCGAATCACTGAGGATCGAGTCTTGACCGAGCAGCTGCGCCTGATGGCCGTTCACGCCCACCCCGACGACGAGTCGAGCAAGGGCGCGGCCACCATGGCCAAGTATGTGTCCGAGGGGGTGGACGTGCTGGTGGTGACCTGCACGGGAGGCGAGCGCGGCTCCATCCTCAACCCCAAGCTCCAGGGCGACGCGTACATCGAGGAGAACATCCACGAGGTGCGCAAGAAGGAGATGGACGAGGCCCGGGAGATCCTGGGCGTCGAGCAGGAGTGGCTCGGCTTCGTCGACTCCGGCCTGCCCGAGGGCGACCCGCTGCCGCCGCTGCCCGAGGGCTGCTTCGCGCTGGAGGACGAGGAGAAGGCCGCGGGCCGGCTCGTCCGCAGCATCCGTGCGTTCCGGCCCCAGGCCATCACGACGTACGACGAGAACGGCGGGTACCCGCACCCCGACCACATCATGACCCACAAGATCACGATGATCGCCTTCGACGGCGCGGCGGACACCGAGAAGTTCCCCGAGTCGGAGTTCGGCCCGGCCTGGCAGCCGCAGAAGCTCTACTACAACCAGGGCTTCAACCGGCCGCGCACGGTGGCGCTGCACGAGGCGCTGCTGGCCCGCGGCCTGGAGTCGCCGTACGGCGAGTGGCTGCAGCGCTGGAAGGAGTTCGAGCGCGACGAGCGCACGCTGACCACGCACGTTCCGTGTGCGGACTTCTTCGAGATCCGGGACCGGGCGCTGATCGCGCACGCCACCCAGATCGATCCGGAGGGCGGCTGGTTCCGCGTCCCGATGGACATCCAGAAGGAGGTCTGGCCGACCGAGGAGTACGAGCTGGCGAAGTCTCTCGTCGATACCTCCCTCCCCGAGAGCGACCTCTTCGCGGGCATCCGCGACAATGCCTGATATGTACGCGACCCAGGCACTGACCGACCTCGTTCCGCTTGCCGAAGAGCTCGACAAGAACAAGGTGACCCCCGGCGTTCTCGGCTTCATCGTCTTCGCGGCGCTCGCCGTGGGCGTGTGGCTGCTGATGAAGTCCATGAACCGGCACATGGGCAAGGTCGACTTCGAGGAGGCCCCGGATCCGGACGCGGTGGCCGAAGAGCCCGTGGCGGCCGGTTCCGCGAAGCGGAAGTAGCCCCGAAGCGGACGACGGTGAGCGCGGGCGGCCCCGGAGTTCCGGAGCCGCCCCGGCACCGGTCCGGCCGGTCGGGTGACCGGCCGGAGCCACGGACGTACCCGGACCCGGGACGTCTCAGTCGCCGGCCGGGCCGTACGCGGCCGGCACCGGCACGCCCATGACCTCCCGGGCATGGCGTGTCGGCGTCATGCCCAGGCGCCATGCCTGCCAGCCGTCCTCCAGGTCCACGCCGCGGTTCAGCACCACGGCGAACGCCGACGCGCAGTCCTCCAGCTTGCCGTCGCGCGCCGGGTGCCCGGCCCGCAGTAGCTCGGCCAGCTCCTCCTGGGCCACCGCCGTGCCCACCTCGCTGCCGCCGGGTGACGCGTAGGGCAGCAGCGTGCAGCGCAGGAAGCGGGCCCAGTCCGCGCCCCGCGCGTCGCCGTACGAGTCGAACAGCTCCACCGCCTCGCCGCACAGCTCCAGCGCCTGCGGGGACCGGTTGTTCCCCGCGTCGATCAGCGCCAGCTCCAGGCACGTCCACGCCTCGCCGTGGGCGACCCCGATGCGCCGGAAGTCGGCGCGCGCGTCCATCAGCAGCTGGCGGGCGAAGCCGGAGTTGCGCAGGTTCCCGGTCTGGGCCGCCCGCTGGTCACGGGTGACCCGGCCCGAGTGGTGGCGGGCGCAGGCCAGCCCGTACACGTCCCGCATCCGGGAGAACATCGTGCGGGCCCGCTCCAGCTGCCGGACCGCCCGGTCCGTGTCGCCGCTCTCCTCCAGGGCCTGGCCCAGGTAGAACAGCGTCCACGCCTCGCCGCGCGCGTCCTCGTTGTCCCGGTGCCGCTCCAGCGCCTGATTCAGCCGCTCCACCGCCGGGGCCGGATCGCCGTCCAGCAGCCGGGCCCGGGCCAGCTGGGTCAGTGCCCAGGCCTCACCGCGCTCGTCGCGGGTGCTGCCGTACAGCTCCAGGGCCCTGGACAGCGCCTCCTCGGCCCGCTCCACATCGCCCATCCGCAGCAGGGTCTGGCCGAGCTGGAAGCGGGTCCACGCCTCGCCGTGCAGCGACTCGCCCTCCCGGTGCAGGACCAGCGCGGCGTCCAGCAGGGTCAGCGCCTGGTCGAGCCGGGCCCGGTCGCGCTCCACGGCCGCCAGGGCGTGCATCGACCAGGCCCGGTCCTCCGCCTGCTCCTCGGAGGACTGGAGCTCGATCGCCTCGCGCAGCCGCGCCGACGCCTCGGTCAGATTGCCCTGGTGGTGCAGCGTGATGCCGAGCGAACAGAGCGCCAGCGCCGTACCCGCCGCGTTCTGCGCCTCGCGGTAGAGGCCGACCACCGACGACAGGGTGGTGCGGGCCTTGTCCAGCTCGCCGAGCTGGCGGGCCGCGATGCCGGTGCGCCACTGCACGGACCGCTCCAGCAGCCCCTTGTCCACGGCCTGCGTCAACTCGCTGATCTCGCCCAGCCGGTAGAGGTCGCCGCGCAGCAGGCAGTAGTCGCACAGCGCGCCCAGCAGGTCCAGCACGGCGCCCTGGTCGACGCCCTCGGCGTGCCGCAGCGCGGAGGTGATGAAGCTCGACTCGTCGTCCAGCCAGCGCAGCGCCGAGTCCAGCGAACCGAAGCCGTGCGAGCCGAACTGCCCGGCCCGGGTGGACATCTTGCCGTCCACCATGCGGATCACCGCACCGGCCAGGTCCGCGTAGTTGCGGATCAGCCGCTCCTGCGCCGCCGTGCGGTCCGCCGCCGGCTCCTCGTCCCGCAGCCGGGCCAGCGCGAAGCCCCGGACGAGGTCGTGCAGCCGGTAGCGCGAACCCCGGACATGGGTCAGCAGCCCGGCCCCGGCCAGCGTCCTCAGCAGCCGCTCGGCCTCCTGCTCGTCCGCGGACAGCAGTGCCGCCGCCGCGGCGGCGCCCAGGCTCGCCCGCCCGGCCAGCGCGAGCCGGCGCAGCAGCCGCCGGCCCTGCTCGGTCTGGTCGGCGTAGCGCAGCCACAGCGCCCGCTCCACCGGCTCGACCGGACCGTACCCGGCCAGAGAGGCCGCGAGGTCGTCGCGGGTGCGGGTACCGAGCGAGGAGCCCGCGACGCGCAGCGCGAGCGGCAGCCCGCCGCACAGCTCCGCCACGGTGTCCGTCGCCCGGGAGTCGTACGGCCCCTCCTCCGGGGCCCCGGCCGCCTCGCGCAGCAGCTCCTCCGCGCCGGCCGCGTCGAGCGCGCCGACCGGCAGCTGATGGACCCGGGCGGGGACGTCGTCCGGCAGCCGGAGCGGTTCCCGGGCGGTGACCAGGACGAGGCTGTCGGAGCGCTCCGGGATCAGGGTGCGCACCTGCGCCGCGTCACCGGCGTCGTCGAGGACGACCGCCACGGGGGTGCCGGTCAGGTGCTGGTGGTACAGCTCGCTCAGCCGCCGCACCTGCTGCTCGGCAGACGCCCTGCCCCGCGCCGACGGGTCCGCCCCGCCGGGCGACGCCGCCCCGTCCCGGAACAGCAACTGCTCACGGGGCGCGCCCAGCCGGTTCAGCAGGTGCAGCAGCGCGTCGCGGGTCGGCAGCGGCGCCTCACCGGTCACATCGCCGCGCAGATCGACCACGCAGGCGCCGCGGAACAGGTCCTTCAGACTGTGCGCGGCCCGCACCGCGAGCGTGGTGCGTCCGGAGCCGGGCGTGCCGTGCAGGACGACGACGGTGGGTCTGGTCTCGGTCGACGCGCGGCCCTCCCGCACCCACTGCGCGATCTGCGCCAGTTCGGTACGCCGCCCCGCGAACGGCCCGTCGCCGACGGGCAGATGGCCGAACGACTGCTCCAGGAGCGCGCGGGTGCGGGCCGCCGCGCTGCGGTCCGTGCGGCGCGGCGACGGAGCCGTCCGCGACTGCGCGGGGACCTTCTTCGCCGGGGTGCGGGACGAGGCGGTGAGCATGCGCTGCTGGTCGATGAAGGGGCGGATGCCCCGTACCTCCAGAGCTGCCAGCCACTGCAGCCGCAACTGCTCGGCTCCGCCCGGCTGTCCGAGCGCTCCGGCCCGCCGGTGGGCGGCCGGCCAGTGCGAGGCGGTGACCTTGGCGACGGTGGCGGTGGCCCCCGCGACCGCGACGACGGCGCCCGCGCCGAGGGCCGGCCCGGCCGCCGTGCCGAACGCGATGTCCGCGCCGAAGGCGGCTACCGCCGCAACTCCGGTGACCAGCAGCGGAGTTCCCAGCGATCCCCGGTTGAAGCGCTGGGCCAGTGGCTGCGCCCCGGCCCCGGCCGCGTCCAGCGCCTGGACGTACGCGGCGTACTCCTCGGCCGCGGCGTCCGCCAGTGAATCCAGCGCCGCCCGCCCGCGTGCCGTCAGCGTACCGGCGTCGGCCCGGCCGCCGGAGCGCCGCAGCTCCTCCTCGACGGCGCGTACCAACAGCCCTTCGGCCTCGGCCCGATGGCTGTCCCGCATAGGTGTCCTCCTTGGGATACGACGGTCGCGACTGCCGCGCACGGCAGACGGCGGTTCGAAGACAGGGCCAGTCTCCTGTCTGCGGCCCGTCGGCGCGAGACGCCGCACCCGCGGTGTGCGGGCGCGGGTCCGACGGGCGGGCCGACCAAGATCACGAACGGTGTCCGGACGCATCCGCTCGGTAGTGGATATTTCTGACGGCTCCACAGAAACCCGGATTCCGCTTCGGGTTGACAACCGGCGCCGCGCCGAAAGCTTCATGAGTGCCTTGACGGAGTCGGAGTCGGCGCCTTAGGTTCGTGTTGTCGTCAATTAGATGTCAGATGCCGTGAAGCGATGTTCTGATCGCCCGGACTCTGCTCGATATCGGCAATGGGGGAGATGGACGATCAGCCCGGTGACGGGTGCTCATATTTCTTGACTCAAGGCTGCCCAGGACCCGTTCGCGGGTCGCTCGCGTGCGCCGAAGGGTTCCGGTTCCGCAATTCGCTGCGGAGGCGAAAGGTGGCGGCCGCGCGGCGGACGCCTTTTTGATCCGGCCCTGAAAATGAAGTGCTCCGATGTGTCTCCAGCATATTTTTATTGATTTGCGTGGAAGGGATTCGTGTGCCGGGCGATTCGCGTGCTGTCCTTTATCGGGTGGTCGTCAACGACGCGGAACAGTATTCGATCTGGCCGGCCGGCACCCCGGCCCCGGACGGCTGGCGCGCAGAAGGACCGGCCCGTTCCGAAGAGGAATGTCTCGCCCACATCGAAGAGGTGTGGACGGACATGCGCCCGCTGGGCCTTCGCGGGCGGACGGCGCGATGAGCGCCCGGGCGGCGCGCGTGCCGGGAGGCCGGAAGGCCGGGATCGCGCACCACGAGTCGGTCGTCGAGGCCACCGTCTCCGAGCAGCAGCGCGCGATGTGGTTCCTGGAGCGGACCGGGCGGCCCGGCACGTACAACATCGGGTCGACCGTCCGGATCCGCGGAGAGTTCGATGTGCCCGCCATGAAAAGGGCGTTGGCCGAACTGGTGGAACGGCACCGGATTCTGCGTTCCGTCCTCACCGAGGGCGAGGACGAGAGCGGCGTCCGGCAGCGCGTCCGGCCCATCGACGAGATCGATCTGTTCGACGAGACGTGGGACGGACGGGCCGAGACACCGTTCGACCTGGGCACCGGTCCGCTGGTGCGCGCCCGCATCGAGCGGCGGGCGCCCGACGACCACCTCTTCTACCTGTGCTTCCACCACGCGGTCTACGACGGGGGATCGGCACCGGTCTTCTGGCGTGAACTGTGGCGGGCGTACCGGGGGGAGCGCCTCGACGAACCCGCCGTGCAGTACGCGGACTACGCGATCTGGCAGCAGCAGCGGCTGGCCGGAGGTGTGCTCGACAAGCAGGCCCGGTGGTGGGCCGACACGCTCAGCGGCTGTCCGGTGCTGACCACGCTGCCCGCCGACCGGCCCCGCCCGGCCCATCCCAGCAACGCCGGCCGCGAGTTGCGGCTCAGGATGCCCGAGCCGGTCCGGCGCGGTGTCGAGGCGATGGCGGAGGCGGAGGGCGCCAGCTTCTACATGGTCGTGCTGGCGGCGCTGCAGGCGTTCGTGTCCCGGGTCTCCCGGCAGGACGACGTGGTGATCGGCTCCCCTTTGTCCGGCCGGGTCCGGCCCGAACTGCGCGAGGTCATCGGCTGTTTCGTCAACACCGTCGCCACCCGCGCCGACCTCTCGGAAGACCCCTCGTTCCGCGCCCACCTGGGCCGGACCCGGGACCATGTGCTGGACCTCTTCGACCACCTCGAACTGCCCTTCGACCGGGTGGTGGAGACCGTCAATCCGCCCCGGTCGCCCAGCTGGTCACCGCTGTTCCAGATGCTCTATGTCCACCAGGGCGACATCACCGAGCGCGACACACCGCCGGAGCTCCGGGTGAGCGAGGTCGACGAGCGGACCGACAGCGCCAAGTTCGACTGGCTCGTCACCACGTGGCAGGACACGGAGGGCATGGTCCTCAGCGTCGAGTACGCCACCGAGCTGTTCGACGACGGGACGGTACGCCGGCTCGCCGATGAGTTCCTCGGCATGCTGGGCGCCGTGCTCGCCGACCCGGACCGGGCGCTGAGCGGCCACCCGGTGACCGCTGCGGCCGGAGCGGCGGCGGTCGCGGCGGCGGTCGCGGCCGATGACACGGTGCCCGCCGCCGAGGACCCGGCCACCCCCACCGAGCAGTACCTCGCCGAACTGTGGCAACAGCTCCTGGACGTCCCGCGGGTGCACCGCAACGACGACTTCTTCCACCTGGGCGGGCACTCGTTCCTCGGCATCCGGCTGCTCAACCGGGTCCGACTCCAGTACGGCGTGGACCTGCCCACCGCGGCGCTCTTCGAGGCCCGCACCCTCTACCGGCTCGGCCGGGCGATCGACCGTGAGCTGACCGCCCCGGCCACGGCCGACCTGCTGCCGATGGCCGAGGGAAGCGGACCGGCCTTCTTCCTGGTCCACCCGGTCGGCGGCGGAGTGGGCTGCTACGCCGGTCTGGCCAGATCACTGGGACGGCCCGTCTACGCGCTGGAGGCAGTGGGCCTGAGCACGGTCGAGGAGATGGCGGAGGCGTATCTGACGGCCGTCGAGTCGGCCGCGCAGCCTCCGCTGGCCTTCGGCGGCTGGTCGATGGGCGGGGTGGTGGCGTTCGAGATGGCCCGGCGCCTCGAACTGCGCACCGGCAAGGCGCTCCCGGTGCTGATGATCGACAGTCATGTGCCCGAGCCGGAGGACGGACCGGCCACGGAGGCCGACCTGGTCTCCTGGTTCGCCGAGGACTGGGGAGCGGCCGTCGGCACCGACCTCGGCCCGTCCGTCACCACCCGGGAACAGCTCTGGCGGCGCGCCCGGGAACACGGGCTGCTGGAATCCCCCGGCGACGGCGGCCTGGTGGAGCGGCTCCTCGACCGGTTCGAGACCAATCTGCACGCCATCCGCCAATTCACCGTCCCCGGCGGGTACCCGGGCCGGGTCTGTCTGATCCAGGCCGGGGACGAGCCCCGGGACCGGGCCGACCACGGCTGGGGCGGCGTGACCTCCCGGCCGGTGCGCACCATCGCGTTGCAGGGCGACCACTACGGCGTCATGCGCGGACCGGAGCTGGCACCGACCCTGGCCCGTCTGCTCCAGGAGGCGATCGATCATGGCTGACACCCTGGTGGTGCTGGACTTCCCGGGCCGGCGTGCCGAGGCCCGCCTGTCCGACCTGCGGCTGGAGGACCGGGGCTGGGACGTGCTCTACGCGATCAGCGAGCCGTTCAGCCGGTCGGTGGAACCGTCGCGGTACGTGGCGCACCTGGCGGAGCGCTGCTCCGGCACGTCGGTCCGCGCGGTCCTCGCCTACTGCATGGCGGCCCCGCTGGCACGTGACCTGGCGGAGCGGCTGGGCGGCGCCGACGGGCCGGTACCGGTGGTGTTCTTCGACGGGGAGCCGGGCGCCGGGGCGGAGATCCGCGAGACGGTGGGGGTCGTCGTACGGCAGCTCACCGGCGGGAGCGCCGAGCAGCTAGGCGGCGAACTGACCGCGGCGCTGGCGGACACGGAGCTGCGCGAGCGCCCGGAGCGGGCCATGACGCTGCTGGCCGAGCAGGTGGTCCGGCTGGGGGCCGAGGTCTTCCAGGGGGACGGATTCGACGAGGACGAGGCGGTGGCGGCCGCGACGCGGGTGTCCGGCTTCTACCTCGACTGGATCGCCTTCCTCGTGGCCTCGTTCCGCGCCGGGTCCGCGTCACCCCGTGCGGGCTCCGTCACGCACATCCGGTCGGCGGACCATCCGGTCGGCGACGACTGGATCAGGGCCGGCTCCCTCGACGTGCACGTCGTCGACTGCGTCCGGGCGGGCCTGCTCGCCGATCCGCGTACCCGTGAGCTGACCGCAGACCTGCTGGGGCACCCCGCTCCCGCCCACCTCGACCGGTAGTCCTCCAACCTTCCCTTCTGCTGTGGAGTGAAATGACCGCGCCATCCCGCCGCAGTGCCCGTACGAACCCCGTCACGGTGACCCCCCGATGGCAGGGAGGCAGCCTGCCGGCCCTGGTGCTCGGCACCGGCGCGGCCGACCTCGTGTCCTGGCTCCCGGGCAACACGGAGACCGTCACCCGGCTCGCCCACGACAGCGGTGCCGTGCTCTTCCGGGGCTTCGGCATCGACTCACCGGAAGCCTTCCGCAGTGTCATGGCGGCGCTCTCCCGCGACGTACTGGACTACGGCGAGCGCTCCTCGCCCCGGCACGAGATCACCCAGGGGGTCTACACCTCCACCGACCACCCCGCCGACCAGCACATCGCCCTGCACAACGAGCAGTCGTACACGCTGGACTGGCCCGTGCGGATCGTCTTCTGCTGCCAGCGGCCGGCCACCACCGGCGGCCGCACCCCGCTCGCCGACAGCAGACGGGTGCTGGCCCGGCTCGACGCACCGACGGTCGCCCGCTTCCGGGAGCTCGGTGTGCGCTACGTCCGCAACTACCTGCCCGGCATCAGCCTGAGCTGGCAGGAGGCGTTCCAGACCGGCAGCCGTGCCGAGGTGGAGACGTACTGCGCGCAGCACGACATCTCCTGCGAGTGGGTGAGCGACGAGCAGTTGCGGACCTGGCAGGTCCGGCCGGCGATCCGACGGCACCCGGGTACCGGGGAGGAGACCTGGTTCAACCACGCGCTGTTCTTCAACAACGCCGCGCTCGCCGACGAGGTGGGCGACGGGCTGCTCGCCGCGGTGGGCGAGGAGAACCTGCCGTACCACACCTACTTCGGGGACGGCAGCGCGATCCCGGCACGGACCGTCGCCGCGATCCGGGAGGCCTACCGGGCCGAGACCGTGGGATTCGACTGGCAGCAGGGCGACGTCCTGCTCGTCGAGAACATGCTCGCCGCACACGCGCGGGAGCCCTTCGAGGGCCCGCGCCGCATCCTGACCGCGATGGCGGACCGATGGTCCTCGGCCGCGGAGACCGGAGCCGCCCGATGACCCCCGGTCCCGTACGGCGGCGTCCGCGCACCGGCGCCGACCCGATCCGCCGCTCGTTCGTCGACGACGACTTCTGCCTGGTGCTGCGGAGCGACGACGGCGCTCCGCTGGCACCGTACGTGGCGGCCCACCGCGAGGAGATCCTCGCCGACCTCGACCGGTACTGCGCCATCCTGTTCCGGGGCTTCTCGGTGCCCGACCCGGAATCGTTCGGGGCCGCCGCCCGCGGGGTCAGCCCCGACCTGCTCGGGTACCTGGAGCGGGCGGCACCGCGCGACGAAGTCGCCGACAAGGTCTTCACGTCCACGGAGTTCGCCTCCGACCAGGTCATTCCGCTGCACCACGAGATGAGTTACGCGCACAACTGGCCCAGCCGGCTGTACTTCTACTGCGACCTCCCCGCGGAGACCGGCGGCGCCACCCCGCTGGCCGGCGAGCGCCGGTTCACCCCGCGGCTGCCGGCGGAGATCCGCGAGCGGTTCCTGCGGCACGGCGTGATGTACGTGCGCAACTACGGCGAGGACCTCGACCTGCCCTGGCAGGAGGTGTTCCAGACCTCGGACCGGGCCGAGGTCGAGGCCTACTGCCGAGCGTCGAACACCGAATTCCACTGGACCGGCGGCAACGGGCTGCGGACCCGCGCCGTGCGTCAGGCGATGGCCACGCACCCGCGCACCGGCGAGCAGGTGTGGTTCAACCACACCCATCTGTTCCACGTCTCCAACATGCCCTCGGAGGTGGCGGAGACGCTCATCGGCGAATTCGGCCTGGAGGGGCTGCCCCGCAACGCCTACTACGGCGACGGCTCACCGATCGAGCCGGGCGTCGTCGAGCTGATCCGGAACCTGTACCAGGAGACGGCGGTCTCCTTCCCGTGGCAGCGCGGTGACGTCCTGATGGTGGACAACTTCCTGGCCACGCACGGCCGAGAGCCGTTCACCGGCGAGCGCCGGACCCTTGTTGCCATGTCGGATCTCCATGTGAATCGAGCGCTGCCGTGTCCGTAACCGAAAGCTACCGACTCTCGACCCAGCAGCGCTGGCACTGGGCCCACGACCGGGACGGCCGCGTCACCGCAGAGCTGCGGACCGCGACGCCCCTAGACCGGGACAGGGCCGGGCGCGCACTGTCCGCACTGGTCGCCCGGCACGAGACGCTGCGGCTGCGCATCGGTGACCTGACCGGCACCGGCATGCCGATCCAGGTCGTCGACGAGGACACCGTGCTGCCGGTCCGCGACGCCGAAGGGGCCGCCGACGCGGCGCCGGTGACCGTGACCCTCGCGGCGGACCGGCTGACCGTCGACGCCTCGGTGCTGGTCGCCGACCGGGAGAGCCTGACCCTGTTCCTCGACGAGTTCGCGGCGCACTACCTCGGCACGCCGCCGGCCGAGGACCCCGACCGCATCCAGTTCCTGGACGTCGCCGAGTGGCAGGCCGACGAGGCCTCCGGCGACGTGCCCCCGGCGCCCGGCGCCGTCACCTCGGTGACGCTGCCGCACCGGGACGACACGCCCGCGGACCTGACGATCGAGTGCCCGCTGCCGGACGCCGACCCGGAGCCGCGGGTGCTCGGGGCCTGGCTGCGGGCGCTCGGCCGCTACCTCGACCCGGGCACCGAGCCGCTCGCGATCGCCTGGTACGACTCGGGCCGCCACCCCGACGGAACCACCGGGGTGATCGGGCCGCTCGGCTGCTTCGTCGTGATCGACCTGCCCCGGGACGCCGACGACACCGCCCTCGCCCCGCTGCTCACCGAGGCCCGCGGCCGCAGCCTCCGGGTCGCTCCGCTGGACCGGACCGCGGCCGCCGGATTCGCCATGCATCCGCAGCCGGGCGCCGAAGCGCTCACCGCGCTGGGCGCCGAGGACGTGTCGGTGCGCTCCGCGCCGCCCGCCACCGGCCCGCACCTGGAGTGCGTCGTGGCGGACGACCGGCTGCGGCTGACGCTCCACACCGCCGGGTCCGGCACCGCTGCGGCGGCCGGGCGGATGCTGCTCGAATCCGTGGTGGCAGAGCTGGCCGGCGGCGGCGCCGGGCCCACCGAGACCCGGGCACTGGCCCGCTGGGCGGGCGTGGCCGGCCCGTACGCCGGGCAGACCCTGGTGGACCTGCTCGACGACGCCTTCGGCGCGGCGACGGGGACGGACCCCGCGGTGATCGCCCCCGACGGCACACTCACCTTCGCCGAACTCGACCGCGCCGCGGACGCGATAGCCGGCCGGCTCCGCGAGCGCGACGTCCGCCCCGGAGACCGGGTGGTCGTGCTCGGCGAACGGTCCGCGTCGGTGATCGCGGCCTTCGTCGGCGTGCTGCGCGCCGGTGCGGTCTACGTCCCGCTCGACCCGGTCCACCCCACCGCGTGGCTCGCCGCCCAGGCGCGGGCGGTGGACGCCGCACTCGTGCTGGGCACGCCCGGCGGGGCGGCGCTGCGCGCCCTCGCCGCGCAGCTGCCCACACTGGCGCTCGACGGCACCGCCCCGGCGACCGGCGGCGAACGCGTCCGGCCCGGGCCGCAGGACCCGGCGTACATCATCTTCACCTCCGGCTCGACGGGTGCCGCCCGGCCGGTGGTGGTGGAGCACCGCAACGCGGTCGGCCTGTACGGGGCCCTCCAGGAGACCGTCTACGCCGACGCTCCGGACGGGCTGCGGGTCGCGGTCAACGCGTCGCTCGGCTTCGACGCCTCGGTCAAGCAGCTGCTGCAGCTCGCGGCCGGGCGCACCCTGTGCCTGGTGGGCGAGGAGACCCGCCGGGACGTCCCGGCCCTGCTGGACTGGCTCGCCGGGCACCGGGCCGGGGTGCTCGACTGCACCCCGTCGCACCTGCGTCTGATCCTCGACGGCCGGGAGCCCGGCCAGCGCCTGCCGGAGCTGCTCCTGGTCGGCGGGGAAGCGGTCGACGAGACGCTGTGGCAGGAGCTCGCCGGCCTCGACGGGGTGCGTGCGGTGAACCTGTACGGCCCGACGGAGTGCACGGTGGACGCCACCTGGGCCCGCGTCGACGCGGCGGACACCCCGTCCATCGGCCGGCCGCTGCCCGGACTCCGGGTCCACGTGGTGGACCCGAAGGGCCTGCCGGTGCCGCCCGGCTGCGCCGGCGAACTCGTGGTCGCCGGACCCCAGGTGGCCCGCGGCTACTGGGGCGACGACGAGGCCGACGCCGCCCGCTTCACCGAGATCGACCAGGTCCGCGCGTACCGCACCGGGGACCGGGTCCGGTTCCTCGAAGACGGCCGGATCGCGTACCTGGGCAGGCTGGACGACCAGATCAAGATCAATGGGCACCGTCTGGAACCGGGCGAGGTGGCCGCCGCCCTCCAGGCGCATCCGGCCCTCGCCCGCGCGGTCGTCGACCGGCGGCCGGCACCGGGAGCCTCCACGGCCCCGGACCGGCTCACCGCCTACGTGGTGCCGCGGCCGGAGGCGACCTCCGGACTGCTGGACGACCTCGTCGGGGTGAACCCGCACGAGACCCGCTACCTCTTCGACGAGATCTTCGTCCAGCGCACCTACCTGCAGGGCGGCATCACACTGCGCGAGAACGCCGTGGTGCTGGACGTGGGCGCGAACATCGGCATGTTCGCCCGCTTCGTCGACGCGACCTGCCCCGGCGCGCGGATCCTGGCGTTCGAACCGCTGCCCGAGCCCTACGAGCTGCTCAGGAAGAACGCGCAGGGCCGCCGGAGCCGCATCGAACTGTTCCCCATCGGCCTGTCCGACCGGGCCGGCACCGCGTCGTTCACCGTGTACCCCGGCTACTCGATGATGTCCGGACTGGCCGCGTACGCCGACCCGGCCGCGGAGCTGTCGGTGGTCAAGCGCTTCCTCACCAACCGGCGCGACGAGGCCCTGTTCGGCGAGGTCTCGGAGGTACTGGCCGAACGGTTCACCCCGAACACCGAGCAGGTCACCCTGCGCCGTCTCTCGGACGTGCTCGCCGAGACCGACGTGACCCGTGTCGACCTGCTCAAGATCGACGTGCAGCGGGCCGAGCTCGACGTCCTGCACGGCATCGACGACGCACACCTCGCACTCGTCCAGCAGATCGCGCTGGAGGTGCACGACGACACCGGCGGCGCCCCGGACGGCCGGACCGCGCAGATCGCGGAGTATCTGCGCGCCCGCGGCTTCGACGTGGTGACCGAACAGGACGAACTGCTCGTCGGCACCGACCGGCACGCCGTCTACGCGGTCCGCCCGGAGTACCGCGACGACCCCCGGCCGATCACCGAGCCGCCCCTGGCCGTACCCGACGCGGCACTGCTGCGGCAGTGGGTCGCGCAGCGGCTGCCGGAGCCGTTCGTCCCGGCCGACGTGGTCTACCTGGACGAACTGCCGCTGACCGCCAACGGCAAGGTCGACCGCGCCGCGCTGCCCGCCCCCGGGCGGCAGGACCGGGTCGTCACCGGGCCCGCCACCGACGACGAACGCGCGCTCGTCGCGGTCTGGGAAGAGGTGCTGGGCCGTACCGGGATCGGCGTGGACGACGACTTCTTCGCGCTGGGCGGGGACTCGATCCGGGCCATCCGGATGCGGGCGGTGGCCGGGCGTGCCGGGCTGCGGTTCCCGCTGCGCACGGTCTTCCGCGCCGTGACGATCCGGGCCCTGGCCGCCGAGATCACCGGCCACGAGGACACCGGCGGGGAGCCGGCCGCTCCCGAACGGAACGCCTTCGACCTGATCGACCCGGCGGACCGCGGGCAACTGGCCGGCGACGTCGTGGACGCGTACCCCATGACCGCGCTGCAGCTCGCCATGGTGTACCACGCCGAGACCTCGCCGGACAGCGACAGCTACCACGTCGTCACCGTGGTCACGGTGCGCGGCGAATGGGACCCGGACGCACTGCGGACCGCCGCCGACCGGCTGGCCGCCCGCCACGAGGCGCTGCGTACCTCCTTCGACCTCGCCGGATACCGGACGCCGCTGCAACTGGTGCACGAACGCGTCGAGATCCCCTGCCGCGCGGAGGACCTGACCGGGCTCACCGAGTCCGGGCGCGAGGAGCGGGTCGCCGGGCTCGTCGCGGAGGAACAGGCCGCGCACTTCGACTGGCGGGCACCGATGCTGCGGCTGACCGCGCTGCGGACCGGCCCGGACACCTTCGAACTGGTGCAGACCCACTTCCACGGTGTACTCGACGGGTTGAGCCTCCAGCTGATGACCGAGGAGCTGCTCGCCGAGTACGACCGCTGCCGGCTCGGCCGGCAGGCGGAACCGGCGCCGACGCTGCCCTACCGCCGCTATGTCGAGGCGGAGCTCGCCGCGCAGACCGACGAGGACACCCGCCGGTACTGGCGCGAGTCCCTGGCCGGGGTCCGGCCGCTGCTCCTGGCCGGCAGCGTCCGCCCGCGGATGAGCCGGGCGCACGTCATCGAGTACGACGAGGTGCCCGCCGAGGTGTTCGGCCGGGCCGCCGAGGCGGCCCGGGTGCCGGTGAAGTCACTGCTGTTCACCGCGCACGTACGGGCACTGGCCGCCGCGGCCGGACGCGACGACGTGGTCACCGGACTGGTGATGAACGGGCGTGTCGGGGAGGAGGGCGGCGACCGGACGCTGGGCCTGTTCCTGAACACCGTGCCGGTCCCGGCGACGGCCGCCGACGGGCCGGCCGACCTGTGGCGGGCCGAGCAGGCCCTGATCGGCCACCACGCCCTTCCGCTGGTGGACATCCAGCAGTGCGGCACCGGCACCCCGCTGTTCGACACGTTCTTCAACTTCGTCCAGTTCGAGCCGGCCGGCAAACCGGACGGTGCCCAGGTGATCCGGGAACGCGACCGCGTCACCGACGTGGGCTTCGCGATCGCCACCCACGCGGAGATCGCCGACGGACGCCTGCGGGTGACCGTCCAGTACGACCCCGAACCGGTCGGCGCGGACCTGCTCGACACCTACGCCGGCGCACTGCGCGCCGAACTGGACGCGGCCGTCGCGCCGATGCACACCGTGGAGGACCCCCGATGAGCATTGTTCCGCGCAAGCGGCGGCAGCGGCCGGACACCGCCGGACCGGCCGCCGCGCCGTCCGGGCAGGACCGGCCGCTCTCGGCGGCGCAGCAGCACCTGTGGCTGATGCACCGCCTGCACCCGGACAGCTCGCTCTACAACATCCCCCTGCTGCTGCGGCTGCGCGGCCCGCTGGACATCGGTGTGCTGCAACGGTGCCTGCGCGACGTCGTCGCCCGGCACGACATCCTGCGCACCCGGTTCCTGGACCGTGCCGGCGTGCCGGTGCAGGTGGTCGCCGAGGGCGCCCACGTGCCGCTGCCGGTCCACGACACAGCCGCCGACCCCGACCGGGACCGGCGACTGCGCGAGGTGCTCGACGAGGAGACCCACGCGCCGTTCGACCTGGCCCGCCAGGCCCCGCTGCGGGCGGCCGTGGTGCGCTGCGGCCCCGAGGACCATGTGCTGGCGCTGACGTTCCACCACATCGTCTTCGACGGCTCCTCCGCCGCCGTGCTGCTCTCCGAACTGAGCGAGCTGTACCCGGCACACCTCGCGGGCCGGGCGCCCGTGCTGCCCGAACTTCCGGTGCAGTACGCCGACTTCGCCGAACGCGCCCGGTCGCAGGAGTTCGACGAGCAGCTGCGCTACTGGCAGGACCGGCTGGCCCCGCTCCCGCCGACGCTGCAACTGCCCACGGACCACCCCCGCCCAGCGGTGCAGAGCTACCGCGGATCGGTCGCCGAGTTCGAGATGGACGCGGAACTGGCCCGCCGGGTCGAGGAGTTCGGCCGGGACCGGGGCGCGACCCCGTTCGTGGTGCTGCTCTCCGCGTTCTTCGCGCTGCTCGCCCGCTACACCGGCGAGCGGGACCTCGCCGTCGGCATCCCGGTGGTCCGCCGCCCCGACCCCGATCTGGACGATCTGATCGGATGCTTCGTCAACACCCTGGTGATCCGGGTCGACGTCGCACCCGACCTCGGCTTCGACGACCTGGTCACCGCGGCCGCCGAGGCGGTCTACGGCGCCTTCGAGCACATGGACGTGCAGTTCGACGAGGTCGTGCAGGCGGTGCAGGCCGACCGCGACCCGAGCTACTCACCGCTGGTGCAGGCCAGCTTCGGGCTCCAGACCGCCGAGCTGACCGGCGAGCTGAGGCTGCCGGGCATCACCGTGGACACCCTCACCGACACCCAGGTCTCGGCCAAGTTCGACCTCAGCCTGGACCTGATCCAGCAGGGCGACGTCTTCCGCGGCGAGATCGAGTACGCCGGGGACCTGTTCACCGCGCGGACGGCACAGCGCGCCGCAGGCCACTGGGTGCAGCTGCTCGGCGCACTGCTCGACGCCCCGGACACCCCGCTCGCCGCGCAGCCGATGCTGACCCCGGCGGAGCGCGAGCAGCAGCTCACGGTCTGGAACGACACCGCGCTGGACATCGGCGACCCGCTGACCATGCCGGAGCTGTTCGACGCGCAGGCGGCCCGTACACCGGACGCACCCGCCGTGGTCAAGGGCTCCGACCGGATCGACTACGCCGAGCTGGAGCGCCGGGCCAACCAGCTGGCGCACCTGCTGCGCAGCCGGGGCGTGGACGCGGAGACCCCGGTCGGCGTGTGCATGGAGCGCGGCGTGGACGTCGTCGTCGCCTTCCTCGGCGTACTGAAGTCCGGTGGCGTCTACGTACCGCTCGACCCGGACTATCCGAGCGACCGGCTGGAGTACATGCTCGGCCACGCGGCCGTGCCGGTCGTGGTGAGCACCGCCGCCACGGTCCGCGAGGTCCCCGTGCCGGCGGGCGCCGTGCTGCTGCTCGACGAGGAACGGGCGGCACTGGAGGCGATGCCGGCGACCGCGCCCGAGGTCACCATCGACCCGGACCAGCTGTCGTGCATGTTCTACACGTCCGGCTCCACCGGCACACCGAAGTGCGCGATGGTCACGCATCGCAACTACGCGAACTACTTCCGCTTCTGGGAGCACACGTATCTGCGGGACACGCCGATGCGCTCGCACCTGCAGATGACCAGCTTCGCCTTCGACATCTTCGTCGCGGACGCGACCCGGGCCCTGTTCAGCGGGGCGAAGCTGGTCGTCGTCCCGCACGAGACGGTGATGTCCCCGCCCGATCTCCACGCCCTGATGGTGCGGGAGGAGGTGAACAGCGCCGAGTTCATCACCCCCATCCTCGCGGCGCTGGCGGACCACCTCCAGGACGCAGGCCTGCGGCTGGACTTCCTCGACCTGCTGGTGGCCGGCAGCGACATCTGGTACTCCCGGGACTACCTGCGGATCCGCGACCTCTGCCGGGACGACACCCAGATCGTGGCCGCGTACGGGCTCAGCGAGACCGCCATCGACAACGCCACGCTCGCCCGGCACGAGGGCCCGACGAGCGAGGACGGCATCGTGCCGATCGGCCGGCCCACGGCCAACACCCAGCTCCACGTGCTCAACGAGCGGCAGCAGCCGCAGCCGGTCGGGGTGCCGGGCGAACTGTACGTGGGCGGGGTGGGCGTGGGCCGCGGCTACCACCGGGACACCCGGCTGACCGCGAGCCGGTATGTGCCCGACCCGTTCTCGGGCGTGCCCGGGGCCCGGATGTACCGCTCGGGCGACCTGGCGAAGTTCCGCCCGGACGGGGTGCTGGAGATCCTCGGCCGGATCGACAACCAGGTGAAGGTCAACGGCTTCCGGATCGAGCTCGGCGAGATCGAGTCGGCGCTGCGCGGGCACCCGGCGGTCGACAACGCCGTGGTGGTGGTACGCCCGACCGCGGCCGGCGGCGACGCACGGCTCGTCGGCTACGCGACACTGCTGGACGGCGAGGCCGCGGTCGACCTGGTGACCTACCTGACCGAGTGGCTGCCCGCCTACATGATCCCGTCGGTGATCATGGTGCTGGACGAGCTCCCGCTCAACGCGAACGGGAAGATCAACCGGCGGGCGCTGCCCGAGCCGGCCACCGCCGACGACGGCACCGGCGACTACCTGCCGCCCCGGACGCCGGTCGAGCGCCGGCTCTCGGAGATCTGGGCGGAGGTGCTGCGGGTCGACCGCGTCGGCCGCAACGACAACTTCTTCGCCCTCGGCGGCAGTTCGCTCATGCTCACCCAGGTCGCCTCGCGCATCCGGCGCTCGCTGCACTGGGAGGTGCCGCTGCGGACCATCTACCAGTACCCGACGGTCGCGTCGCTGACCACGGAGCTGACCACCCGCGCGGACCAGGGGCAGGAACAGGCCATCGCCACCGTGCCGCGCGACGGGGCGGCGCTCCCCGCGTCGCCGGCCCAGGAACAGCTCTGGTTCCTCGACCGGCTCAACGGCGGCGACGTCAGCTACCACGTGCCCGTGGTGCTGCGGCTGAACGGGCCACTGCGGGCGGACGCGCTCGAAGAGGCGGTGCGCTCCCTCGTCGCCCGGCACGAGATCCTGCGTACCGTCTTCTCCTGGTCCGACCGCCGGCTGCACCAGACGGTCGTGAAGGACCTCCAGGTGCCGCTGGGCCGCCGCGACCTCTCCCAACTGCCCCCGGCCCAGCGAGCCGAGGCGCTCGGCATGCTGATCCGGGCCGACGAGCGGGAGCCGTTCGACCTCGCCCGCGGGCCGCTGATCCGGACCATGCTGATCACCCTCGGCGAGCAGGAGCACGTGTTCCTGCTGACCCAGCACCACATCGTCACCGACGGCTGGTCGTCGTCGGTGCTGCACAAGGAGCTCGGCGAGTTCTACGCGGCCGCCGTCCAGGACCGGGCGCCGGCCCTGCCGGAGCAGCGGATCCAGTACGCCGACTTCGCGGTGTGGCAGCGCGACTGGCTCGCCGGGCCGGACGGCCGGCGACAGCTCGCCTACTGGAAGGACCGGCTGACCGGCGCGCCCGAGGTGCTGGCCCTGCCGCTGGACCGTCCGCGGACCGCCGGCGCGGGAGGCGTGGACGGGGCGAGCGTCACCGTCACCGTCCCCCCGGACGTCCACCGCGAACTGCTCGGCCTCAGCCGGGCGCACGGCGTGACGCTGTTCATGACCCTGCTGGCCTCGTTCGGCGTGCTGCTCGCCCGCCGCACCGGGCAGGACGATCTGGTGATCGGCACGCCCACCGCCGGTCGCACCCGGCTGGAGCTGGAGCCGCTGCTCGGCTTCTTCGTCAACACCGTGGGGCTGCGCATCGACCTCGCCGGGGACCCGGCCTTCGCCGAGGTCCTCGACCGGGTGCGGGAGACCGCCCTGGGCGCGTACGAGCACCAGGACGTGCCCTTCGAACGGGTGGTCCAGGAGATCGGCCCGCGGCGCGACGCCCGCCACCACCCGCTGTTCCAGGTGCTGTTCGGGGTGGACGACGAGGAGGACGCCGATCTCACCCTGCCGGGGCTGGAGGTCTCGGCGGTGCCGACCGAGTACTCGACGGCCAAGTTCGATCTGGACCTGGCGGTCGAGCACGCCGGGAGCGAGCTGCGGGCCTCCTTCGGCTACCGGACCGACGTCTTCGACGCCGCCACCGTCGAGGCGATCGCCGCGGGCTGGCTCCAGGTGCTGACCGAGGCGGCGCAGCACCCGCAGTGCCGGGTCGCCGAGTTCGGCCTGCCCTGGTCGGCCGGGGACTCCGGGGACGCCGGGGCCGAGCGCGCCGACGACGACGCCGCGCCGGACACGGCGGTGCTGCCGGCCGTCGCCCGGATGTGGGAGCAGCTGCTGGACCTGGAGGAGATACGTCCCGACGACGACTTCTTCCAGCTCGGCGGACACTCGTTGCTGGCCATGGACATCACCCTGACCCTCTCCGACCTGCTGGACCTGACGGTGCCGGTACGGGCCGTGTTCGAGCACCCGACCCTGGCCGGCTTCACCGCCGAGGTGTGGCGCCGGGCCCGGGAGGCGGGCATCGACGACCTGGCCGAGCGGCTCTCCGCCGACGAGGGCGACACCGGGTGGTGACGATCGCCGAGCGGTTCCGGACGCAGGCCGCCCGGCACCCGGACCGCATCGCTCTGGCCGAGGACGGGGAGGTGCGCACCTATGCCGAACTGCTCGCGGACGCCGAGGCGTTCGCGAGCGGGCTGGCCCGCACAGGAGTGCTCGGGGGCGAGCTCGTCGGCATCGCGGGCGAGCGGTCGGCCGGGTACGTCACGGCGGTGGTCGGCACGGTGCTGGCCGGCGCCGGGTACGTGCCGCTCAACCCGGCCTACCCGGCGGCCCGGCTGGGACGGATCGTGGCGAAGGCGGGGCTGCGCCTCGTGGTGGGTACGGGCGACGGGACCGCACCGGACGCGTCGGCCGTCCCGGCACCGGCGCGGCTCGTCACGGCGGCACAGGTGCGCGACGCGGAGGACGGCGGTGCCGCCCCGGCCGCGCCGGACGAGAACGTGCCGGCGTACGTCATGTTCACCTCCGGCAGCACCGGCGAGCCCAAGGGCGTGGTGGTCGGCCAGGCCGGAGTGATCCGGCTGGTCTGCGGCGCGCGCTACGCCGGCTTCCGCGCGCAGGACCGGATCGCGCACGGCGCCGCCCCGGAGTTCGACGCGGCCACCCTGGAGATCTGGGGCGCCCTGCTCAACGGCGCGGCCCTGCACATCGCCACCACGGAGACCATGGCCCGTCCGGCGCTGTACGGCGCGTTCCTGCGGCGCGAGCGGATCACGTTCGCCTGGTTGACCGCGCCGCTGTTCCACCGCATGACGGATCACGACCCGGCCATGTTCGCCGGCCTCCGGACGCTGATCACCGGCGGCGACGTGGTCTCGCCCCGGCACGCCTCCCGGGTGCTCGGACACTGCCCCGGGCTCGACCTCTACAACGGGTACGGGCCGACCGAGAACACCACGTTCACGACCGTGCACCGGGTCACCCGGCCGGTGCCCGAGCCGATCCCGATCGGCTCCGCGATCGAGGGCACCGCCCTGTTCGTCTGCGACGACCGGGGCGATCCCGTCCCGGACGGCGTCGAGGGGGAGCTGTGGGTCGGCGGGGACGGCGTCGCGCGGGGGTATCTGAACGACCCGGAACTGACCGCGACCCGTTTCCGCGACGGCCGGTACCGCACCGGTGACCGGGTCACCCGGGACGCGGCGGGCGTGCTGCACTTCCACGGCCGGGCCGACCAGCAGGTCAAGATCGCGGGAAACCTCGTGGAACCCGCCGAGGTCACCGCGGCCCTGCGCACACTGCCGCAGGTGCGGCGGGCGCACACGATCGCCCGCCGGGACGCGGCGGGGGAGGCCCGGCTGACCGCGTACGCGGTCACCGACGGAACCGGCGCGGGCCCCCTGCGGTCGGCGCTCGCCCGGCTGCTCCCCGGGTATCTGCGGCCGGCGCACCTGATCGTCCTGGACGAACTGCCGCTCGGACCGTCCGGCAAGGTGGACAACGCCCGGCTGCCGGTGCCCGCCGACGTGGCCGGGGAGACGCCCGACGAGGGCGAGCCGACCCTGCCCCGGCTGTGGGCCGCCGCGCTCGGCTGCCGCACGGAGGACCTCGACCCGGACAGCGACTTCTTCGACGCCGGCGGCGACTCGCTGAAGCTGGCCCGGCTGCTCGACCTGATCGACCGGCGGATGGGGCGCAGCCTCCGGTTCGCCGACGCCTACGCGGCAAGCACACTGCGCGGGATGGCCCGGCGGCTGGCCGACGCCCCGGCGGGGGTCGGGCCGATCCCGGCCGGCACCGGCCCGACCGGGGTGCCCCACCCCGGCCAGCGCGGCCTCTACGCCCTGTGGCAGGCCCGACCCGCCTCGCTCGCCTACAACATCCCGGTCCGGATCGACTTCGACGGCCCGGTGGACCCCGAGCGGCTGCGCGCCGCGCTGCGGACCCTGGTCCGCCGGCACGACGCCCTGCGCACCCGGCTCTTCGTCGATGCCACCGGGCTGCGCCAGCAGGTGCTGGACGAGGCGGAGCTGGAGTGCGAGACCGTACCGCCCGGCGATCCGGCCACGGAACTCGCCGGATTCATCAGGCCGTTCGACCCCGCGGTGCCGCCGCTGATCCGCGCCCGGCTCGCCGGTCCCCGCCTCTATCTCGACCTGCACCACCTGATCGCCGACGGCGTCTCGGTGCGCGTACTCGTACAGCAACTGCTGGAGCTGCACGAGGGAGGCGCCGTCGCCCGGCCCGCGGTGCGCTGGCCGGACGCGGCCGCGTGGTGCGCCGAACGGGCCGGCCGCGACCACGACCACTGGCTCGGCCGGCTGGACGGCATGCCGGGAGCGGGCACCTTCGTCACCGACCTTCCGCGCCCGCCGCGCCCCGGGGACACCGGTGCGCGCGTGCGCCGCGACCCGGTGGCCACGTCCCTGCTGACCCGGGTCGCCCGGTCGCACCGCACCACCCCGTTCGTGGTGCTGCTCGCCGCGTACGCGACCACTCTGCTCCGGACCGGCGGCCTGACCGGCCTGGTGATCGGCGTGCCGATGCACGGGCGGTCGCACCCCGATCTGGCCGACACGGTCGGGATGTTCGTCACCACCGTGCCCATACCGGTGCGCACCACCCCCGGCATGCGGCTGGCCGACCTGGTGGCCGGCCTCGACGCCGAGCACCGCCGGGCCCTGGACCGCCAGCACTTCGCGTTCGATGACCTGGCCGCCGCCCGGGGCGGGCGGCCGGGCACCCGCAATCCGCTGTTCGACGCGTTCCTGGCCCTGCAGAACATGGACATCTACGCGTTCGCCGCCGGGAACCTGAGCGCCCGCCTGGAGCTGCTGCCGACCGGCAGCCCCCGGTTCGACCTCAACCTCCAGGCCCACGCCCACCCGGACCGCCTCGTCGTGGACCTGGAATACGCCACCGACCTGTACGCGCCGGACTCCGCCACCCACCTCCTGGACGCCGTGCTGGCCGCGGTCGCGGAGCTCGACACCGCGCCGGACGGTCCGGTGCTGCGCGGCACGGCAGCCCCAGACCACGCCGACGAGGCAGATTTCGATTTCGGAGCGATGCAGTGACCAATGTGATCGCCGGGCGGGCGTTGCACGAGTTCCCCGAGGAGACGTCGTACTGGCTCCGCTGGATCGACGCGCTGCCCGAAGCCACTCTGCTCTGCCGGGACCTGCTCCGGACGGAACGGGACGACCGGCCGACAGCGACCGCGACGGCCGCGCTCGACCCCTCCGTGGTCGCGCGGACGACCGCGCTGACACGTGACGACCCCACCCTGCTCCAGGTGCTGACGACGGCGGTGACCGCGCTGCTCGCTGCCGTGCGGACGGACACCAGGGACGTCTGCGTGCTGGCCGACTCCGGCGGACGGGTCCTCCCGGTGCGGATCGTCGTCGACCCCGGGCAGACCTGTCGGCAACTGCTGTCCGACGTGCGCAGGACGTACCTCACCGGGGCACGCAACCTCGATGCGTCACCCGAGGCGCTGCTCCGGCGCGCGGGCGTCGTCCCCACCGACTTCGCCGTCGTGGCCGCGGACACGGAGCGACTGCCCGCCGGGAGCACCCTGGGCCTCTCGGTGACGGCCGGCCGGCTGTCGCTGCGCTACCGCACCGATCTGTTCCTGGCGTCGACGGCCGACCGGCTGGCACGCGCGTTCACCGCGATCCTCACCGGGCTGCTCGACCCGGTCGGACCGGGCACGGTGGGCCCCCTGCTCACCTCCATGGACCCCGCCGAGGCCGAACTGCTCGCCGCGGTCAACCGGACCGGCCGGCCCCGGACCGAGGGCGTCCTCCTGCACCACGGCCTGCAGGACGGGGCCGCGCGGTTCCCCGACCGGGTGGCGGTACGCGACGACGGCACCACCTACGCCGAACTCAACCGGCGGGCGAACCGGCTGGCCAGGCGGCTGCGCGAACTGGGCACGGAACCCGGTGACATCGTCGGGATGGCGGTGCCCCGGTCCACGGACGAACTGGTGGCGCTCTACGCCATCGTCAAGGCGGGCGCCGCCTACCTGCCGGTCGACGTGGCGCTCCCGCCGGCCCGGATCCGGCACATGATCGAGGAGAGCCGGGCGCGGATCGTCGTGGGCACGCAGTGCCCGGGCGCCGAGGTGCTGGTCGATCCGGCCGACCCCGGGCTCGCGGCGCTGGACGGCGGGGACCTGCCGGACCTCACGGGCGAGGACGCCCTCGCCTACGTCATCTACACCTCCGGGTCGACCGGCACGCCCAAGGGCGTGATGATCGAGCACCGGGCCATCGTCAACAGACTGACCTGGATGCAGCGGGCCCATCCGCTCGTCGAGGACGACGTCGTCCTCCACAAGACGCCGGTCTCGTTCGACGTCTCGCTCTGGGAGATCTTCTGGTGGTCGATGGCCGGCTGCTCGGTGAGCACCCTGCCGGTCGGCGCCGAGCGCGAACCGCTGGCCATCCTGGAACGCGTCCGGGAACACTCCGTCACCACGCTGCACTTCGTCCCGTCGATGCTCCAGGCGATGCTGCCGAGACTCCGGGGCAGGCGCCCCGAGGGACTGCGGCGCATCTTCACCAGCGGGGAGGCGCTCAGCACCGGGACCGTCCTGCTGCTGCGGGAGCTGTACCCGGACGGCGGCCCCGCCCTGATCAACCTGTACGGACCCACCGAGGCGGCCGTCGACGTCACCCACTACGACTGCACCGGCCACGACGCGCGCCGGCCGGTCCCGCTCGGCGTCCCGATCGACAACCTGCGCCTGCGGATCCTGACCCGGGACGGCCGGCCGGCCCCGATCGGCGTACCGGGCGAGCTGTACCTGGCCGGCACCGGACTGGCCCGCGGCTACCTGCGCGCCCCCGCGCGTACCGCGGAGCGCTTCGTGCCGGACCTCCAGGAACCCGGCGAGCGCGCCTACCGGACCGGCGACGCCGCCCGGTGGCTGGAGGACGGCTCGGTGGAGTACCTGGGCCGGCTGGACACCCAGGTGAAGATCCGCGGGCACCGGATCGAACTCGGCGAGATCGAACACGTCATGCGCGGGGTGGCGGGCGTGCGGGACTGCGCGGCCATCGCCGTCGACGGGACGCTGCGAGGGTTCGTGGTCGCCGACGGGCCGGACAGCGAGGCCACCGTGCGGACCGCTCTCACCGAGCGGCTGCCGGCGTACGCGGTGCCCGCGACGATCCTGCGGATCGACGAGATCCCGTGCACCCCGAACGGCAAGCGGGACCTGAAGGCCCTGGCCGGGCTGCGCAGGCGGACGGGGGGCGGCGCGCCTCGCGGCGAGGTGGAGACCGCCCTCGCCGGAATCTTCTCGGGCGTCCTCGGCGGCCGGCCGGTCGGCGCCGAGGACAACTTCTTCGATCTCGGCATCGACTCCATCAAGTTCATCGGCGCTCTGGCCGCGGCGCGCCCCGCCGGCCTGGACTTCACGCTCCAGGAACTGTTCGCCCATCCGACCGTGGCCGCGCTGGCCCGGGTGGTGCGCCGGGTCTCCGAGGTGGACGAGGACCCGCCGGCGGTGCCCTTCGCCCTGCTCACCGGCGACGACGCGCAGGCCGGGCTGCCCGCCGACGCGGTGGACGCCTACCCGCTGACCCACCTTCAGCGCGGGCTGCTCTACGAGGTCGCCACCCGGGACGCGGCGGTCTACCACGACGTGTCCGGGTACCGGTACGACGGACCGCTGGACCGGCCGCTGTTCCTGCGCGCGGCACATGACGTGGCCGGGCGGCACCCGGTGCTGCGCGCCTCCTTCCACCCCGGGCGGCAGCCGGTCCCGGTACAGGTGGTGCACCGGGCGGCCCCGGACTGGTGCCGGTTCGTCGATCTGTCCGGCTTGACCGGACCGGAGCAGCGCGCCCACCTCGAAGGGGCGGTCGAGGAGGAGCTGCGGGCAGGCTTCCCCGACTGCACCCCCGGGCTGGTCCGTATGCGGGTCTGCGACCTGGGCGGTGACCGCCGGCACCTGCTGCTGAGCTATCACGCCGCGGCGCTCGACGGATGGAGCGTGAACCGGCTGCTGCACGACCTCTTCGTCCGGTACGGGGAGCTGACCGGCACCGGCGCTCCCGCCGGGTCCGACGAGCCGGTCGGCTTCGAGTGCTTCGTCGCGCTGGAGCGCAGCGCCGTGGAGTCCGACGAGCACCGCGCGTACTGGCGCGGTGTGCTCGACGGCGCCGAGCTGACCGGGGTGCCCCGGCTGCTGGACCCCGGCCTGGACCCGGCACAGACACTGCGCACCTTCGACGTTGCGCTGGACGCCGGGCTCGGCGCCGAGCTCATGGCCGTCGCCGGCCGGACCGGCGTACCGCTGAAGTCGGTGCTGATGGCGGCGCACCTGGCGGTACTGGCCTTCGTGTCCGGCCGCCTCGACGTCACCACCGGGTACGAACTCAGCGGCCGCCCGGAGAAACGGCACGGGGACACCACCCTCGGGCTCTTCCTCAACACCCTGCCGCTGCGGGCGCGGACCGACGTGGACAGCTGGACCGAACTGATCCGCCGGGTCCACGAGTCGGAGGTGGAGCTGCTGCCGCACCGGCGCTTCCCGATGGGCGAGCTGGTCCGGGAGGCGGGCCGCGACCTGTTCGAGGTGGTCTTCAACTACACCCACTTCCATGTGCTGGACGACCTCGACCGCCGGCACGGGTTCCGGCTCCGCCGGGTCGCGGTGCACAGCCAGACCGAGTTCCCGCTGCGGGCGGAGTTCTTCCGGGACGCCCTGGACGGCACGGTCGGCCTGAGCCTGCACTACGACGGTTCGGCCTTCGGCGCACCGCAGATCGACCGGATCGCCGGCTACTACCGGACCGCCCTGCGACTGCTGGCCGACGACCCCCGGCAGTCCCCGGCGGCGCGTTCACTGATGGACGACGCCGAGGCACGGGAGCTGGCCGCCCTGCGGACCGGGCCGGCCCACGAGGTGCCGGGCGGGACGGTGCTCGACCGGTTCGCCGGCACGGTCGCCGCCCGGCCCGACGCCGTCGCGGTCGACCACGGGGCGGCCGCGCTCAGCTACCGCGAGCTGGACCGGGAGTCCCGCCGGCTGGCCGCCGGACTCGAAGCCCGGGGCGTACGGCCGGGCGAGCCGGTGGGCGTCCGGATGACGCGGGGCCTGCCGTGGGCGGTGGCCGTGCTGGGCATCCTCCGGGCCGGCGCCGTCTACCTGCCCCTGGCGCCGGGCGATCCGGACGAACGGGTCCGCCGCATGGTCCACCGGGCCGACTGCCGGACGGTGCTCACGCCGGCGGAGTACGAGCTGGTGCTCAAGGAAGGAAGTGCCCGGACGCCGGACGCCACGGCCCCGGCCGTGTCCGGCGACGACCCCGCCTACGTCATCTTCACCTCCGGCTCCACCGGTGAGCCGAAGGGCGCCACGGTGACCCACCGCGGCATGCTCAACCACCTCCAGGCCAAGATCGTGGACCTCGCGCTCGACGGCTCCGACGTGGTGGCCCAGACCGCCTCGCAGTGCTTCGACATCTCGGTCTGGCAGCTGCTCGCGGCCTGGCTCACCGGTGGCCGGTCGGTCGTCGTCGACGACGTGGTCGAGCCGGCTGACCTGTGGCGGACGGTCCGCGACGCCGGGGTGACCGTCCTGGAGGTCGTGCCGTCGCTGCTCGACGCCCTGCTCGACGACCCGGGACGGCCCGCCGGACTCGGCCCGCTGCGCCACCTGATGGTCACCGGCGAGGCCTTCCGGCCGGACCTGGCCCGGCGCTGGTTCGCCGCGTACCGGGTGCCCATGGTGAACGCGTACGGGCCGACCGAGGCCTCCGACGACATCACCCACCACATCGTCACGGAGCCGGTGGACGCCGAGCGGGTGCCGGTGGGGCGCCCGGTCCTGAACACCACGCTCCATGTGGTGGGGGAGAACGGGGCGGCGGTCCCCATCGGCACGATCGGCGAGATCCTGGTCAGCGGCCCGGCGGTCGGCGCCGGATACGTCAACGACCCGGAGCGGACGGCCGCCGCCTTCCCGCCCAACACCCTCGACGACACCTCCCCCCGCCTCTACCGCACCGGCGACCTCGGCCGCTGGCTGCCGGACGGGCTGCTCGACTGCGTCGGCCGGCGGGACCAGCAGGTCAAGGTGCGCGGCTACCGGATCGAACTGCCGGAGATCGAACAGGCACTGACCCGGGTGCCCGGCGTCACGGCCGCCTTCGTCTTCGTCCACCGCCAGGGGGAGCGGCGCCTGCTGGTCGCCCGGTACAGCGGCGGGACCGGGCTCGACGCGGCCGGGACACGGGCCGAGCTGGCCCGCGAACTCCCCGGCTACATGCTGCCCGACGTCATCGGACGGCTCCCGGTGGTGCCGCTGAACGCGAACGGCAAGGCGGACCGGCCGGCCATCGCCGCGCTGCCGCTGCCGGAGACGGAACGGCACCGCCCCAGACCGCCCGCGACGGCGGCCGAGCGGGAGGCGGTCGCACTGTTCGCGACCGCCCTCGGCCTGCCGGCCGAAGCCGTCGGCGCCGACGGGGACTTCTTCGACCTGGGCGGCCACTCGCTGAGCGCGATGGCCGTGGCGGCCCGCTCCGGCGGCCGGTTCGGCGTACGCGACCTGCTGCGGCACCGCACGGCCGAGGCACTGGCACGGGCCTCCGCACCGGCCGGCGACGGCCTCCTCGCCGAGCTCGCGACGGATGACCGGCCGGAGCTGACCGTGGTGTGCTTCCCGTACGCGGGCGGCTCCCCGGTCGGCTACCTGCCGCTCGCCGAGGCCGTGCGGGAGCGGCTGCCCGTCCGGTTCCTGGTGCTGGACCTGCCGCCGGGGACCGACCCGGACCCGCACCGGATGATCGACACCCTGGTCACGGAGCTGGACCGGGTGCCGGGCCCGCTCACCCTGCTGGGCCACTGCGCGGGCGCCGGGCCCGCGCTGGCCCTCGCCCACCGGCTGCCGGCCGAGCGCGTGGCGTCGGTCGTCGTCGTGGGCAAGACGATCAAATCGGCCGACCCCGCGGACCATCCCGTGCGCGAGGTGCTTCAGGCGCCGGACGAGACGGTCCGGCAGTGGGTGGTGCCCGGCACGGAGGCGGGCGACCGGCCCGCGCCGACACCGGACGAGGTGGCCGCCCTGCGCCGCGACACCGCGCTCGGCAACGTCCTCCTGGCCGGTCTGCTGCGCGACGGCAGGCCACTGGCGCGGCCGTTCACGGTCCTCGCGGCAGAGGACGACCCGGTGACACCCGATCTGCCGGGCACCGTGCCGAACTGGGCGCTGCTCGCGGCGGATCCGCGCGTGGTGACCCTGCCCGACGGTGGCCACTACCTCAACCGGACCCGGCCCCGACTGCTTGCCTCCCTGCTCACGCCCGCCACGGAGACGCCACATGAGCAACCCGACCGTGCCTGACCCGGGCGAGGACTTCGTCCCGCTGACCGGACTGCTGCCGCACGCCGGGCTGTGGCTCAAGCTGGAGTCCCGCAACCCGGCCGGGTCGATCAAGATGAAGACCGCGACCGCCATGATCGAGGCGGCCGAGCGGGCCGGGCTGCTCCGGCCCGGCGCCGAACTGATCGAGTCCACATCGGGCAACCTCGGCGTCGCGATGGCCGCGATCTGCGCGGCCCGCGGCTACCGCCTCACCCTGGTGACCGACCCCAACAGCAACTACCGCAGCGTGCAGCAGATGCGGGCGCTCGGCGCCGAGGTGGTGGTCATCGAACGACGGGACGACAACGGCGGCTACCTCGGCTCCCGGATCTCCTACATCAGCCTCCGGCTGGCCACCGAGCCCGGCCTCATCTGGCTGAACCAGTACGCGAACCCGGCAAACGTGGCGGCCCACCGCGACGGCACCGCGGCCGAGATCTGCGAGCGGTTCGGCGTACCCGACCGGCTGTTCGTCGGCGTCGGCACCTCGGGCACACTGATGGGCTGCCTGGAGCACTTCCGGGACCACGATCCCCGGCCGGCCGTGGTCGCGGTCGACGTGCTGGGCTCGGTCACCTTCGGCGGCGCGCCGGCCCGCCGGCTGATCCCCGGCATGGGGGCGAGCCGGATTCCGGAGATCTTCGGCCCGGGGGCCTACCGCCGGGTGCTGGTCTCCGAACGGGACACCATCGTCGCCTGCCGCCGGATCGCGGCCCGCTACGGCCTGCTCGTCGGCGGCTCGACCGGCACCGTGGTCGCGGCGGCCATGGCCCACGGGCATCGGGTGCCACGGGGCAGCCGGGTGCTGGCGATCTCGCCGGACCTCGGCAACGCCTATCTGGACACCATCTACGACGACGGGTGGGTCGCCGCCCACTTCGGTGACGAACTGCTGCGGGACATCGCGAGACCGGCGCGCGGACCGGTCCACGGAGAGCTGAGGCCTGTCCCGTGACCACCGGTGGGCGCACGGCGGAAGCCGCGGCGTCCCGGACCACGGACAGCCCCTATGGAAAGCGAGAACATGACTACGACGACTTTCTCGGTGGTCGGCGGACCCGCCGTACGCGCGGCTCTGGCCGGTGCCGAGCAGGACGTGATCGACCGGGTGCGCGAGGCGTACCTGCTGCACGACGCGGGGCGGACGGTCAACCCGGACAGCTACTTCCTGCGGTTCCCCCAGAAGCCGGACAGCCGGATCATCGCGCTGCCCGCCTTCCTGGGCGGCGAGGCCGAGACCGCCGGGATCAAATGGATCTCCAGCTTCCCCGGCAACCATGACCGGGGACTGCCCCGGGCCTCCGCGGTGCTGGTGCTCAACGACTACCGGACCGGGTACCCCAAGGCGCTGCTGGAGTCGGCGACGATCAGCGCCGCCCGCACCGCGGCATCCGCCGCACTGGCGGCCCGGGTCCTGCGGGACACCCCGCCGCGCAGCTGGGGCGTCATCGGCGCCGGAGTGATCGCCCGGGAGATCTGCCGCTACCTGGCCGCCGCCACGACCGCACCGCCGGTGGTGCACTGCCACGACCTGAACCCCGGGGCGGCCGAGCGCTTCGCGGCCGAACTCCCCGGCGGCCGGGCCGCGGACCTGGCCACCGCGTGCGACGCCGACGTCGTCGTCCTCGCCACCACGGCGCTGCGCCCCCACCTGCCGGCCGACCTCCGCTTCCGGCCCGGCCAGCTGGTCCTGCACGTGTCGCTGCGCGACCTGGAGCCCCAGACCCTGCTGCACGCCGACAACATCGTCGACGACGTGGACCACTGCCTGAAGCAGAACACCTCGCCGCATCTGGCCGAACAACTGCTCGGCGACCGGTCGTTCGTGACCGGGACGCTCGCCGATGTGCTGCGCGGGGACGTCACCCCGCGCGCCGACCGTCCAGTGATCTTCTCCCCCTTCGGCATGGGTATCCTCGACCTCGCCGTGGGCCGGTTCGTGCTCGACCGCGCCGTCGCGGCGGGCACTGCCACCGAGATCTCCGACTTCTTCGCCCCGAATGGAGCGTGACGGGTGCTGACCTCCACGCAGCCCGAGTGGCTCACCGAGCCCGCCGACCTGAACGCACTTCCGGACGGACTGTGGCCGGCCTCCGCGCACCGCGCCGCCGACGGCGTACTCGCCGTGGGCGGACTGCGGGTCGACGACCTCGCCGCCGAGTTCGGCACCCCGATGTACGTCTTCGACGAGGACGACTTCCGGGCCCGGTGCACCGAATTCCGCACCGTCTTCCACGACTTCGACGTCTACTACGCCGGGAAGGCCTTCCTGTGCCGGCCGGTCGCCCGGATCTGCGCCGAGCTCGGTCTGCACATGGACGTCTGCTCCCTCGGTGAGCTGCGGATCGCGATCTCCGCCGGTTTCCCGGCGGAGCGCCTGGTGATGCACGGCAACAACAAGTCCGCCGAGGAGCTCGCCACCGGACTGCGCCACGGCGTCGGCCGGATCGTGGTGGACTCCTTCGACGAACTGGCGCTGCTGCGTGAGCTGGCGGCCGAGGCCGGGGTACGGCCGAAGGTCCTGATCCGGGTCAACGTCGGTGTGCACGCGGACACCCACGCCAACATCGCCACCGCCCACGACGACCAGAAGTTCGGATTCTCGCTGCGCACGGGTGACGCCTCCACCGCGGTCGAGGCGGCCCACCGGGCGGCCGAACTGGAGCTGGCCGGGCTGCACATGCACCTGGGCTCGCAGATATTCGGCCTGGAGTCCTTCGAGGTGGGGGTGCGCCGGGTCATGGAGGTCCGTGCGCAGTTCCTCCGCGAGCACGGGGTCTCCCTGCCGGAGGTCAGCCTCGGCGGTGGTTTCGCCATCGCCTACCTGGACCACCACCGGCCCAGCACCCCCGCCGAAATCGCCGAGGGACTGCGCGAGTTCACCCGGCGCAGTTGCGCGGAGCTGGGGCTGGAACCGCCCCGGCTGGCGATCGAACCGGGCCGGACCCTCGTAGGCCGCTCGGGGATCACCGTGTACCGCGTCGGCACCGTCAAGACCGTCGCCGGCCTGCGCACCTTCGTCTCGGTCGACGGCGGGATGAGCGACAACATACGGCCCGCCCTCTACGACGGGCTCTACACGGGCATTCTCGCCGGCCGGCGCTCCGATGCCGGACCGATGCTCTCGCGCGTGGTCGGCCTGCACTGCGATGCCGGTGACGTCGTGGTGCGCGACGACCACCTGCCCGCCGACACCCGGGTGG
The DNA here is from genome assembly GCF_043204345.1 of Streptomyces sp. NPDC047917. Taxonomy (NCBI): domain Bacteria; kingdom Bacillati; phylum Actinomycetota; class Actinomycetes; order Kitasatosporales; family Streptomycetaceae; genus Streptomyces; species Streptomyces sp. NPDC047917. The sequence goes on from NZ_JBIDCA010000002.1 coordinate 67,227, forward strand.
GCGACCTGCTCGCCGTGCCGAACACCGGCGCCTACTGCCGGAGCCTGGCGAACAACTTCAACCACACACCGCGGCCGCCGGTGGTCGCCGTCCGGGACGGCGGCGCACGGCTGTGGCTGCGCCGTGAGACATACGACGACCTGCTCGCCCTGGAAGTGGAATGACCGAGCCCAGCAAGCCTTTTCCCAGCGACTCCACCGCGGTGTCCTTCCCCTCCGGGGCACTGGACGCCGAAGCGACCGTGCGGCACGTACTGACGGTGGCCGGCCGGTACGGGCTGATCTGCGACGCCACCCCGTTCCATCCGGAGGACCACACCTGGCCGGACCAGCCGGGCGACCAGGGCGTCGTGGCGGCCGGCGGCCACGAGTTCCAGGTGCTGGACAGTGTGATCGCCGCCGCCCACCGGGGCACCGGCGAGCTGTGGGTGGCCGGGGACATCCCGGTCCGGCGCGGCGATCCGGACTGGTCCTGGCACGTCGTGCACGTCGTCGCCGACGATCCGCGGGCCCTGCTCGGGGAGCGGGTGCGGCTGTCGGTCGATCCGGAGCGGCGGGCCGGTCTGTCCGCCGGACACACCGGCTGCGAGCTGGTCGGGCCCGCGCTCAACGCCGCCCTGCGGGACCGGTGGCGCAAGGACGCCGGCCTCGACTCCCTGGGCGCCCCCGACTTCGACAAGATCGCCATCGTGAGCTCGCGGATCGGCCCGCACAACAGCGTCGACCGCTACCGGATGGGCAAGTCGCTGCGGCGCAAGGGCTTCACGGCCGACGGCCTGGCGGATGTGCTCGGTGACCTGGAGGCCCAGGTCAACGGGTTGCTGGCGGAGTGGGTCGCCGCGGACGTCCCGGTGGTGGTGCGTACCGACGGACCGAGCCTCGCGGACGTGCGCCGCTTCACCTGCGAGGTACGGCAGGGCCCGGTCGTGGCGCTGTGCGGCGGCACCCATGTCGCGACCACCGGGGAGCTGGGCCGGGTGGTCGCACGGCTGGAACTCGTCGACGACGGCCGGGAGCTGGTTCTCGGCACGTCCACAGGAGGGGCGGCGACATGAGCGCGGGGACTCTGACCGAACTCTTCGAGGAGACCGTGGCGCGGCATCCGGAGCGGATCGCGGTGCGCGACGGGAAGGACGCCCTGACCTACCGGGAACTGGACGCACGTTCCCAGGAGTTGGCCCGGCGGATCCACGGACTCGGCATCGGCCGCGGCGACCTGGTGGGCGTCTACCTCCACCGGTCGGCCGACATCTTCGCCGTCCTGCTCGCGGTGCTGCGGGCCGGCGCCGCGTACGTAGCGATCGACAGCCGCTACCCGGACACGCGGCGCGACCTGATGCTGCGGCTGAGCGGCGTCCGCGTGGTGATCACTGAACCGGACTGGGCGGACCGGCTGGACGGCGACTCGGTCCGGGTGCTGCCCCTGCCGCTGACCGGCGCGTCACCGGCCGCCGGCCCGCTGCCGGCGCCGCGGGCGGGGGACGCCGCGAGCGTGCTGTTCAGCTCCGGCTCCACCGGCACCCCCAAGGGCATCGTGCTGGAGCACGGCAACGTGGTGGCGTTCGCCCGCAATCCGGCGCTGCCGCGGCTGACCGAACAGGACCGGATCGGGCAGGTCTCCAGCCTCTCCTTCGACCTCTTCCACTGGGAGATGTGGAACAGCTTCGCGGCCGGTGCCGAGGTGACCGTGCTCCCGCTGGTGCCGGACCTGCTGGCCGCGGGCTTCGACGCGGAGATACGCAGACTGGGCATCACCGCGATGCTCGTCCCGACCATGGTCGCCGGCCATGTCACCGACGAACAGCCGGACGCGTTCGCCGCGCTGCGCCTGCTCCACGTGGCGGGCGACGTGATTGCTCCGGCGGTCTGCCGGGTCGTCCTGGAGGCCGGCTTCGGCGGCGGCCTGTACAACCTCTACGGGCCGGCCGAGTGCACCACGGCCTGCGTCGCACACCGGATCACCATGGAGGACACCCGGCTGCGGGCCGTACCGATCGGCCGGCCGCTGGACGGGGTGGTGGCCGAGGTGCGCGACCCCGAGGGGGCGCCGGTCCCGCCCGGCGGCTCCGGTGAGCTGTTCGTCGGGGGCCCGCAGGTGGCCCGCGGCTATCTCGGCCGGCCCGATCTGACGGCGGAGCGGTTCACGGAACCGGAGGGGCCGCAGGACGCCACCCGCTTCTACCGGACCGGGGATCTCGTGAAGGTCCGCGACGACGGCGTCATCGATTTCCTGGGGCGCGCCGACCGGCAGGTGAAGATCCGTGGATACCGGGTCGAACCCGGAGAGATCGAACGGTTCTTCCTCGGTCTCCCCGAGGTCCAGGACGCCATGGTGGTCCCGGTCGGGGACGGTGTCGACCGGCGTCTGGTCGCCTTCCTGGTCGCCGGTGGCGGCGCGACCCGGCAGGGACTGCGGACCGCGGCCGAACAGAACCTGCCGCACTTCCTGGTGCCCGGCGACCTCAGGCTGGTCGACAGAATTCCGGCCGACCAGCACGGTAAGCGGAATGTTTCCGGGCTCCTCGACGAATTGGCCGCGGGCGGTTCCGGTCCGGGGACGGACGGGGCACCCGGAAGCGCCGAGGAAGAATTTGTCATCACGCTCTGGGAGGAGCTGCTGGGCGTTACAGGAATCAATCGTTCCGATGATTTCTACGCTCTCGGAGGAAACTCGCTCCTTGCCTTTCGCGTGCAGCTGAAGGTGGAGCGCCGATTCGGCGTGAAAATTGGGAACGCGGAGATTATGGGGAATTCCTGTGCGGCGGAGCTGGCCGCCGCGATCAGGGCCGCCGGCTCTTCCGGAACCGGGTGATCCGGACCGGTCCGTGCGGTGCCCCGGGCGGGAGCCGGGCCGGCTCCCGCCCGGGGGCCCGGCTCAGTCGAGGAAGTCCTCGCCGGTCAGCAGCAGCTCGGTGTTGACCGCGTTGAGCTTGTCGTTGGCGATCATGATCCTGCCCGAGTAGAGGTCGCGCAAGTGGCGGGCCACCGAGAAGTCGCCCTCCTCCGAGTACCCCGCCATGCCGCAGACCTCCAGCGCCAGCGCGGCCACCCGGACCGATTCCTCCGAGGCGGACACCTTCAGCGCGTTGGCCGGCACGGTGAGGTCCCGGGGCGGGCCCCCGGCGTCCCGGCTGTCGGCGAACTCCGCGGCGAGCCCCCGGACTTCCGCCCGCAGCATCGTCAGCACGGCGTGCATCCGCCCCAGGCGCGAGTCCGGCACGAACGTGCTGCCGCGACGGCCCGCCTTCGCCTTCGCCTGTGAGAACGCCACGGCGCGACGGAAGGCGTCGGTCGCTATCCCGGTCCAGACGGCCGCCCAGAGGATGTGCGAGAGCGGGACCATGACACCTGTGGCGATCGCGCCGAACGGCTCGGCCAGCACCTGGGCGCGCGGCACGACCGCCTGGAGGTGCTGCGGCGAACTGCAGGTGCCCCGCATGCCCAGCGTGTTCCACGGGCCCGTGCGCCGCAGCCGCGCCTGCTCCGCCAGGACCAGCACGAGGACCTGGTCGTCGGGCGCGGCCCGATCGTCCCGCCGGGCCGTGACCAGCAGACTGTCCGCCTGCTCGCCGTAGGAGACGGTGGTGGCGTGCTTCTCCAGCAGGTAGTCCTCACCGGCCTGGACGAGGGCCGCCCTGCTCATCCGGAGGTTGCCGCCGATGCCGGCCTCGGACGTGACGGAGGCGACCAGGTGCTGTTCGGCGGCGGCCCGGCGCAGATAGTCCGCGAGCACCGGCCGGGCTGCCGCGCTCGGCACCAGGCAGGCCAGCTGGAGCTGGTGCATCGCCCAGATCATGCCGGTCGAGCCGCAGTGCCGGCCGATCCGCATGGCGAGCTCCGCCAGCGCGGGCGCCGCCAGCCCGGCCCCGCCGTACTCGGTCGGGATGGCGACGGAGAGCAGCCCGCTCTCCTTCAGGGCATCGATTCCCTTGTGCGGGAAGCTCGCCGTGCGGTCGGCCGCGTCGCCGCCGGCCAGCAGCGTGTCACGCAGGGCGTCGACGCGTTCGAGGGCCTCGGCGGCTGTGGCGGGGGCGGCTGCGCTAGTCATGGGCGAGTCCTCCAGGCGGCTTGCGTGTCGCGGCGCTCGACGGGCCGCGAGGCGTCGGGCGGTCCGTCGAGGGATGGCCCACGGACCGCGGAGTGACCGAGGCTAACCACCTCACCCGCGATTGTCAGCGACGTAACGGGGCCCACGGTCCACGGACCGGCCGCCGACGTCGCCAACGACCCCGATTTCAGCGGGAGATGACGGCGGCAGAGAAGTGACGTCACGTCAATTTCGTGTTCTGCGCCACATGTGAGCACGCCGGGCGTGGCGCGGTCGGGACCGACTTCCGGTACACCTCCCGTAAATCCCGTACGGCCGAATCGAATGCCGCCCGTCGCCATGGCCGCCCGGTCCGCGGTGGCGGCGCCGAAATAAGCCCGGTGCTCGTGGCCATTCCGGACGAAGTGCCCCGCGACGCGTACGGGAATGACCAAACCACTAACAGCCGCTGTGGCACAGCCATTTGAATGGTTGACAGGCGAATGACGCGACTGTTTTTATGGCGTCGGTCCCATCACGGCGAGCGGTTTCGGGTGCTCGCCCAGTTGCTCCGGACCGCGGCTCTCCGTGCCCGTGCGGCGACCGGGCCGACCCCTGGTGCCGAACTGTTCCGTCGAGCCGGGCAAGGGTTTCACTCGCGAGGGAGTGCAGTGGTGAACGATCGAGGAATCATCCGGCGCGTGCCGGGTGTGCCCGGCCGGCCGGTGGGCGAATGAGGCGGCGGCTCCACCTGCTCCTGTCCTACCTGGCGCCGAACTGGCGGATGGCGGTCTTCCTGCTCCTGCTCCTGTTCGCCGAGGTCGGACTGTCGTTGTGGAACCCGCAGTTGCTGGGCCGGTTCATCGACCGAGCGAAGGGCGGCGCCGACGTCGACACGCTGGTGCGGATCGCCCTGGTCTTCATCGCGCTGACCATCGCCCACCAGATCGTCGTGTCGGTCGCCGGCTACTTCGCCGAGGACCTCGGCTGGCGGGCGACCAACCGGATGCGGATGGATCTCACCGACCACTGCCTCGATCTCGACCTCGGGTTCCACAAGGAGAAGACCCCGGGAGAGCTGATCAAGCGGGTGGACGGGGACGTGGCCACACTGGCCCAGTTCTTCTCCACGTTCACCTTCCAGATCTTCGCCAACCTGCTGCTCTCGCTCGGCATCCTGGCGGTCAGCTTCGGCGTGGACTGGCGGCTGGGCCTGATCCTCCTGGTCTTCTCCCTCGTGGTGATCCCGGTGCTGCGCCGGACCCAGCGCGTGGCCTCGCCGTTCTTCCACCGGCTGCGGCAGGACAACGCCGACATAGCGGGCTTCCTGGAAGAGCGCATCATGGCGACCGAGGACATCAGGGCCAACGGCAGTGACGCCTGGACCCGGGGACGGCTCGACGCACTGCTGGAGCGTCTGCGGCGCACCATGCGGGCGGAGAGCGTCGCCTTCCGGGCCTCGTCCAGCGCCCTGGAACTCAGCGTCGCGGGTGCCACCGCGGCCATCCTGGTGGCCAGCGCCCTGCTGCTGCGCGGCGGCGGCATCACGCTCGGCACGGTCTATGTCAGCTACTTCTACGCCAGCCTGCTCAGCCTCACCCTGTTCCGGATCTCCAACCGCATCGACGGCCTGCAGACCGCGATCGCCGGCATGGACCGGATCGCCGAACTCTCCGAACGGCGGACCGCGGTACCGGACACCGGCCACGGCACACTGCCGGAAGGCCGGCTCTCGCTCAGCTTCGACGACGTGGACTTCGCCTACGTGGACGGCCGCCCGACCCTGCGGCGAGTCGGCCTCCGGCTGCCCGCCGGCGAGTCCCTGGGACTGCTCGGGCGAACCGGCAGCGGCAAGACCACGATCGGCCGTCTGCTCTACCGCGGCATGGACCCGCAGCAGGGCTCGGTGCGGCTCGGCGGCGTGGACATCCGTACGGTTCCGCTCGCCGAACTGCGGTCCCGGGTCGGCGTGGTGACCCAGGACGTCCACGTACTGCACGCCTCCGTCCGGGACAACATCACACTCTTCGACCCGGGCGTCCGTGACGAACGGATCGCAGAGGCGATGTCGGTGCTCGGCATGCGGGAGTGGCTGGACGCACTCCCGGACGGGCTGGACACGGTGATCAGCGACGGCGCGCTCTCCGCGGGCCAGGCCCAACTGCTCACCTTCGCCCGGGTCTTCCTGCGCGATCCCGACGTGGTGCTGCTGGACGAGGCGTCCTCCCGGCTGGACCCGGCGACCGAACGGATCGTGGGCGCCGCCGTGCGCAAGCTGCTCCAGGGACGCACCGCCATCGTCATCGCGCACCACCTGGACACGGTCGGGCAACTGGACCACATAGCGGTGCTGGAGGCCGGAGAGGTCGCCGAGTCGGGGCCGCGCGGCGAGCTGGCCGGCACCGAGGGATCCCGGTTCTCGGCTCTTCTGGCAGGTGCGGCATGAGCGCGTTCCGAGTCTTCGGGCAGATCGCCAGGTCCGCACCGGGCGCCTTCGCCCTCGACCTGCTGATGCAGCTGCTGCGCAGTGTGTTCCCGCTGGTGCCCGGCCTCGTGATCCGGGAGATCCTGAACCGGCTGAGCGACGGCGGGAGTCTGTCCACCGGCTTCTGGGTACTGATCGCGATTCTGGTGGGCGCCGCCCTGGCCCGGGTCGCCTCGCTGCTGGTGTGTGTGGCCTACGACGGGATCTGCGAGGCCGCCGGCATCGGGCTGCTGATGCGCAACGGCTTCGCCCGGGTCCTGGCCAAGCCGGGCGCGGTACGGCTGAAGCACCCCACCGGCGACGTGGTGTCCCGGCTCACCGACGACACCGCCACCGTGTCCAGCACCGTCGTCTACACACTCATGGTGATCGGAGCGGCGGTCCAGGCACTGATCGCCATCGCCGTCATGGTCACCATCGATCCGCTGATCACCGCGGTGGTCTGCGTGCCGCTGATCGTGGCCGGCTTCCTGATCAACATGGCCAGCAAGAAGATCAAGCACTACCACCGGCAGGGCCGGGAAGCGGCCGGCGACGTCAGCGCCTTCCTCGGCGACGTCTTCAACAGCATCCAGGCGATCCAGCTGGCCGGTGCGAAGCCGCACGTGCTGGACCGGTTCACCCGCCTCAACGAGGTCCGTCGCAAGCGCACCGTGCAGAGCCGCCTGTTCACCGATGTGTTCCTCGGCGCGATCTGGAACAACACGACCGCGATCGGCACCGGGCTGGTGCTCGTGCTGGCGGCCACGCACCTGCACGACGGCACCATGAACGTCGGTGACCTCGCGCTGTTCATCGTCTACGTCGGCTGGGTGACGGACTTCACCTCGCTGTTCAGCCAGAACCTCGCCCTGGTGATGCAGTCCGACGCCTCGCTCCAGCGGATCGAGGACGCCGTACCGGGCGCGGTGACCGCACTGCCCGGGCCCGTACCGGCACCGGTGGCCCCGCCGGGCGCCCCGCTGGACACCCTGCGGGTACGCGGCCTCGGATACCGGCACCCGGAGTCCGGCCACGGGGTCACCGACGTCAGCTTCGACATCGCCGCCGGCGAGTTCGTCGTCGTCACCGGCCGGGTGGGCGCGGGCAAGTCCACACTGCTGCGCACGGTCCTCGGACTGCTGCCCCGGGACAGCGGGGAGGTGCGCTGGAACGGGCAGGAGGTCCACGAGCTGGTACCGCCCATGGCCGCGTACACCTCCCAGGTTCCCCGGCTGACCAGCGACTCGGTGCGCACCAACGTCCTCGCCGGACACGAGGCGGACGAGGACGGAGTGCGCCGGGCCCTGGCCGGCGCGGTCTTCGACGACGACCTGACCGCCCTGGAGGAAGGCCTGGACACGATGGTCGGCCCTCGGGGCACCAAGCTCTCCGGCGGACAGGTGCAGCGCGTCGCCGCCGCCCGGATGCTCGTCCGGGAGACCGAGCTGCTGGTCTTCGACGACATCTCCAGCGCACTGGACGTCAGTACCGAACGGGAGCTGTGGCAACGGCTGCTGGACCAGGGGACGCCGCGCAGCTGTCTGGCCGTATCGCACCGCCGGCCCGCGTTCGAGCGCGCCGACCGCATCGTCGTGCTGAAGGACGGCGAGGTGGAGTCGGTCGGCACTCTCACCGAGCTGCTCGACTCAAGTGCCGAAATGCGCCACTTGTGGGCCGGCGCCGCTGGAGAGCGACAGCAGCGCGGCGATGACCGCACCGGGTGAGGGGAGCACATCGTGACGGGGAACGGGACCGAGGCGCGCACGATCGTCGTGGCCGACGGGGGGAGACAGGTACTGGTTCACGGGGACGGCGGGCAGTGGTCGCTGCCGCGCCACCCCGCCGGAGGGCCGGAGCGGGTACGCGCCGTCCTGCGGGAGCGCTTGGGCGGGGACACCGTCCGTCTCGGCACCCTGGTCGACACCGCGAGCGGCCCGGAGGCCGGCGTCGTCTACGCACACCACTGGTGCGCGCAGCCGTCGGCCGTGCCGGGGGCCGCGCGGTGGGTGAGCGCGTCCGGCATCGGGGCGCTGACCGGTCTCGATCCGGTGGACCGGGCGCTGGCCGAGGGCTGGTTCGGTGGTGAGTTCGCGCTCCCGGACGTGCCGTGGACGCGTCCCGGCTGGTACGCCGGGGCGACCGGCTGGCTCACCGCCCGGCTGCGCGAGCGCGGCACCGGCCTCACCGGGCCGGTCGAACAGTTCCTCGTCTCGCCCTGGGCGTGCACCTTGCGTGCGCCGACCGAGGAGGGCCACGTCTTCCTGAAGGCGGCGCCGCCGGGCTTCCCGCACGAGGCGGTCCTGACACAGCGGCTCGGCACCTGGTTCCCCGACAACATCGTCCCGGTGATCGCCGTGGAGCCGGAACGCGGCTGGCTGCTCTCCGCGGACATCGGCGACTGCACCTTCATCGAGGACGTGACCGCCGCCGAGGACGTGCCCCGCTACCGGTCGTCCGTCCAGCGGTACGCACAGATGCAGCAGTCCACCACCGAACGGATCGCCGAACTCGTCGAGTTGGGCGTGCCCGACCGCAGACCCGGCGTACTCCCGGGCCTGTTCGAGCGGATGCTCGCCGAACCGGAGCGGCTCGGGATCGGGCGGGAGTGGGGGCTGACCGGCGAGGAGCACCGCCGACTGCTGGACTTCCGGCCGGAGTTCGACCGCCGGTGTACCGAGCTGGCCGCGGTCGGACTCCCGGACGTACTGGTCAACATCGACTTCTGGCACGGCAACGTCTCGTTCCGCCCGAAGGGAGACATCTTCTTCGACTGGGCGGAGACGGGCATCGGCCATCCCCTGTGCGGGATGACCACGGTCCTGCGGGAGTTCGAGCAGAACGAGATCGCCGACGGCGAGCGGGTCCGGCAGGCCCTGACCGACGCGTACCTGGACCAGTGGACGCCGTACGTGTCACGGGACCGGATCACCGACGCGCGTCCGCTGGGAGAGCAGGCGGCGATCGTCTGGCGGGCCTGGTCGTGGCGTGACTGCGTCGTGCCCGTGCCCGCGCCGGAGCGCCACGACGCCTTCCGGCACGCGGTCGCGGCCAACCTGCGCAGATTGCTGGCCTTCGTTGACTGAGCCGATGAAGACCTCGGGGGTGCGCCGCCGGGCCGGTGGCGCCGAGCGCCGCCGGCGCGAGGAGGCGGAGCTGACGGCAGCCGTGGCCGGGATCTGGCGTGATCTGCTCGGCGCCGAGGCCACGGACGACGACGACTTCTTCGAGCTGGGCGGCGACTCGCTGCTGGCCACCTGGACCGCTGCCCGGATCCAGGACGAGCTCGGCATCGACGTCACCCTCGACGACCTCTTCCAGCAGACCCGGCTGGGCGCGCTCGTCGCCCACCTGCGGCTGCTGCCCCGCCGGGCGCGCGGCACCGACGCGGCGGCGGAGTCCGCCGACGGAGCGCTCACCGCCGCGGAGCGGGCCGTGTGGCTCGCGGCGGAGCTCGCACCGCAGGCGACCGCGTACCTGATCAGCGTGGTGGTGCGGGTGCGCGGCGACCTCGCCGCGGACGTGCTGGAGGACGCACTGGGCGACGTGATCGCCCGGCACGAGGCGCTGCGGACGGCCTTCGTGCTGGCGGGCGCGGAGCCGGAACGACGGGTCGCGGCATCGGTGCGCGTTCCGGTGACCCGGGTGAGCGAAGCGGCTCCGCCGGGTCCGGAACGGCTGCGCGAACTGGCCGCCGAGGACGCCGGACACGCCGTCGACCTGGGGCAGGCCCCCTTGTTCCGGGCCCGGCTGGTCGCCGATCGCGACCGCGCGGCCGCCCTGCTCCTCACCGTGCACCACGCCGTCTTCGACGCCCGGTCGCTGGAGCTGCTGGTCCGTGAGCTCGGCGAGTGCTGCGCGGCCCGTGCCGAAGGCGGGGTCGCCGACCTCGCCCCGGTGCCCGGCCCCGGTGTGTTCGGGGCACGGCAGCACGCGTGGCTGGCCGGGCCCGAGGGCCGGCGAGCGGTCGCGGAGCTCGCCGGGAGCCTGACCGGGCTGCCCGCCGGCGTCCCGTTCCCCCGGTCGGTGCCGTCCGGCGCCGGGGAGGGGTTCGGCGCGCAGCGCCGGGAGCCGGTCGACGAGGGCCTCGCGCGTGCCGTACGGCGCCTCGCGCTCCGGCACGGTGCCACGCTGCACATGGTCGGCCTGGCCGCCTTCGCCGTCGCACTGGCCGGCTGGACCGGGACCGAAGACCTGGCCGTCGGCGCCGCCTTCAGCGGGCGTACCACCCCCGAGTCGCAGAACGCGATCGGCTGCTTCGTCAACGTGCTGCCGATCCGGGTCCGGACGAACGGCCCCGAGCCCTTCGCCGACGTACTGGCCCGGGTCCGGGACACCACCCTCTTCGTCGCCCGCCACCAGGACGTGCCGTTCGAGAGCGTGCGCGCCTGGTTCCGGCAGGAGGGCGGGACCCCGCCCGAGATCCGGGTGGCGTTCGGCGCGCAGGACGTGGCCAGGCCCGCGTACCGCGGCGAGGGATTCGAACTGACCGGCCGCGAGGCCGACACCGAGCAGGCCCGGCTCGATCTGACCTGCTGGCTGGAAGCGGCCGGGGAAGACAGCCTGGAGGCCTTCTGGACCCACCGCCCCGGCCTGCTCACCCCATCGGACGTGGCGGCCCTGCACCAGCGCTTCGTCGATGCGCTGCGGGACGCGACCGGGGCGGAGCCGGCGGACAGCTGAATCCGTTTCGGCCAGCACGAAGCACGGGAGAGAACATGCAGGAGAAGCACATACCGGTCGGTAGGAATGTTGTCGACCGGGCAACCGCCGTCGTCACCGAGGAGTGGTGCCGGGCGCTCGACACGACAGACCCCTCACCGGCCGACGACTTCTTCGCGGCGGGCGGGAACTCGCTGCTCATCGCCACGATGATCGACCGGGTCGAGCAGCGGCTCGGCATCCTGTTCCCGGTCGAGGTCGCGTTCATCGACGGCACTCTGGGTGCGCTGATCGACGCCTGCGCGGAAAGACTGGCGACCGCCGAGGGGACGACCGCGTGAGCGGCACCCCGCCGCGGCTCGGCGTGCTGCACGCGCCGCACGCGGCCGCGAACCTGCGTGACCTGGTACTGGCCGGACGTGGCCTGTGCGAGGTCGTGCTCGTCGTCCGTCGCGAGATCGCCGCGGCCGAACCGGACATGGTCCGCCTCGGACAGTCGCTGGCCACCGTCGCGGTGATCGGCGACGACGTCCCGCGCGAACTGGCCGCACTGGGCCTGGACGGCCTGGTGACCTTCCACGACGCCGAGCTGGAGGCGTACGACGCCGCGGTGCGCGAGCTCGGTCTGCCCGGTGCCACCGAGGCCGACCACCCGTGGGACAAGCTGGTGCAACGGCGACTGCTCAACGCGGCAGGCGTCTCCACGGTGCGTTCGGCACCGGTCGACTCCCCGGAGGGGCTGATCGGGGCCGCGGCGGAGGTCGGGCTGCCCGCGGTCCTCAAACCCCGCCGGGGCACCGCCAGTACGGACCTCAGCTTCCTCTCCGGACCCGCCGATCTGGAGGCCGAGCCCGGCCGGCGCCAGAACTGGTCCGGCCTCGTGCTGGAGCAGATGATCGAGCGGGCCGCGCACCCGTCCGGCCGCCACTGGCTGGCCGACTACGTGTCGGTGGAAACGGTGACCCACCACGGCGAGCACACGCATGTCGCGGTCTTCGACAAGACCCCGCTCGCGGTGGCCGGCGGCACCGGGCCGTGCCGCCACGCGGTGCGCGAGACCGGCGACGTGCTGCCCGCGCAACTCCCGCCGCACGTGCTCGACGCGGTGCTCACCACCACCTCCGCGGCACTGGACGCGCTGACCGTACGCGACCGGGTCAGCCACACCGAACTGCGCGTGTCGCAGGACGGGGTGGAGGTCATCGAGGTCAACGGCCGGCTCGGCGGCGAAGTGGCCGCAATGATCAGCATGATGGGCGGCGGCGGCCTGGTCCGGGCCGCGTTCGAGGTGGCGCTGGGCCACCGGCCCGCGACCGCCGCCCCGACCCGGCCGGAGGTGCTGGTCAGCCTGTACGTGCCGTTCCCGGAACGGACCGGCCCGGTCCGCTCGTCCGTCACCCGTCCACAGATACGGGAACTGCCCGGCGTGGTGCGGGTGGACGAGGTCGCACAGCACGGGGACGCCCGCTCCGACACCGCGTTCCACGCGGTCAAGGTGCTGATCACCGCGGCCGACGCGGAGTCGGCGGGACAGCTCGTGCGCACCGTGGCGGCCCGCGTGGCGCGGCTGTTCGAGGCCGACGGCCTGCTTGCCGACCCATGGCTTCACCAGCTGGCCGGAAACCCCGGCGAGCCCAGCGCAGGAACCGGAGGAACCACCACATGAGCAGGACGGCCGAAGAGGCACTGCGAGCGGCCTTGCGGCCCGGCGATCCGGGCTACGACGAGGCCCGCCGGGTGTGGAACGGCATGATCGACCGGCGGCCCGCCGTCATCGTCCCCTGCTCCGACGCGAGCGACGTGGCCGCCGCGTTGCGGTACGCGACAGCCAACGGCCTCGCGGTGACGGTACGCGGCGGCGGTCACAACGTCGCCGGTCTCGCCCTGGCCGACGACGCCCTGCTCATCGATCTCGGCCCGATGCGGCGCGTCGACGTCGATCCGGAGCACCGGACGGCGGTCGCCGGGGGCGGGGCACTGCTCGCGGACCTCGACGGCGCCACCCTGCCGCACGGCCTGGCCTGCCCCGTCGGGGTGGTCTCCGAGACCGGACTCGGTGGACTGGCGCTCGGCGGCGGATACGGCTGGCTGGCCCGCAAATGGGGGCTGACCTGCGACCATCTGGTCGCCGCCGAGGTCGTCCTGGCCGACGGCAGCATCGTGCAGGCGTCCGCCGAGAACCATCCGGAACTGTTCTGGGGGCTGCGCGGCGGCGGCGGCAACTTCGGCGTCGTCACCAGGTTCACCCTGCGCCTGCGACCGGTGGGCGACGTCTGGGTCCGCTCCACCGTGTACCCGATCGAGCAGGCCGCCGACGCCGTGCGGGCCTACCGGGACGCCATGCCCGCGCAGCCCGACGAACTCCAGCTGAACGGAGCCTTCAAGCGGGCGCCCGCAGCCGACTGGATACCCGAGCGGCTGCACGGCGAGCCGGTGCTGGCGTTCACCACGGTGTGGCTCGGCGCGGAGGGCGGCCCGCAGGCCGCCGCCGGGCTGTTCGCCGACTGCCCGCCCGCCGGCACGTTCGACCGGGTCATGCCCTTCGCCGAGCTGCAGTCCATGGGCGACGGCAGCGAGCCGGCCGGCCGGCGGTACTACACCACCTCCGGCTATCTCACCGACCTGCCTTCCGACGCCGTCGACGTACTCGTCCGGTACGCGGTCGACGGCCTGACCACGTACTCCACCATCGACCTGGGCTACTTCCGGGGCGCGGTGGCACGTGTCGACGACGACGCCACCGCCTTCCCCTCCCGGGACGCCTCGTTCATCTGCTCCGCCTCCGCGGCCTGGGACGACCCGGCCGACGACGACCACGGCCGCGGCTGGGCCGGCGGCCTGATCCGGGACCTCGGGCCATGGCGGTCCGAGGGCAGCTACGTCAACTACACGCAGCGCAGCGGCCGCAGCGCGGCCGACGTCTACGGCGCCGACCGGTACGCCAGGCTGGCGGGTCTCAAGGCGCAGGTCGACCCCACCAATGTGTTCCGCGGAAACCACAACATCAGCCCCTCGCCCACACGCGCCTGAAGGACGGCCTCAATGAAGACTGCTGAAATGGCGGCAGCCGGTTCGCTGAACGCCCCCCGCCTCTGGTCGGACGCCGACGGAGGCTTCCGCCGCTCACTGGGATCCCCCTGGGCACGGCTCGTCGCCGGCCTTCAGGACACCGTCGTGCGCGCCACGTACAACTACGCGCACAGCCGATCCGTGCGGGCCCTGCACTTCCCCATCACCACCCGTACCGTCACCTGCCCCACCGGCCTGGGCAGCGACTCGGTGCCGGTGCCGGTCCAGGTCAACGGGGTCGAGACGTACCTGGCCGACTCGATGCAGTTCATGCTGGAGTACGGCTGCCGGGTCTCCCCGCAGGGCTGCCACAACATCCTGCCGTGCTTCCGCGGCGACGAGCCCGACGCGACGCACCTCGGCCAGTTCGTCCACAGCGAGGCCGAGATACCCGGCGACCTGGACGACCTCGTCGACTACGTCAACGGCTACGTACGGGCCATGGCCACCGCCGTGCTCACCGAACACGACGAGACGCTGCGCGCGGCGCTCGGCGACGTCGGCCACCTGGAACGGGTGGCGGTCGGCGACCAGCCCTTCGAACGCCTGCGCTTCGAGGAGGCGGTGCGGCTGCTCGACGGCGAGGGCGTCATCACCTCCGCCGACGGTGCCCGGTCGCTGAGCCGGGCGGCCGAGCGCCGGCTCATGGAACTGGTCGGCGAGTTCGTCTGGGTGACCCACTTCGACCACCTCAGCGTCCCCTTCTACCAGGCGTTCGAGAACGGGAATGAGCGGGTGGCGGAGAACGCGGACCTCTACTTCGGCATCGGCGAGGTGGTCGGGGCCGGGCACCGGCACACCACGGGGGAGCAGGTCCGCGAAGGGCTCGCGCTGCACAAGGTGCCCGAGCAGGAGTACGCCTGGTACGCGCGGATGAAGGACGAGGCCCCGATGGTCACCTCCGGGTTCGGGCTCGGTGTGGAGCGGTTCCTGCTCTGGGCACTGCGGCACGACGACATCCGTGACATCCCGCTGGTCTCCCGCATCGCGGAAGAGCAGGCCTGGCCGGCCTCGGTCGACCGGCCGTGACCCGGATGCCCGGTGCCCGGCCCCTCTACGACTGGTTCGGCGGGACCGCCGCGCGTACGCCCGAGGCGGTCGCGCTCGACACCGCCGAGCGCCGGCTCACCTACGCGGAGCTGGCCGGCCTGGTCGAGCGGACGGCGGCCGGCCTGGCCCGGCACGACACCGCCGTGGTGGGCCTGTGCACCGGCGGCACGCTCGCCGGGTACGTCGGCTACCTGGCCGTGCTGCGGCTGGGCCGCACCGTGGTGCCCATCAGCCCCCGCTCGCCGGCCGCCCGCAACCGCTCGGTCCTGGAACAGGCCGGAGCCGGGCTGGTCCTGGCCGACCGCCCGTCGGCAGGCGCCCTGTGCCCCGCCGACGGCGAGGAGCCGTGGACCGTGCCGGTCCACTCCCTGGAGGAACTCCTCCAGGGACCGGAAACACCGGCACCGGCACCGGACCTCACGGAGCGCCCCGCCTACATCCTGTTCACCTCGGGGTCGACCGGCGAGCCGAAGGGCGTGCCGATCAGCCACGCGAATGTGTCGGCGTTCCTCGGCTGTGCGATCGACCGGTACGAGCTGGGCCCCGGCAGCCGGGTCTCGCAGACCTTCGGATTCACCTTCGACCCCTCCGTCCTGGATCTCTTCGCCACCTGGGGGGCCGGCGGCACGCTGGTGGTGCCGGAGAAGCGAGAACTGCTGATCCCCGCCACGTACGCCCGCCGCCGTGCCCTGACCCACTGGTTCTCGGTGCCCTCGGTGATCACGCTCGCCCGGCGGTACCGGGCGCTGCCCCCGGGGTGCCTGCCCGATCTGCGGTGGAGCGTCTTCATGGGCGAGCAACTCACCCTGGACCAGGCACGGACCTGGGCGGCGGCCGCACCGCACAGCGTGATCGCCAACGCGTTCGGACCCACCGAACTCACCGTGCTCTGCGCCGACTTCCGGCTGCCCGCCGATCCGGCGGACTGGCCGGAGACCAGCAACGCAACCGTGCCGATCGGTACGGTGTTCCCGCACCTCGACGCCGTCCTGCTGGACGAGAACCGCCGCCCGGCGGACGACGGGGAGCTCTGCGTGCGCGGGGAACAGCGGTTCGGCGGCTATCTCGTCGGCGAGCACAACACCGGCCGGTTCATGAGCCCCGAGGGGGTGCCCCTGGGGCCGGCGGCGGGGGAGGTGCCGGCCGACCAGTGGTACCGCCCCGGCGACCGGGTGACACGGGAGCAGGGGGTGCTGGTCCATCAGGGCCGGCTGGACCGCCAGGTGAAGGTGCGCGGCCAACGCATCGAACTCGGCGAGGTGGAGACCGCGCTGCGGCGGTGCCCGGGCGTGACCGAGGCGGTGGTGCTCGACGTCCCGCGCGCCGGCGAGGGCGTCCACCTGCGGGCCGTGCTCACCGGTGACCCCGGCCCGGGCGCGGACGTCCGTCGCGAAGTGGCCCGTCTGGTCCCGGACTACGCCGTGCCGGAGAGCTTCACCTGGCTGCCGCAGCTGCCGCTCAACCTCAGCGGCAAGGTGGACCACCACGCGCTGCGGCAAGCGGTCACCGACGAGGAAGGGTGCTGATGAGCAAACAACTGTGGCGGTCCCTGCGCCGGCCGGAGGGTGCCGCGGGCACCGTACTCGCGGTCGACTTCGGCCCCCGGCCGAACCAGCAGGGCTTCGCCCGGCTCGCCGCGAACCTGCCGGGCGGGGAAGGGGTCCACCTGACCGTGCCGCTGGGCATCGGCTCGGACCTGCGCGGCGAGGCGGATCCGGACCGCTTCGTGGACCGGTGGTCCGCCGCACTGCCGGAACCGGAGCGCCCGGTCCGGGCGATCGTGACGTTCTGTGCCGGCGTCGCGTTCGCCGACGGTCTGCGCCGGGCCTGCACCGGCCCCGACGGCCCGCCGGCCCTGGTCACCATCGACCCCACGGAGGTCGCCGGAGCACTGCTGCGGTCGGAGTTCGTGGCCGCCACCGAGACGTTCCGGGCCCACCTGGACGAGCGGATGCTCGCCGAGGCCACGGCCGTCTGCGACGCCCTGGCGGAGTCGGACGATCTGGCGTCGGTCGCCGAGCGGCTGCGCGACGAGCAGCGGCGCATCGTGGAACACGCCACGGCCCGGGCCGGGATGCCCGAGCACCTGCGGACGATGCTGTGCGCGCGCTTCGCCGACTACCTGGGCTATCTGGTGGCGGCCGGGCGCCGGACCGGCCCGGTCGAGGACGCGACCGTCATCGCCTCCGCGGACCATCCGCTGCCCGGCTGGTGCGCGGGCCACCCGTCACGCCTGGGCACCGTCCACGACGAGCTGCTGGGAGATCCGCGGGTCGCCGAGCTGGTGCACGGAGCGATCACGTCGTGACCGGCACCGCCGGGCCGGCGGCCGGGGACAGGGCGGCCTCGGCCAGCCGGTCGGTGAGCCGGCGGACCTGCGCGGCGGGGTGAAGCCCGGCGAAGTCCGGCTCCGTGGCGAGGCGGTCGGGCAGCCCGGCGAACCCGGCCGCCGGCTCACCGGCGCAGATCTCCCGCGCGACGTCCGCCAGAGCGCGCAGGTCCCGGGCCACCGCGGCGGGCGCCGGGGGGCCTTCGGTGGCGGCGGCCGCGACGGCGGCGTGATGCCAGTCGGTGATCTGGAGGCCCGGATCGCGCCAGCCGTCGTGCACCGACTCGCCCTGGGCCGGCCGGGGAATCCCCATCACCGCGCGCGTGCTCAGCGCGCAGTGGGCGATCTGCCGGGCATGCGCGTGGGCGAGTCCCGCGCCGATCTGCCGGATCATCCCGGCCCGGACGGCGGGGGTGAAGAGCGAGCGGTACAGGGCCAGGATGTGGTCGAGGCGCAGCAGTTGCTTCTTCTCGACATGGAACATCAGCACCGGTCCGGGCGGGTGGTGCTCCAGCGTGTCCACCGTGACGATGCCCGGGTGGTCGAACTCGCGCAGCAGCAGGTACTCGCGCAGCACCGCCTCGTCGGTCCTGGTGCGGGACGTGCCGGGGGCGTAGACGCGTACCCGGCACGGCGCCTTGTCCCAGACCGTGCTCCAGGAGACGAAGTCCTGCCACCGGTCGGTCAGCGCGACCGGCTTGGCGGTCAGCTGCCAGGTGCCGACCCGGGGCCAGTGCTCGACCGGATGCATGCCGATCCGGTCCAGCAGTCCGGGCAGAGCCCGCAGGAACCGCCGGCCGGGCCGTTCCGCGCGGTCGCTCGCGGGCCGTCCCAGGAGGTCCCGGGTGACGCCGGGCAGCGACAGGCCGGCCGGCTCGTCGGGGCCGAACACCCCTTGCGCGTCGGGCCCGGTGAGGTCGACGGACGAGCGCGGATCGCTGAGGAACGCCGATCCGCGGACCGGGGGTACGGTCAGGAACCTGCCGGCCGCGGCCCGGCGCAGCACCGCAGTGAGGTGTCGCGCCTTGACCGCGGCGACGTCACGGGTGCTGTCCGATGCCGTCGTGGTGCCGTTGCGGGTACGCAGCCAGATGCCGCCCTCGTTGCGCAACTGGCCCTGGGACACGTCTACTTCGAGCAGGTGCAGCCCGTCGGGACCGGCCACCAGCAGATCGACGCTGTGCAGATGACCAGTGTCCGCCACGAAGGAGAAGTTCGCCCAGGCGCGGTGAGGTCCGTCGTCCGGAAGGGACTGCCGGATGGGTTCCAGTGCTCTGGGCTCGGCCGAGAAGTACCACGGCGCGACAGTCGTCCAGCGATCGTTCTGTATCAAACGCGAGTTCCTTGAAGGGCTTTGCGAAAGAAGTCAGGCGAGGAAGAGGGCAACGCTAGCAGACCCGGAAGACCACGGCACAGCCGTGCCATGACGCCCGGAGGCCGGCCGTCCGCGCCCACCGGCCGGCCAGGGGCTGTGATCGCCGTCACGATCGATGGTGCCGCCTGTGAACGGCCGATAGCCTCCTGCCTGAGCGGCAGTCGTGGATCACCGGGGAAGTCCCCTGCCGCGCAGGCAACTTGCACCCGGCGGCCGGCCCTCGCTCCACGCGCCCCGGGGGGACCGGGATGCCGGTACCTCCAGGGACGGGCGGGACCTCGTCATCAACGGGAATCAGCAGATCGTGGAATCTCTTCGCCGTGACGGCCGCGGACACGCCCGTCACCCGGACGAACGGGGAGCAGCGGCGGTGCCCCCGGCCGGGTCACTCCCGCTGTCGTTCGCACAGCGACGACTGTGGTTCCTCGACATCTGGCAGGGACCTTCGCCGGCCTGCGTCGTGCCTCTGGCCCTGAGGCTCTCGGGCTCGGTGGACCGAGCGGCTCTGCGTGCCGCGTTCCAGGACGTCCTGGAACGGCACGACACACTGCGGACGGTGCTCACCGAGCACGACGGCGAACCGGTGCCGGACGTGGTGCCGGCCGAGCAGGCCGCCCGGTCGGCCCTGACCGAGGAACCGGCGCCCGCCGATGTCGGCGGGTGGGTCGACGGCATCGTGGGGCGGGGCTTCGACATCACGGTGGACCTGCCCTTCCGGGCGGTACTGGGAACGATCTCGCCCACCGAATCGGTCCTGGTGATCGTGGTGCATCTCGTCGCGGCCGACGAACGGTCGATGGTGCCGCTGACCCGGGACCTGGCGCGGGCCTACGCGGCGCGTCGCGCCGGGCGGACCCCCGACCGGCGGCCACTGCCGGTCCGGTACCGGGAACACGCCCAGCGGCAGCGGGAGTTCCTGGGTCCGGCCGACGACCCCGGCAGCGTCCTGAGCACGCAGACCCGGTTCTGGCGCCGCGAACTCGCGGGCATCCCGGCCGAACTGGCCCTGCCGCGCGACCGGCGGCGGCCGGCCCACGCCGTCGGCCCCGGCGCCGTGCTCCGCTTCCACCTCGACGCGGAGCGCCACCGGGCCGTCACCGCGCTGGCGGCCGCCCACCGGGTGACCGTCTTCACGGTGCTGCAGGCGGCCCTGGCGGTGACGCTGCAAGGCTTCGGCGCAGGCGACGACATCCCGCTGGGCACCCCGGTCACCGACCGCGCCGACGACACCCCGGACGACCTCGTCGGCTTCTTCGGCAACCTTCTCGTGCTGCGCACCGACCTGTCCGGCGCCCCCACCTTCCAGCAGGTGCTGGCGCGCGTCGCGGCATCCGGGGCGGCCGCCCACGAGAACCGGCACATCCCCTTCGACGCCGTCGTCGAAGCGCTCGACCCGCCCCGCTCCACCAACCACCACCCCCTCTTCCAGGTCATGCTCGAACTGGGGGAGCGCCCCGAGCCCCGCCCGGACCTGCCGGGGCTGGACGTCACGCGGGAAAGCCTTCGGACCGGCGCGACAGGGTTCGACCTGTGGTTCTCGTTCACGGAGCGCACCGGTGAGCAGGGCGGACCGCTGGCGGGCGAACTGTGCTACGCGACCGATCTGTTCGACACGGTCACCGCGCGGCGCCTCGTCCAGGGGCTGCTCCAGGTGCTGACGGCGGTCACCGCCGACCCGTCGACGCCGGTGACCGGCATCGACGTGGTGACGGCCGCGGACCGGGAGATGCTGCTGCGGGAACGGAACGACACCCGGCTTCAGCTCCCCGGCGGGGTCCTGCCGGACCTCTTCGCCCGGCAGGCGGCCCGCACCCCCCGCCACCCCGCCGTGGTCTTCGGCGGCCGGGAGTACACCTACGCCCACATCGACGAGGAGTCGAACCGGCTCGCCCGCCACCTGATCTCCCGGGGCATCGGACCGGAGGACCGGGTGGCCGTCGCCCTGCCGCGCTCCGAGCGGCTCGTCGTCGCCCTGCTCGCCGTCCTCAAGGCGGGAGCCGCCTATCTGCCGCTCGACCTCACCCATCCGCAGGCCCGCACGGACCACCTGCTCCGGGACGGCCGCCCGGCCGCGGTCCTCACCGACCGGACGGTCCGCACGGAGTCCCTGGCCACCACCACGCCGGTGCACTTCACCGACACCGACCTCGGCCACCTGCCCGGCACCCCCGTCGACGCGGCCGACCTCAACTCCCCGCTGCGGCCCGAGCACCCCGCGTACGTCATCTACACCTCCGGCACCACGGGGCTCCCCAAGGGCACCGTCGTGGAGCACCGGGCGGTCGTGAACCTCGTGACGGCCCACACGGCGGCCTACCGGATCGACGAGGGGACCCGTCTGCTCGGCTTCGCCGCCGTCACGTTCGACGTGTCGGTCCTCGAAATCTTCGCCGCGCTGACCTCCGGCGCCACCCTGGTCCTGGCCGACGACGAACAGCGCACCGACCCGAGGCTCCTGCAACGGCTGATGAGCGAGGAGTCCGTCACCGTCGCCGACCTCCCACCGGCCCTGCTGCCGATGCTGAAGCCCGGCGGACTTCCCGGGCTGCGGCTGATGTCCGTCGGCGGGGAAGCACCGGCGGGTCGCCTGGTCGACGAATGGGCCACGGCGGACCGGCAGTTCTGGAACGCCTACGGGCCCACCGAGACCACCGTCAGCGCCACCCTCATGCGGTGCCTTCCCCCGGCCGGGGACGGCTCCCCTCCCATCGGGCGGCCGATGGCGAACACCCGGGTGTACGTGCTGGACGACGCGCTGCGCGTCGTACCGCCGGGCGCGACGGGCGAGTTGTACCTGGCCGGGGCGCAGCTGGCACGCGGCTATCTGGGACGTCCGGGGCTGACGGCCGGGCGCTTCGTCGCCGATCCCTTCGGCGGCCCGGGGGAGCGCATGTACCGCACCGGCGACCTGGTGCGCTGGAACACGGACGGCGAGCTCGTCCATGAAGGGCGCGCGGACAGCCAGCTGAAGGTGCGCGGCTTCCGCATCGAGGCCGGTGAGGTGGAGTCGGCGCTGCTGGACCGGCCGGGCGTGGCCGAGGCAGTGGTGCTGGCCCGGGAGGACCGCCCCGGGGCGGCCCGGCTGACGGCCTACGTGGTGCCGGAGGGAGAAGACGGCCCGGGTGCCGTGGAACGTACCCGGCTGCCCGCGGAGCTGCGCCGGGCGCTGGGCACGCGGCTGCCGGACTACATGGTGCCGTCCGCGATCGTCGTGCTCGACGCGCTGCCCACCACCGTGAACGGCAAGCTCGACCGGAAGGCGCTGCCGCCGCCCGGGAAGCCGCCGGGCAGGGCCGCGCGCGGGCCGCGGACGCCGGTCGAGGAACTGCTGGCCGGGATGTTCGCGCAGGTGCTGGAGCTGGACGTGGTGGGCGTCCACGACGACTTCTTCGCCCTGGGCGGGCATTCGCTGTCGGCCCTCCGGCTGGTGAGCCGGATCGGCGCGGTACTGGGTGTGCGGCCGTCCGTCCGCGAGCTGTTCGCCGCGCCGACGGTGGCCGCGCTCGCGGCCGTCCTGGGCCGTGGCTGACCGGCCACGCCCGGTGGGAGCGGCCGGCCACGGCCCGGCCGGGGGGGGGGGGCGGGCCGCCCCCCCCCCCCCCGCGGGGCCCCCCCCCCCCCCCCCCCGGGGGGCGGGCCGGGGGGGGGCGCGGGCCCCGGGCGCGCCGCGGGGTGGCCCCCCCGCGGCGGGCCGCCGGGCGGGGGCCGCCCGCGCGGGGGGGGGGGGGGCGGGGGGCGGGGGGGGCGGGGGGGGCCCCCCCCCCCCGGGGGGGGCGCGGCCCCCCCCGCCCGGGGGGGGGGGGGGCCCCGCCGGCCCCCCCCCACCGCGGCGGGCACACCGGCGCTCTACACCGGTTCGACGTCCAGGACGTAGACGCGGGCCAGGTCCTCGACGCGTTTGGCCACGAGCGCGGCGTCCGCCGTGGCGAGGAACACCAGACCGGTGGTCGATGCCGAGTGCAGCCGGTGGCCGATGACATCGCCGACCCGGGTGGACATCCGGGTCTCGATCACGTCCGGCACGGCCGCCAGCTCGTCGGGGGTGGAGATGCGCACGACCCGGCCGGGGCGCACCGGAAGGTCGCAGTTGGCGATGATCCCGTCCCGGAGCGGCGCCACCGGTCCGCTCACACCGGCCGGACGGCCGAGCGCGGTGTCCATGAAGACCCGCCACAGGTCGATGCCGTACTTCATCCTCACCGCGTCGACGATTCCGCCGCCGGCCGGCCGGCAGGAGATCTCACCGATCACGAACCCGTCCCCGGTCCGGAACAGCTCCATGTGCGTCACACCGTTCTCCAGCCCCAGGGCGTCCACCGTGGCCCGGTGCAGATCGCGGATCACCGCCACGTCCGGATCCTCCTCGGGGAGCAGGTACGAGCCGGTGAAGTCGTCCGTGTGGCCCAGAAGAGGCATGAAGTAGCGCTGTACGGCGGCGAATTCGACGTTGCCTTCGGAGACCACCCCGTCGCAGTGGTACTCGCCCTCCATCTCGACGAACCGCTCGACCAGCAGCGGGCACGCCGCGCGACGCAGACCGTCCGCGGCGGGCGAGGCGAGCAGCTCGGCCAGTTCCCGGTCCGAGGACACGGCGAAGGTGTTCATCGAGCCGGTGCCCAGCGCCGGCTTGACGACCACCGGCCAGCCGAGTTCGGCGGCCGCGGCGGGGGCCTGCGCGAGTGCTCCGATCACCCGGTACGGGGCGACCGGCAGACCGGCAGCGGCCAGCGCGGACTTCATCACCGCCTTGTGGGAGAAGCGGTTGGCCGTCTCGAAGCCGATCCCGCCCAGACCCAGGAACGACCGCAGGTACCCGCCGGCGGGCAGGCTGCGCTCGGACGGGGCCACCACGTGGTCGACCGGCCGGCGGGACATGAGGTCCAGTGCCACCCGGCGGACGGCGGTCAGGTCGGCGATGTCGTCGACGAAGTGCAGGCGGACATCGGGTGCGTACATCCGGGCGTACGCGCTCTCGGTGACGACGTCGATCTCGGCGTCGGGGGCGACCGCGCGCAGCCGGTCCACCGCCTCCGCCTTGCCGGAGTTGACCATCAATATGTGCGCGGGCATGCCCCACTCCTTCTGTTCGGTCGTCCTGACCTCCGGTGCCGGTTCATCGCAGCTGTGTCCGCGCACGGTCGAGGTACCACAGGACGTAGGCGTACACAGCGAGCCAGGCGCGCGGCGTGGCGAGCGCCCGCTCGTACTTCAGCCAGCCGGCCAGGGCGTTCGCCGCGCCGATGTACAGCCTGGCGCGCAGAACCGACGGCTCGTCCTCGGGTCCGAGGCCGGCGACCAGACGGTCCTCCAGCCTCTTCAGGCCCTCGTCCACGGTGAACGGTGTCGTCAGACCGGAGAGGTCGAGCACGCCGTCCGGCTCCGCGGGCAGCTCCGGCAGGAGGGCCCCGGTCGTGCCGTCGGCGATGGCCTGCAGCAGGCCGCTCATCGGCAGCGCGCTGTGCAGCAGGGTGGCGAAGTCGTAGCTGGGGTCGCCGAACCCGATGTCCGGCCGGTCCCGGCCGTCCCAGACGGTGCGCGGGTCGACGAACACCGGCGAACCGTCCGCGCGCCGCAGCATGTTCTTCAGGTGCACATCACCATGGACCAGACAGCCGGAGCCCGGCAGCAGCGAGGGCGCGGCGCCGTCCAGCCACCGCGTCAGCTCCGTGTAGCCCGGCAGCCGGGCACCGGTCGGCAGGGTCACGTCCGCGCCGAGCACCGCGGCCGGATCCCAGCCGGGGAAGAAGGCCAGGAACGTGCTGACGAACCCCTCGTGCTCCCGCACGGCGTGGAAGCGCTCCCGCAGCAGGTAGTCGGCGACGCTGGGCCGTTGCCGCCGCGTCGTCGCCGCGTACAGGT
Source organism: Streptomyces sp. NPDC047917 (assembly GCF_043204345.1). Classification (NCBI taxonomy): domain Bacteria; kingdom Bacillati; phylum Actinomycetota; class Actinomycetes; order Kitasatosporales; family Streptomycetaceae; genus Streptomyces; species Streptomyces sp. NPDC047917. The sequence continues at coordinate 92,061 of NZ_JBIDCA010000002.1, forward strand.
CGCCCAGGAGCCGGAGATGGGGTTCGAGCGCCGGCACGGTGTCCTCGGCGAGGACGAACTTCGCCGGGTCGCCGAAGACGACGTTGTCGAGGGTGAGCGGTTCGACCTGCTCCATCAGGGACGTCGCCTGCCCGCCCTCGCGGTGCACACCGTGCAGCAGGGGGAACAGCGGGGCGGCCCCCCGGTCCGTGAGCAGGGCGTTGACCTCGGAGACGAACGCGGTCTCCGCGTCGATCACCTCGCGCGGGCCGACCTTGGCCACCAGCGGGGTGCCCGCCTCGAAGGCCACGATGCCCCGCGAGTCCGCGCCGTTCGCGTACGCGTCCGTCACCCCGGCCGATACGGAAGCGGGATCGGCCCCGGCGGCCGCCGCCCACTCACGGAGGCGGTCGGTGGTGAGGAGGTCGATGACCGCGCGGGTGTGGGCCACGCTGTCGCCGATGTCGGTGACGAGGAGTCCGTCGCGCGGTCCACCGAGCACCATGGTCCAGCGCAGCAGGAACCGGCCCTCATCGAGGTCGGTGTGCGGCAGCGCCGCGGCGTCGTCCTCGGTGAACCGGGCGATGACGCGGCTGAGTTCACCCAGATGAGCGTGCTTCTCGGCCGGTTCGGTGCTCGCCGCGGCGACGTCGATGCCGAGCCGGGACAGCCCGGCCGAGGCATTCGACAGCAGCAGCATCTGGCTGGTGCAGCCCGAGAGCCGGCGGTGCCGTTCGCCGACCCCGTGGCCGGGATAGGCGAACACCACGGTCACCGCATCCTGCGGAAGCGGCATGCCGTGCCTCTCGAACACGGCCTGGACGGTGGCGCGTTCCCCGGCGGACGCGATCCGGGTGGCGCCGTGCAGACCGGGGTCCACGGTGGTCGGGATGCTCATGTATCTCGGTGCTCCTAGCGAGACTCGACGGACGCGTTCTCGGTGATGGACTGGACGATCTCGGCGGCCCGCAGCGGCATCAGGGAGAGCAGCACCTCGCTGAACCCGTGCGTGGCCTCCGCGTACCCCTGAAGGTAGATCCGCGGCAGGAAGCCCTCGGCGCTCTCGATGGCGTAGTCACGCCGGATCGCGTACCGCTGAGGGGTCTCCATGCGCAGGTGCTCGTCGACGGCGGCGAGCGCGGGGATCGGCATCGGGTAGCGGTACCCGGTGGCGAGGACGACGGCGTCGGACTCGATCTGGCTGGTCTCGCCGCTGTCGAGGTGGAAGTAGCTGGCCACCGCACGGCCCTCGTCCGAGCGGGCCCCGACCAGTTCGGTGAACCTGTGCAGGGCGAGCGAATCGATACCGGCGGACTGGTCCTCGTAGTACTCGCGGTAGATCTGCGGAATGACGTCGTAGCTCACGCCCGTGTGGGCGGCCAGGCCGTAGTCGTCGATTATCTTCTGCCGGAACTCGCTGTCCTGACGGTGGAACCAGTCGGGGAACTCCGGCAGGAACAGTTCGTTGACGAAGTGGGTGTCGTCCTCGGGCCGCATGGCGAAACCACGGATGTTCGTGGTGATCCGGGCGTTGGGATACGTCCGGCGCACATGCATGAACACATCGGCTGAGGTCTGGCCGGAGCCGACGATGTTGAAGTGGTGCGGCGCGGAACGGTCGTCGAAGGTGCGGGCCAGCCGCTCCCGGGTCTCGGAGGCGTGGAACACCCGCTCACCGAGTTCGGCGCCGTCGGGGACGTGCGGGGTGCCGCCCGGCGCGATCAGCAGATTGCGGGTGAGCGTCGCGGACGTCTCCCCGGTGCTCCGGTCCCGCGAGACCACCCGCAGCAGCTCCGTGCCGCCGCCCTCGGCGGGTACGGGGGTGACGTCGAGGACCTCGGTGTTCCACCGGACCTGCTTGTCGAACTGCGCGGCCGCCCACGCGTAGTAGTCGTTGAACTCCACGCGCGTCGGATAGAAGGTGCGCAGGTTGATGAACTTCCCCAGCCGGCCGGGGCCCTGCTCCGAGAGGTAGTTCAAAAAGGTGTAGCGGCTGCGCGGATTGCGCATCGTGATGAGGTCCTTCGTGAAGGACACCTGCATCTCCGCCCCGGGGAACATGAGTCCCGGGTGCCACGCGAAGGCGGGCTTGCGGTCGAGGAAGACCACGTCGAGCGGCTGGTCGCACTCCTCCAGCGCGATGGCGACGGCCAGGTTCGAGGGGCCGAAACCGATGCCGACAACGTCATGGATCTCGGATTCGCCGGGTAGCACGGTGGTCTCTTTCCTGTAGTGGTGATCGGACTCTGTCGGTGAGGCGCGGACGGGCCGGCCGGTCAGCCGCGCCGGCAGAGGGCGCGGATCCGCTCCTCGACCTGTTCCTCGTCGGCGCCCTCCACCAGGAGGCGGGCCTTTCCGTCCACCGCGTCGACGGGATCACGCCGCCGCTCGGCCTCCTTCGCCGCGGAGAAGTCGACCAGCCAGTCCGGCCGGCCGGCCGGAGCACACGGCTCCGGTCCACCGGTCCACAACAGCCAGCCGGTGCGGGCGGCCCCGCCGGCCCGCTCCCGCGGTGCCGTCCACAGCCCCGCGGCCAGCAGGCAGGCGGCCCGGGACAGATCGATCCCGTAGGTGTGCCGGACGGCGTTCTTGATCAGTGCCCCGCCGGTCCGGCAGGCCACCTCGCCCGCGAAGAACGTGCCCGAGCCGTCCTCCAGAAACTCCATGTGCAGCACATGGACCCCGTGGTCCCGGGGAAGGGCGGCGACGAACCGCTCGGCGGCGTCGGTGAGCAGCTTCGCGCGGGGCGAGTCCGCGTCGAGCATCACCGAGCCCAGATTGTGGGTGCGGAACAGGTGCGGCGGGCTGAGGTAGCGCGACGGCGATACCAGGAGCACCGAGCCGCCGTCGACGAGTACGTCCACGTGATGGACCGTGCTCTCGATGTACTGCTCGGCCATCAGGGCGCCGCTGTGCAGGGCGGCGAGCAGGGCGGGGTCGTCCAGGCAGGCCTGCCGCACCGCCCGCCCGTCGGGCAGGACCCGCACTCCGGCCGATCCCGCGCCGTCACGCGGCTTGACCACGACGGTGCCGAGTTCCTCCTGCGCCGCGCGCAGATCCGCGTAGCAGCGCACCTCGCGGTACGGCACGGCGGGCACCGGACCCCCGTCGAACAGCTGCTTCATGGCGACCTTGTCCCGGAACCGCAGCGCCAGGGCCGAACCGGTACCGGGAATGCCGAAGAGGGTCCGCGCCTCGGCGGCGCGCAGGACGTCGTCCTCGGAGTTCACGAAGATCCGGTCGGGCCGGTCGGCCTCGCACAGCCGGAACAGCTCGGCGGTCGTGGCCCGTGCCTCGTAGTCGGCAGCCACCGCCACCCGGCGCACCCCGGCGGCGAGGTCCTCGGCCCGGCGCACGCTGTCGGCCGAGGTGAGCAGGGTGATCCGGGTCTCGGGGCCGGCCTCCCTGAGCCAGTGGTCGTAGTCCGCGGTCGAGTGGGGCCGTTGCATGATCAGGATGTGGATGTCGGTGCTCCTTCAGCCGTGGCGAGGTGTTGGTCGAGTCGGGCGACGGGCAGGGGCAGCAGGAGGGCCGCCCCGAGCAGCAGCGCGGCGAGCGCGGCCCATCCGGCGACGCCCCAGCCGAGTACGACGACGGTGACCAGGGGCGGGCCGAGCACGTCCTGGGCACTGTTGCCCAGCGCGAAGATCGAGAGGTACTCGGCCTTGCGGTGCTCCGGCGCGTATTTGTACGACAGTTCCCAGGCGCCGACCGACTGCCACAGTTCCCCGGCGGTCAGCAGCACGGTCGCGACCACGAGCACGGCGCAGGCGAACAGCGTGCCCAGCGGAGCCGCCGCGACGGCGAACATCGCGCAGGAGGCGATCAGCGCGAGCCCGGCCAGGCGCATGGCGCGCAGACCCCCGCCCTCGCGTTCGGCACCCTTGGCGAGCGGGACCTGGAAGAGGACGGCCAGCACGGTGTTCAGCACCACCAGGGCCGAGACCAGGGCCGTGGGGGCGTCCGTCTCCCGGACGGTCCACAGCGGAAGGGCCACGGCCAGGACGGGCATGTGCACCGCGAGTACGCAACTCACTGCGGTGAGCCCGAGATAGCGCCGGTCGGTGAATCCGTGCAGAAAGCTCAGACCGCCCCGGCGCACGGGCGGCGGCGCCGTCGGCACCTTCAGCCGCGCGAGCAGCAGCGCGGCGAACACGAACGACGCGGCGTCGACGAGAATGATCGTCCGGTACGCCAGGGCCGAACCGTCGGCCATCAGCGGAGCGGTGAGCAGGGCGCCGAGGGAGAACCCGACATTGCGCACCGAGCGCATGGTCGCCATGGCGCGCGTGCGGTCCTTGCTCGGCACCGCGACCGACACGACCGCCTGGCTCGCCGGCGACACCGCGCGCTCGACCACGCCCAGGAGCGCCGAGACCACGAAGAACGCGACCGGCCCGTGGACGAAGGCGAGCGCCGAGAACCACAGCGCACGCCAGAGCTGATACGCGATCAGCATCCGCTTGGCGCCCCACCGGTCGGCGAGCACCCCCAGCGGCACCGTCGCCAGGAAGGCGGTCAGGCCGGTCGCGGCCAGGCCCAGACCCACCTGGGCGTCGCTCAGACCGATCACGCGGATGAAGAAGATCGTGGACCCGGCCAGGTAGAAGCCGGTACCGACGGAGTCGAGCAGCGCGACGAGGGCGAACGACCGGCCGGCCGAGGACTCCGGGACGTAACTCCGCAGCAGCCGGGCGATCATGAGGTGCGGACGTCGATCAGCCCGGCCGCGGTGGCCGCGTTCCGTGCGGCGTGCTCGCCGTTCTCGCCGGTCGCCAGCACATGGCCGATCCGGTCCCACGAACTCGCCAGCTCGCCGACGGCCGTTCCCGGTTCCGCGGCGAGTTCGACCTCGTGCACGCCGTCCGAGGCCCGGCCCTTTGCCAGCCCCGTGACGTCCCGCACCACACCCGGTCGCGCGGACAGGAACCGGATGGCCGCGCCCCGGAGGGCGGGGCCGCGCCCGGGCAGGCCGGTCCCGCCCAGAACGGCCAGCAGATCGGCCACGACGCGACCGCCGTGGGCGAGGTCGATCAGCAGATCGATGCTGTCGCCCGGCAGCCTGCCCGCGCACTCCACGAGGTGCGGCCGCACCCCGTCGACCAGAATCCATTCGGCGTGCAGGACGCCGGAGCCGAATCCGGTCGATTCGACCAACAGCCCCATGAGCCGGGTCAGTTCCCCGGCCACGCCCGGTGGGAGCGACGCGGGCACGACATGGCCGAGCTCCACCGGCGCCGGACCCGGGTGCAGAAGCTTCTCGGTGACGTTCACGAACAGGAGCTCACCGCGGTCGACCAGGCACTCGACACTGACCTCCGGCCCGAACAGCCTCTCCTCGACGAGGAATCGGCCCGGCCCGGCGTGCGGTGACCGCATCTTCGGCTCGCCGGCCGACGTCGTCGCCTTCCACGCCGACGACACGTCGTCGTCCTCGTCGAGCAGCCGGACTCCCAGGCTGGCCTGCAGATCGGCGGGCTTCAGCACACACCGGCCGCCGTGCCCGGACCGGAAGGCGATGACGTCCTCGGCGCTCTCCGCCGGCCGCCAGCGGGGCTGCGGCAGTCCGGCGGAATCCGCGTGGGCGCGCAGGGCGGTCTTGTCGCGCAGGACCGCCGCGGCCCGGGTGCCCGCGCCGGGCAGCCCCCAGGCCTCGGCCAGCGCCGCCGCGGCGACCACGCCGTACTCGGTCGCCGGAACGACGGCGCGGACCCGCTCGGGTCTGTGGACCGCGCGCACCGTCCCGGCGGGATCCCGCTCGTTCTGGACCGGTGCGTGGACGACCTGCGCGACGCACGGATGGCGCGCGGCCCTCCGGTGTACGTCACGGACGGCGGCGACGTGTTCGTCCTCCACCACGAGCACCGACCGGGCCGGCAGCAGATCGTCGAGGTCCGAGATCAGCCCCTTGCTGAATCCGCACAGGACATGGGTGATGTCCACGCAGTACTTCCCCCCCCAGGAGTAACAGCGAATGCCGGGCGGTGACTTGACGTGCCCGACGCCGTGGGTTAATCCCACATTCATCTTCCGTGTGCTTCTCATTCACCCTAGCGATCAAGCTCTGGCCGTGAAAGTGAAATACTCGCAAAGTCGTTCGGTTCTGCCGCAGGTTCCACGGCGCGGCCGTACCGGGGGCGCGCATCCTCCGGGCCGTCCGCCGCCGGAAGCCGAGCGGCCCCCGAGTGTTCCGGCAGCCGGCCGGGGACGCGGCCGGGACCGCTTCGAGCCCGAGGCGACCAGGGGGCGCGCCGATCCGCGTACGCATCCACACGGGGACCACCGTCTCGGCGGTCATGGGGTACCTCCTTCGAGGAGCCCCGGCAGGTCCGGCGCAGCTGCGCCCGGTCCGTTGACTCCGAGGCGCCGGGCCGCCCGGCCCGGAGGAACCCCGGGAAAAGTCCGAACCCGGCTCCGAGGGGAAGGCCCCGCCCGCCACGTGATGGCCCATGAGTGCAATGCGGCCGGGCGGGGCGGGCCCGCGAGGGTTTCGCCGGTCGTGCCAGGCGCTGTGAGAGGCTGGCTCGCATGAACCGGTTGGCTGGCGTGACCTCGCCGTATCTGCTTCAGCATGCTGACAATCCGGTCGACTGGTGGCCCTGGGAGCCGGCGGCCTTCGAGGAGGCGCGGCGGCGTGACGTACCCGTTCTGCTGTCAGTCGGCTACAGCGCATGCCACTGGTGCCACGTCATGGCGCACGAGAGCTTCGAGGACGAGGCCGTCGCCGCCTACATGAACGAACACTTCGTCAACGTCAAGGTGGACCGCGAGGAGCGGCCCGACGTGGACGCCGTCTACATGGAGGCCGTGCAGGCCGCCACCGGGCAGGGCGGCTGGCCCATGTCCGTCTTCATGACGCCGGCCGGGGAGCCCTTCTACTTCGGTACGTACTTCCCGCCCGAGCCCCGGCACGGGATGCCGTCCTTCCGGCAGGTGCTCGAAGGCGTCCACGGCGCCTGGACGGAACGGCGCGCGGAGGTCGCGGAGGTCGCCGGGAAGATCACCCGCGATCTGGCGGAACGGCAGCTGGAGCAAGGGGACGGCGGACTCCCGGGCGAGGCGGAGCTGGCGCGGGCGCTGCTGGGCATCAGCCGGGAGTACGACCCCCGGAGCGGCTGGCTCGGCTCCGGCGACACCAGGTTCCCGCCGGGCATGACGATCGAGTTCCTGCTGCGGCACCACGCCCGGACGGAGTCCGCGGGGGCGCTGGAGATGGCCGAGGGACTGTGCGGGGCCATGGCGCGGTCGAGCCTCTTCGACCAGCTGGGCGGGGGCTTCCACCGGTACGTGCTGCGCCAGCGGCCCGGCGGCACCCTGGTGCCCCACTTCGAGAAGATGCTCTACGACAACGCGCTGCTCTGCCGGGTCTACGCGCACCTGTGGCGGACCACCGGCTCGGAGCAGGCCCGCCGGGTCGCCCTGGAGACCGCCGACTTCATGGTCCGTGAACTGCGCACCGCCGAGGGCGGTTTCGCCTCCGCGCTCGACGCCGACAGCGAGGACGGCGACGGGCGGCACGTCGAGGGCGCGTACTACGTGTGGACGCCCGCACAGCTGCGGGAGACCCTCGGCGACCGGGACGCCGCCTTCGCCGCGGAGTACTTCGGGGTGACGGACGAGGGCACCTTCGAGGAGGGGTCCTCGGTGCTCCGGCTCGCGCCGGAGGGCGCCGGGGCGGACCCGGACCGGGTCGCCCGGGTGCGGGCCGCGCTGCTCGCCGCCCGTGCACCGCGCCCGCACCCGGGCCGGGACGACAAGGTGGTCGCCGCCTGGAACGGGCTGGCGATCGCCGCGCTCGCCGAGACCGGGGCGTACTTCGACCGGCCGGACCTCGTCGAGCGCGCCACCGAGGCCGCCGATCTGCTGGTCCGGGTGCACATGGGCGCCGTCGCCCGGCTGGACCGCACGTCCAAGGACGGGCGCCCCGGCGGGCACGCCGGGGTCCTGGAGGACTACGGCGACGTGGCCGAGGGCTTCCTGGCGCTGGCCGCGGTCACCGGCGAGGGCGTCTGGCTGGAGTTCGCCGGCTTCCTGCTCGACATCGTGCTCCAGCACTTCACCGGCGAGGGCGGCCGGCTGTACGACACGGCGGACGACGCCGAGCGGCTGATCCGCCGCCCGCAGGACCCCACCGACAACGCGACCCCGGCCGGCTGGACGGCGGCGGCCGGGGCGCTCCTGTCGTACGCCGCGCACACCGGCTCCGAGGCCCACCGCACCGCCGCCGAGGGCGCGCTCGGTGTGATCAAGGAGCTCGGGCCGCGCGCCCCCCGGTTCACCAGCTGGGGACTCGCCGTCGCGGAGGCGCTGCTGGACGGGCCGCGCGAGGTCGCCGTCGCCGGACCGGTCGGCGGTGAGCTGCACCGTACGGCGCTGCTGGGCAGGGCACCGGGCGCGGTGGTGGCGGCGGGGGAGACGGGTGGCGCCGAGTTCCCGCTGCTCGCGGACCGGCCGATGGTGGGCGACGCGCCGACGGCGTACGTGTGCAGGCACTTCGTGTGCGAAGCGCCGACGACGGACGCACAGGAGCTGGCGCGGAGTCTCGGCGGCCGGTGACATCCGCCGGGTGAGACCCGGGGCCCGGCCCCCGGTCAGAGCCTCAGACCGGGGGCCGGGCCCCGCCCCCGGTCAGAGCCTCAGACCGCCCTCCAGGGTGTCCAGGGCCCGGCCGGTCATCGCGACGAGGTCGCCCTCCTGGCCCTGCTCGCCCCAGTACAGCGTCACCTCGCGCAGCGTGCCCAGCACCGCCGCGACGAACACCCGGACCGCCAGATCGCCGGTCTCGCGGCCGGTACGGTCGGCGATCGCCTCGGCCAGCGCCCCGGCCGTGCCCGGCATGGTCCGCGTCATCCGGGCCCGGACGGCCGGCACCTCCACCATCAGCCTGGTCCGCTGCCGCAGCTCCTGCTCCCCGGTCGCCAGGAACTCCGCGAGCACCTCGGCCAGGACCTGCCGGAGCGACTCCAGCGGCGGTTCCCCGGCGGGGCGACCGCGCAGGGCGGCCGCCAGCACCCGGTCGTACTCGTCGGTGAGGACGATGTCCTCCTTGGCCGGGAAGTACCGGAAGACGGTGCTGGGCGACACCTCGGCCGCCGCCGCGATCTGCTCCACCGTCGTCGCCCCGTACCCCTGTTCGGCGATCAGCCGGTACGCGGCCTGCCGGATCGCGGTCCGGGTCCGGAGCTTCTTCCGCTCGCGGAGCCCCGGCTGCGGCTGCGGCCCCGGAGCGGAAACGGAAGGGGTACGGGAGGTGACGGCCATGACCGCCATTGTCCGGCATCGGCGGGGCTCCGGCACCGGCCGGGGCGGTGCTCAGTGGTGGTTGTAGGCCACCAGGGAGATGCCGACGTAGTGCACCACGAAGGCCGCCAGGGTCAGTGAGTGGAACACCTCGTGGAAGCCGAACCAGCGCGGTGAGGGGTTGGGCCGCTTGATGCCGTAGATGACGCCGCCGGCGCTGTAGAGCAGCCCGCCGACGACGACCAGTACCAGCACGGCGATCCCGCCGGTGCGCATGAAGTCCGGCAGGAAGAAGACCGCGGCCCAGCCCATCGCCAGGTAGCAGGGTGTGTAGAGCCAGCGCGGGGCGCCGACCCAGAACACCCGGAAGGCGATCCCCGCCGTGGCGGCCGCCCAGACCGCCCACAGCAGCGGTGTCCCGGTGGACTCGGGGAGCAGCAGCAGGGTCAGCGGGGTGTAGGTGCCCGCGATGATCAGGAAGATGTTGGCGTGGTCGAGCCGGCGGAGCACCGCCTCGCCGCGCGGACCCCAGGTGCCCCGGTGGTAGAGCGCGCTCACACCGAACAGCAGGCACGCGGTCAGGGTGTAGATGCCGCAGGCGATCCGGCCGACGGAGCTGTCGGTGAACGCGATCAGCACCACCCCCGCGACGATCACGGCGGGAAACATCCCGGCATGCAGCCAGCCGCGCATGCGCGGCTTCGGCGGGACGGGATCGGACTCGGCTGGTTCCAGCCCGGCGGACCCGGGCGCGGTGGCGGCAGCAGTCATTCCCGCATCGTACCTACGCGACCGTAGGTACGGCCTCCCCCCGTGGTCGTTACCGATACGAGTGGCAATGCTCACGTGTGCGCCCCCCTGGACATATGGGCGAAACGGTCGGATGATCAAATGAGTGCGGTCGGCACCGGATGAGCGCCAACGGGATTCGAAGGGGTAGAAGCATCCGGGTCGCAGCCCCCACGGGGCAACTACCAGACAGATACCCTCAACAAGGAGCGATCGTGGCGCGCGACATCGCGGCTCCCTTCACCGTCCCCACTGATCACCAGGAGCTCGTCTCCTGGGTGAACGAGATCGCAGCGACAACCGAGCCGGACCGGGTGGTCTGGTGCGACGGCTCCGAGGCCGAGTACGAGCGCCTGTGCGGGGAGCTCGTGGCCAAGGGCACGTTCACCAAGCTCGACGAGACCAAGCGCCCGAACTCGTACTACGCCGCGTCCGACCCGAGCGATGTCGCCCGTGTCGAGGACCGTACGTTCATCTGCTCCGAGAAGGAGGAGGACGCCGGCCCGACGAACCACTGGAAGGCCCCCGCCGAGATGCGGGAGATCTTCACCGGTGAGAACGGTGTCTTCCGCGGCTCGATGCGCGGCCGCACCATGTACGTCGTCCCGTTCTGCATGGGCCCCGTCGGCTCCCCGCTCTCCGCGATCGGCGTCGAGATCACCGACTCCGCCTACGTCGCCGTCTCGATGCGCACCATGACCCGCATGGGACAGGCCGTCCTGGACGAGCTGGGCACCGACGGCTTCTTCGTCAAGGCCGTCCACACGCTGGGCGCACCCCTGGCGGAGGGCCAGGAGGACGTTCCGTGGCCGTGCAACACCACCAAGTACATCTCGCACTTCCCCGAGGACCGCGAGATCTGGTCCTACGGCTCCGGCTACGGCGGCAACGCCCTGCTCGGCAAGAAGTGCTACGCGCTGCGCATCGCCTCCGTCATGGCGCGTGACGAGGGCTGGCTCGCCGAGCACATGCTGATCCTCAAGCTCACCCCGCCGCAGGGCGAGTCCGAGACCCCCAAGTACATCGCGGCCGCGTTCCCGTCGGCCTGCGGCAAGACCAATCTCGCCATGCTGGAGCCGACGATCCCCGGCTGGACCGTGGAGACCATCGGCGACGACATCGCCTGGATGCGCTTCGGCGAGGACGGCCAGCTGTACGCGATCAACCCGGAGGCGGGCTTCTTCGGCGTCGCGCCCGGCACCGGCGAGCACACCAACGCCAACGCGATGAAGACCATGTGGGGCAACTCCGTCTTCACCAACGTCGCGCTCACCGACGACGGCGACGTGTGGTGGGAGGGCATGACGGAGACCGCTCCGGCCCACCTCACCGACTGGAAGGGCAACGACTGGACGCCGGCGTCCGACACCCCGGCCGCCCACCCCAACGCCCGCTTCACCGTCCCGGCCGGACAGTGCCCGATCATCGCCCCCGAGTGGGAGGACCCGAAGGGCGTGCCGATCTCGGCGATCCTCTTCGGCGGCCGCCGCGCCTCGGCCGTCCCGCTGGTCACCGAGTCCTTCACCTGGCAGCACGGTGTCTTCCTCGGGGCCAACGTGGCCTCCGAGAAGACCGCCGCCGCCGAGGGCAAGGTCGGCGAGCTGCGCCGCGACCCGTTCGCCATGCTGCCGTTCTGCGGCTACAACATGGGCGACTACATGAACCACTGGGTCAAGGTCGGCAGCGACGCCGCGCGGGCAGGGAACCAGGCCAAGCTGCCGAAGATCTACTACGTGAACTGGTTCCGCAAGAACGACGCGGGCAAGTTCGTGTGGCCCGGCTTCGGTGAGAACAGCCGCGTCCTGAAGTGGATCGTCGAGCGCCTCGAAGGCAGGGCCGAGGGCGTCGAGACCCCGATCGGCATCCTGCCGGCCAAGGGCTCCCTCGACACCGACGGCCTGGACCTCTCCGAGTCCGACCTGGACTTCCTGCTCGACGTCGACAAGGAGATCTGGCGCGAGGAGGCGGCGCTGGTCCCCGACCACCTCAACACCTTCGGCGACCACACGCCGAAGGAGCTGTGGGACGAGTACAACGCGCTGGTCCGGCGCCTGGGCTGACGCCCCGGGCGCACCCCCGCGGGTGCGCCCCGCACACCCCCGCGGCCGGGCCCCGGACATCCGCCCTGACCTGTGGGGTCGACAGCCCGCCGCGGTACGGCCCCCGGAATCCCCTCACGATTCCGGGGGCCGCCCCCTTTCCCGCCCTTTCGCCGGGCACTACCCGTTCCGCCCCCGGTCCTCCAGATAGCGGGTGTGGGTCTGCTGCCGGCGGGCCTCCGCCTCCCGCAGCGCCGTCGCCAGCTCCTCGACCTCCCGGTGCAGCAGCGTCAGCTGCCGTTCCAGATGGCGCTCGGGCGGCTCCGTGCCCGGCACCATCCGGGTCCACGGGCGGATCCGTACGTAGGCGTCGACCGACTCCAGGACGTCCTGGCGCACGGCACGCGCCAGGACGTGCACGCCCTCCGGATCGGCGGCCAGCGCCTCGGCCACCGGCCCGGGGGCGAGCAGCCCGTCGAGCAGAGCGGTCAGTTCGGTGAGCCGGCCGGACGCGGCGGGCGGCAGCTCCACCTCGTCCAGATACCCGCACAGGGCCGCGTAGTCGGTCCGCACCGCGTCCAGCCGGGTCGACGGATCGGGGAAGACCGGGACCGCGGGCCGCTCGGGCGGCGCGATCAGCGCCCCCGCGCCGTACAGCCCGAGGACCACCACCGGCCAGTACGCCCCGGCGAGGCCGGTGAAGGTGAGGGCGAGGCCGGCGATCCCGCAGGCGCTCCCGGTGAGGTTCTTCCGCGACTCCAGGTACGCCAGCACCCGGTTGGGCCCGCCCCCCGGCCCGCCCGGCGGGTTACTGGTATCCACGGATCTCCTCGAAGGCACCGTCCAGCGAGCCGGGCCCCTGGTCCTTTGTCGCGTCGAAGAGCCGGCCGCCGGTCAGCGCGGCGATCCGGTCCAGCTCGCCCCGGTCCGCGTCGCCGAAGACGATCGGGAAGACCGGGGTGACCCGGCGCGCGGCCGGCAGCGCGCGGTAGTAGGAGCTGAAGCCGGCGGCCGTGTCGCCGGTGGTGTTCTCGCCGTCCGTCATCAGCACGATCGAGGTGAACGCGGACTCGGTGCCGGCGCCGATCCGCTCGTAGGCCGACTTCAGGCTCGAATAGACCGCAGTCTCGCCACCGGCCGTCAGCGCCGCCGTGTCCGCCTTGATCGCCGACAGGCCCCGCTGCGGATCGGCCGGGTCGACGGTGTGCGTGCGGACCTGCTTCACCGACGAGCCGAACGGCAGCAGCGTGACCTCCTCCCGTTCCCGGAAGTCCCCGGTCAGCCCGGTCAGCGCCGCCTTCAGCGCCGCCAGCCGGTCGCCCGCCATCGAGCCGGAGGTGTCCAGCACGTACACGGTGCGCGAGGGCCGCCGGAGCTTGTTCTCGTAGCTGTGCAGCAGCCCGTCGGCCACCGACCGGGAGCCGGGGAACGGCAGTTCGCGGCGCGCGTCGGCGGCGAGCGGTGCCGCGGGCCGCACCGAGGGAACGACCGGGCGGCGGAAGGTGTCCCGGGTCAGCTTCCGCTGCGCGTCCGGGGTCCGCAGGTACGCCGTCAGCGCGCGGACCGAGTCCTTCGCCCCGGGAGCGGCGGTGGTCAGCGCGCTGAGCGGGTAGTCGGCCGTCACCACCCCGTCGCGGGGGCGGATCACGGTCAGCCCGGTGTGGCTGTCGCGGTTCAGCGAGAGCAGCACCGACTCGTAGTTGATCAGCGCGTCGACATTGCCGCGCCGGGCGTACGCGGTGGCCAGCCAGCCCGAGGAGCCGGAGGTCAGCCGCTGCCCCGCGAAGAACTCCTTCAGCTTCCCGCTCGCGCCCCGGACGTCCGCGTCGGTCAGCGCGGACTGTGCGCCCGAGAGGCCGGAGGCGACCGAGACCAGCGCGGAGAAACCGGAGTTGGAACGGGCCGGATCGCTCATCCCGTACGTCAGCCGGCCCTCGGCGACCGCCCGGTGCACCTGCGACCAGGTCACGTCCGAGGGCTTCCAGCCCAGCCGCCGCACGGTCGCCGGACGGACCCCGAGGGCGACCGGTGAAACCATCAGCGGGGTCTCCGACGTGATGCGCCGTGCCGCGTCCGGGCGCAGCCGCAGATAGTCGTCGGACGACAGCCAGACCGCGTCGTACGCCCCGTCCGCCTTCCCGGAGCCGAGCAGCTCGACGGCGTCCAGCGTGCCGGTCCAGGTGGGCCGCACGGTGACCCCGGTGGCCTTCCGGGCCTCTTCCAACAGAGGCTTCATGTCGGAGAGTTCACTGGAGGCGAGGATCCGCAGCGTGCCGGCCCGGGGCCTGCCGTCGTCCCTTCCGGCCCCGCCGGACACACCGCCCGGCGCCCCGTCGTCCGAGCCGGAGCAGGCGGCGAGCGGGGCGAGCACGGCGACGGCCAGCAGTGTGACCAGCGAGCGGGCGACCCGGCGCCGGAGCCGTCTCAGCCGCTTCCGGGGGCGGTACGTCATCCGAGACCACCGCCCTCCAGCGCCCCCGCCGACCGGCTGCGCTCCAAGTGGGCACCGGCCTGCTGGAGTTCGGAGGTCAGCGACTCCACGGTCGCCGCCATCGACTCGGTGGCCCGCGCCTTGTACGTGTCGATGGCGTCGAGCGTCCGGTAGATCTGCTGGAACGCGGTGCGCAGCGTCTCCGCGCTCACCGCCGGATCGGCCGCGATGCGCTGGATCTCGCCGCTCTGTCCGGCGAGCATCTCCGCGTTGCCGCGGATCAGGTCCTCGGTCGTGGAGCGCAGCACCTGCACCTGCTCGGTCACCCTGCGCTGGTTCTCCAGCGCCGAGGCGAGCATCACGGCGATCCGCAGCGCGGAGACGGTGGTGGTCGCGGCCCGGTCGACGCCCCTGATCAGCTCGTCGTTGTTGCGCCGCACGACGTCCATCGCGAGGTAGCCCTGGGCGCAGACCGCGAGCTGGGTCAGCAGGTCCTGGTGCTTCTGCCGTACGGGGAAGAGCACATCGGCCCGCAGCGCGTCCGCCTGCGCCGGGTCGGTGGCCTCGGCGATGCGCTGCTCGACGGCGCCGTCCAGCGCCTCGGTGAGCACCACGTACTCCTGGAGCTTGCCCATGGTCTCCCAGAGCCGGGTGCGCTCGGTGTGCAGGGCGGCGTTGTCGCGGCGCAGTTCGTCCTGCCCGCCGCGCAGCGAGCCCACGATCCGGTTCAAAGTGGCCTGTGAGGAGGCGTACTTGGCGACGTGGTCGCGGATCCTGTTGCCGCCCGGCAGCCTGGACAGCAGCCGGCGGGCACCTCGGCCCGGTGTGTCGCGCGGGTCGAGGTCCTCGACGGTGCGGCGCAGCTCGACCAGGGACGAGCCGACCTTGGACTGCGCGTCCACGCCCCCGGAGCCGGCCAGCGAGCGGACGGTGCGGTCCAGCATCCGGTTGGACTGCTGGGCGGCGCTGCGGATGTCGCCCTGCCCGAGCGCGGCGATCTCCCCGATCCGGGTGGTGAATTCGGGGGACCGGGCGTCGAGCCCGGAGAGGGCGCCGATGTACTCGGTGGCGCGGCGCGTCATCTCCGTGCGCACCGATTCGTCGACCGGCACGAGGCCGGCCGCCTGCTCGGTCCGGACCGGGGCGACCGGTTCCGGCGGGGTGAGGACCAGCGGCGGGGCGGAGTCGCCCGGCGGGGTGAGACTGAGCGACTGCGGCTCTTCGGTCATGGCTGAGGTCTCCAGGAAGGCGGGTGCGGTCAGCCGCGGGTCCGCCGGGCCATCGTGCGCAGCACCTCGGCGGTGGGCACGGGCGCCTGGCGGACCCCGGTCAGCTTCTGGTCGATGTAGTCGGTGTGGTCCGCGGTGGCGGCGGTGAACTCGGCCGCGGCGCCCTGGGGCCGGAAGCCGTGCCGTACGGCGAGTTCGCGCAGCCGCGGGTCGGTGGAGAGCAGCTCACCCAGCCGCCGGCCGGTCCCGGTCAGGGGTACGAGGGTGTGGTCGCTGGAGACGGTGGTGTCGGGGTAGAGGAGGACCAGGTCACCGGCGTCCTGCCGCTGTGTCAGCAGCGAGGCGACCTGCGACTCGTACACCAGGACCAGCGGATTGCCGACCCCGCTGATGAAGTCCCGGAACGGGGCGTCGCTGCTGGTCTGCTGCGCCCCCTGCACCTGGATCAGCTTCTTCAGCAGCGGTGCGGTGCGGTCGACGGCGGCTTCGTCCGCGGCGACCCGGCCGCCGTCGGCGACGTACGAGGCGGCGGCGAGGTAGAGGGCACCGGAGTTGGACGAGACGGGGTCGGTGCTGGTGATGAACACCGTCCCGGTCAGCTCGGCGTGCTGTCCCGCCCCCTTGAGCTGCTGCCAGGTCCGGTCCGACCGGGCGGCCCGGAGGTAGGGCCCCATCAGCAGCCTGCCGCTGGACTTCCCGCTCAGTGCGGCGAGCCCGTTGTCCGCCAGGACCCGGGCGGCGGCGCGGTGCGCGACGACGACCAGCGGCGAGTAGAAGGGCCTGAGCGGCCCGCCCTTGACGGCGGACCGGCGCTGCAGCTCGTCGGCCGGGGCCTTGGAGCCGGGAAAGGCGAAGTCGTAGCCCTTGAGGGGGAGTCGGTCCATGGCCCAGGACCCGGACGTCTCCGCCTTGACGGTGAGCCCCTTGGCGGCGAGGGCCTTCACCACGTCGGGGTCGGCGAAGAACTCCGCCTTCTCCGAACCGATCACTCCGCGCACGGTCTTCGTTGCCGTGCTCTTGTCCTTGCCTTCGCGGCCTGCTGCGACGGCCACTGCCACTCCGCCGATCAGCAGCACCGCCAGGACGATTCCCACGATGCGTCTCACACACGCAGCCTGCTCGCGGAAACCCACATTCCAGGCGGAGTTGGGTGGACGAGAGGTTAAGCGATGATCCCAGTACGCAACGGCGACGGAACGGACCCGGGTGCAACTGCCCGCCGGGCGGGGGCGCGTGGCGCCCGGCCCACGCGCCTCGACGGCACGTGGACCGGGGCCGTCAGCGGGCGCCGACCAGCCGGGGCGAGGTGGCGGCGGCGGGTACGGCGGCGAGCGCCGCGGTGTGGGCGTCCATGCGCTCGGCCGCGAGGATCGCGACGGCCGTGTCGGCGCGGGACGCGGCCACCACCAGAGCCCGGCCCGCGAGGGCGTGGGCGCGGCGGTGCAGTGCGGACGCGGGTGCGTCGGTCCGGCCGGCGTGCCGGGCGGGCGGCGCGCCGCGCAGCCTGGCGACCTGTTCGGCGATGCGGTCGCCCGCCTCGCCGATGCCCAGCTCGTCGGTGACCGCGAGGAGCGCGGCCAGGTGCCCGGCGAGCTGGATGTCCAGCTCTTCCTCGCGGGAGCGGTGCGGGAAGTCGTCGGCGTGGTCGGCCGGTGTGTGGACCGATTTGGTGCGGATCGGTTCGTACATGGATGGCCTCCTGGTGTTGCAGTGGGACCATCCTACCTTGGATTCAGTCTAAAGTTGTTTGCTATCGATTCTGGTGTCCGCGGAATCCCCGGCGACAGGCCGCCGGCCGGCCGCTACGGCTGGCCGTAGCCGTCCAGGAAGTGCGCGATCCGGCCCACCGCGTCCGTCAGGTCCTCGGTCGACGGCAGCGTCACCACCCGGAAGTGATCGGGCTCCGGCCAGTTGAACCCGGTACCGTGCACGACCATGATCTTCTCGGCCCGCAACAGGTCGAGCACCATCTGCCGGTCGTCCTTGATCTTGTAGACCTTGGGGTCCAGGCGCGGGAAGAGGTACAGCGCCCCCTTCGGCTTCACGCAGGTCACGCCGGGGATCTGCGTCAGCAGGTCGTACGCGGTGTCCCGCTGCTCCAGGATCCGCCCGCCCGGCAGCACCAGGTCGTCGATCGACTGCCGTCCGCCGAGCGCGGTGGCCACGGCGTGCTGCGAGGGCATGTTGGCGCAGAGCCGCATGTTGGCGAGGATCGTCAGCCCTTCGATATACGAGGAGGCGTGCGCCTTCGGACCGCAGACCGCCAGCCAGCCCGACCGGTAGCCGGCCACCCGGTAGTTCTTGGAGAGCCCGTTGAAGGTGAGCACCATCAGATCGGGCGCGATCGTCGCGGTCGGCGTGTGGGTCGCCCCGTCGTACAGGATCCGGTCGTAGATCTCGTCGGAGCAGACGACCAGGTTGTGGCGCCGGGCGATCTCCGTCAGCCCGCGCAGCATCTCGTCGTCATACACCGCGCCCGTCGGATTGTTCGGGTTGATGATCACGAGGGCCTTGGTGCGGTCGGTGATCCTCCGCTCGATGTCGGCGAGGTCCGGCATCCAGTCGGACTGCTCGTCGCACCGGTAGTGCACGGCCGTGCCGCCGGCCAGCGACACCGAGGCGGTCCACAGCGGATAGTCCGGAGCCGGTACGAGGACCTCGTCCCCGTCGTCGAGCAGCGCCTGCATCGACATCTGGATCAGCTCGGAGACGCCGTTGCCCAGGTAGATGTCCTCGACGTCGAGGTCGATCCCCTTGGTCTGGTAGTGCTGCATCACCGCCCGCCGCGCGGACAGCAGTCCCTTCGCGTCGCCGTAGCCGTGCGCTCCGGAGAGGTTGCGCAGTATGTCCTCAAGGATCTCGGGCGGGCACTCGAACCCGAACGCGGCAGGATTGCCGGTGTTCAGCTTGAGGATGCGGTGACCGGCCGCTTCCAGCCGCATCGCCTCCTCCAGAACGGGGCCCCGGATTTCGTAACAGACATTGGCGAGCTTCGTGGACTGGATGACCTGCATGTCAGGGAGCTTACGACCGCGTTGCCCGTGTTGCCCGGGCTTTCCCTCCCGGTTGCCCCACCCGGGTATTCCCGCCGCATCGGCCCGTCTTCCATAGCCATGCGCCCACAGTCCGCGACCGTGGGAACGCCGGGCGGGGACGGGGGCGGGGCTTCGAATGCGGTGGAATCCGGGCGTGACGGACGCGGACGGGTGAGATGCGCCACGAGCGTCCCCCGCAGTGCCCGCAGTGCCCGCAGTGCCCGCAGTGCCCGCAGTGCCCGCAGCGCCCGCAGTGCCCCCGGCCCCCTCCACTCCCGCTCACCCTCTACTCCGGCAGCCGGGTGCCCGGGGGAAGACGGACGCCGAAGTCGGCCGCCAGTACGCGCAGCACCTCGTCACCGTTCGCGAGTTCGCGTTCCTCGCGGGCGCCGTCCGGCCCGGTCACGGTGAGGGTGCGGCCGGTCAGTGAGAGATGGGTGTCCGGGGTCGTGCGCTGGGCGTACACCCGGCGCGAGAACGGGGAGCGCGGGTTGGTCGCGATGTGCCAGTTGATCACCTCGTAGTCCGGTGCCTCGAAGGGTTCCAGCGTGAACGCGTACTGGGACTCCCACGCCCCGTCGGCGGTGTGCGCCTGGAGCTCCCACTGTGCGAGCGGCCCGTCGTGCGGGGTGTTCACCAGCCGGTGGTGTCGCGGGGCGTCGTGCAGCTCGGCGCCGGCGACCAGCGGGATCGGCTCCAGCAGCGCGCCGGCGGAGCCGAAGCCGACATCCGCCAGGTACGGCGTGGCCTCGCCCGGCACCCCGGCCAGCATCAGCATGTGCGTGCGTGGCCGGATGTCCCCGGGCCCGGCCCCCACCACGACCCGGGCGCAGAGCAGGGTGATCCGGAAGCCGAGCGCGGTCAGCGCGGCGGCGAGCAGCGTGTTGTGCTCGTAGCAGTACCCGCCGCGCCCACCGCGTACGAGCTTCGCCTCCAGGTCCGGGATCGCCAGCGAGGGCGCGTGGCCCAGCACCGGCTCCAGGTTCTCGAAGGGGATGCCCAGCGCGTGGGCCCGGTGCACGGAGCGCAGTACGCCGGCGGTCGGCCGGCGCTCCCCGGTCCAGCCGATGCGGGCGAGGTAGGCGTCCAGGTCGGGCAGGCGGTCGCGGTCGGAAGTCATGCCCCCGACGGTACGCAGTGGGGCCGGCCGCCTCCGGCCCGGGACGGAGAATGCCTGGTCCCGGGGGTCCCGGTCGCCTCCCCCTACCTCAGATGCGGCTCAAATCGGGTGTGAAGGGGGCCCTCCCGGGTGACCATGAGGACATGATCGGAAACAGGAAGCAGGATCTGGCCGTGGTCGTGGTGCGCGACGCGGACGCCATCGGTGCGGCGCTCCGGCAGGCGTTGGAGACCGCGGGCGCGGAGGAACGCCCCGGCCTGGAGCGGGCCCTGGCCGTGGTCGCCGATGCGGCCGGCGCACCGGACGCGGAGCTGCGGGGCCGCTGGGCGGGGAGCCGGATCAGGGCGGGCGGCCACCAGGGCCCGCTCGACGCGGTCGCGGCGGTCAAGGCGCTCCGCGAGGCCGAGCCGGGCCTGAGCCTGCGCCAGGCGGCCCAGCTGTCGAGGGAGGCGGCGGCGGTGGAGGCCGCGACGGAGGCGGCGTAGCCGTACGGTTCAGCGGGCGAGCAGGTCGACCACGCCCGTCGTGCCCTCGTGACCGTGGCCCTGGGCCAGACGGCGCTCCATCAGGGACAGGTACGGAGTCAGCAACTCGGTGCTGACGCCCTGCTCCTCGGCGGTGCGCAGCAGCGTCGGGCTGCCCGCGACCTGCATGGCGAGGTTGGACACCACCCCCCGCGTGTAGTCGCCGTCGGCCAGCTGGGAGGCCATCAGGTGCACCGAGGGCACCATGGCGACCAGCCAGTCGGCGAGCAGCCGGGCGAACGCCGTCGGCTCGATGTCCTCCTTGCGGACCAGGGCGAACGCGTGCGCGACCCCGCCGAACATCCCGTTCATGGCGCTCAGCAGCGCCACGTCGTGCAGCGCGGCGGAGCCGGCGTCCGTACCGGTGTAGGAGGTCCCGGTGGGCACGGCCAGCGTGTCGCGGTGGGCGTCGAAGAGGGCCCGCGAGCCGCTGTAGAAGATGTAGCCGCCGGAGGCGGGGACGCCGATCATCGGCGGCACCGCCATGATCCCGCCGTCCACGAAACGGGCCCCCCGCCCGTGCGCCCACGCGGCGCGGGAGCGGGCCAGGGCCGGGGTGGAGGTGGTGAGGTTGACCAGGTCCTTGCCGGTCAGGTCGACACCGTCCAGGGTCTCGTCGACCGAGGCGTCGTCGAGCAGGCAGAGGACGACGAGGCCGCTCGCCGCCACCGCCTCCGCGACGCTTCCGGCGACGCGCGCCCCGAGGGCGGCGAGCGGCTCGGCCCGGTGGGGGCTGCGGTTCCAGACGGTGAGCGGGTGCCCGGCGTCGAGCCAGGTGCGGGCGAGCGCGGTGCCCATGGCGCCCAGGCCGAGGAGGGTGAGCGGAGTCTTCTCAAGTGCGGCGGCATTCATGGTGATTAGGCTGGCCGGGGAGCCGGGAGTGATCAAGTACGCACTTCGGTGTGGGTGGTTACCGCCGGGTGAGTGACCAGGTGGGAGGGGTGGAGTGTGGGTGCGGTTCGGAGGCCGGGGTCGTACGTCTGCGGGATCGACGCGGCGATGGATGTCATCGGCGGCAAGTGGAAGGTGCTGATCCTCTGGGCGCTCAACGAGCGGACGTGCCGGTTCGGTGAGCTGCGCAGGATGGTGCCCGGGATCACCGAGAAGGTGCTCGCGTCCCATCTGCGGGAGCTGGAGGAGGACGGCATCGTGCACCGCGAGGCGCACGAGGAGGTGCCGCCGCGCGTCGAGTACTCGCTGACCCCGCTGGGTGCCGGGCTCAACGATGCGCTGCGGCCGCTCGGAGCCTGGGGCAGGGAGCACATCCTCACGGACGCCGGGCGGCCGTCGTCCTGACGGACCGTCGGTCCGGCGGAGCATCAGCCTGACGGGGCGCCGGCCCGTGTGCCGCTTGCCGGAGTACGTTTTCCCGCGGCCGGTGCGCGGGACGGGGCGGAGCCCCGGATCCCGGTGGAGCCGGTCACCGTTCGAGAGCAGTGGCTTGAAACCGCCCCTTGTGGGAGCCCCTTCAGTGCGCCAACATGCGCATGTCAAATCCGAAGGCAACTTCGGTGGGCGGGAGCCATCGGGCCCCTGCCCAGGTCACTTGAGGGGACCCCCACATGAAGAAGCCTCTCGTCGGTGCGCTGTTCGCTGTTCTGCTCCTCGGGGCAGGCGTCGCGCCCGCAACCGCAGCAACCGGCCACGAAGCGGCGTCGCCCGCCGCGGTCAAGGAGAAGGCCCGGCCCAAGGCGGTCAACTTCGCCGGAACCGTGGCGCTCAGCAACTGTTCCGGCTCCGTCGTCCGCACTCCGGACTCCCAGCCCGACGACCCCGCGCTGGTGCTCTCCAACGGGCACTGCATGGAGTCGGGATTCCCGGGCCCCGGCGAGGTCGTCCTCGACCAGCCGTCCACCCGCAGCTTCACCCTGCTGAACGCCTCGGGCAGCGGCGTCGGAACCCTCCGGGCGAGCAAGATCGCGTACGGGACGATGACCGACACCGACATATCGGTGTACGAACTCACCAGCACCTACGCCCAGATCGAGAGCACCTACGGCATCAAGGCGCTGGAGCTCAACACCGCGCACCCCGTCCAGGGCACCGCGATCACCGTCGTGTCCGGCTACTGGAAGCGCACCTACTCCTGCAACGTCGACGGCTTCGTCTACCGCCTCAAGGAAGGCGAGTGGACCTGGAAGGACTCGGTCCGCTACACCTCCGCCTGCCAGACCATCGGCGGTACGTCCGGCTCCCCGGTGATCGACAACGCGACCGGCAAGGTCGTCGCCGTCAACAACACCGGTAACGAGGACGGCCAGGAGTGCACGGACAACAATCCGTGCGAGGTCGACGAGAACGGCGATGTGACGGTGCGCGAGGGCATCAACTACGCCCAGGAGACGTACGGCATCGTGCCGTGCATCGGCACCGGCAACAAGTTCGACCTCGACCGTGCGGGGTGTGACCTGCCCAAGCCGTGATCGTGACCCGGTGAGTCAGGTCGCCGCCGCGCTGCCCGCCACCGGGTGCCGCGGCGGCGATCGGCGTGTCCACGGCCCGCGGTTCACGGCTTCGCCGTGCGCCGGACCGCCGCCTCGATCCCGTCGAGCAGTACCCCGAGCCCGGCGGTGAACGTCTCCCTCGCCTCCCGCTCCAGGTAGGGCACCGCCTCGCCGTCCGGCGCCGGGGCCGGTGGCTGCGGCGCGGAGCCGGTCTCCATCGCGACCAGGTTCGGATAGCGCTCCGCGAAGTCGGGCGCCACCTCGCCCAGCAGCGCCGAGCGGGCGAACCACCACTCCTCGTCCGACTCGCCCGTCACCGCCGCTGCCTGCCGTGCCTCCGCGACCGTCCCGGCGCAGCCGCGCACGAAGTGGGAGAGCGTGCCGACCAGCCTCCGCAGCAGGTGTGCTTCGAGTCCGGTGGCGTTCAGCAGGCGCACCAGGGTGTCCAGCCCCGCGTACTCGTGCGGGCCGAGCACCGGGCGGGCCTGGGAGACCTGGAGCACCCAGGGATGGCGGAGGTGGAATTCGAGTCCGTCCCGCGCCCAGTCGGTCAGGCCCGCACGCCAGCCGCCGGTGGCGTCGTACCCGGTGGGCAGCTCGGCGTGGACCGCGTCGTACATCAGGTCCAGCAGCTCGCCCTTGCTGGGCACGTAGGTGTAGAGCGCCATCGCCGTGCGGCCGAGCCGCTCGCCCACCGCGCGCATCGAGAGCGCGGCCATGCCCTCCTCGTCCGCGACGGAGATCGCGGCGGTCACGATCGCGTCGACGCTCAGCCCCGGCCTGGGGCCGGGACCGGGGCGCCGGTCCTGCTGCTCCGGCCGGTCGGCGCGCCAGAGCAGGGCCATCGAACGGCGGGCGTCGCCCTGTCCGGCAAAGACCACCACTTGCGACTCCTTACGTCATAAAGTAACTTCGCCGAGCAATTCCTTACGACGTAAAGTATCAGCCGGGAAAGCCGGAGAACCGGAGAAGGTGGGAGTCGCGATGGGGCAGGCGTTGACCGTGTCGTACGTACGGGTCGTCGGCGTGGAGCGGATCACTCCGCGCACGGCACGCGTCACCTTTGCCGGGGACGCGCTGGCGGAGCTCATGGAGGACCGGCCCGACCAGCAGATGAAGCTCTGCTTCCCGAGGGCCGGGCAGGGCGTGCCCCGGCTGCCCGAGCCGGAGGCCGACGACACGTACGGCATGCGGTGGTACGAGGCGTACCTCGCGATCCCCGAGCCCGAGCGGCCACTGCTGCGGAGCTTCACGGTCCGCGGGTACGACCGCCGACCGGACGTGATGGCGGTCGACTTCGTGCTCCACGGCGACGACGGGCCCGCCGCCCGCTGGGGGCGGGACGCGCGCCCCGGCGATGTGCTCGGCATGGTCGGACCGTCGTCGCTGTACGCCCGGCCGCTGCCCGCCGCCGACTGGCTGCTGCTGGCCGGCGACGAGACGGCGCTGCCCGCGATCGGGACCCTGCTGGAGTCGCTGCCGGCCGGCGCGCGGGCGCTCGTCTGGGCCGAGGTCGCCGACGCGGCGGAGGAGCGCCCGCTGGACTCGGACGCCGATGTGACCGTCCACTGGGTGCACCGGGAGCGCGGCGGATCGCTGCCGGACGCGGTACGGGCGGCCCGGCTGCCCGCCGGTTCCGGGGCGGCGTGGCTGGCCGGTGAGGCGGCGGCGGTACGGGCCCTGCGCCGCCACCTGGTCGAGGAGCGCGGGCTGGCCAGGAAGGCCGTGGAGTTCAGCGGCTACTGGCGGCGCAGCCTCACCCAGGACGACGCCCCGACCGAGGAGGACCTGGCCTGGGCGAAGGAGCAGGCGGGGGAGGGGCAGGAACCCTCATAGACCGCCCCGGGCGCTCCCCGTTCCCCGGACGGACCGGCCCGCCAGTACCTGGGTGCGGTGCCCGTCCTCGATGACGAACCGGCCGTCGATCAGTACGTGCGGGATGCCGACCGGCAGTGTGCGCGGCTCCTCGAACGTCGAGCCCGCCGCCACCGTCTCCGGGTCGAAGAGGACCAGATCGGCGCGGTAGCCCTCGCGGACGTGTCCCCGGTCGGTCAGACGCAGCCGGTGCGCGGGGCGCGAGGTGAGGTGGGCGACGCACTCCTCCAGCGACAGGGTGCCCAACTCCCTTGCGTACCGCCCGAGATACTGCGGGAACGTGCCGTAGGCGCGCGGGTGCGGCTTGTCGCCCTGGAGGATGCCGTCGCTGCCCGCGGTGTGCACCCGGTGGCGCATGATCTGCCGCACGTTCTCCTCGTGGCCCACGTGCTGGAGGATCGTCGTGCCGAGCCGGTCCTCGACGAGCAGCCTGCGCGCGGTCGTCCAGGGCGTCTCGCCGCGCAGCCGGGCGGAGTCGGCCACCGTACGCCCGACATGGCCGGCGAGGGCGGGGGTGCCGACCCCCGAGATCTCGATGGTGTCCCACTCGATCGGCACGCCGTGGCAGCCGTCCGAGCCCACCACCTCCATGTGGTGCCGGATCCGTTCCGCCGTGGTGTCGTCGGCGAGGCGGGTGAGCACCGACCCGGGCCCGCCCTCGCTCGCCCAGCTCGGCAGCATCGCGACGAGGGTCGTGCAGCCGGGCGTGTACGGGTAGGTGTCGAGGGAGATGTCGGCGCCCGCGTCGAGGGCGTGGTCGAGCAGGGCGAGCAGCTCGGGGGCCCTGCCCTCGTTCACACCGAAGTTCATGGTGGCGTGGGCGAGATGGAGGGCGCAGCCCGCGTTCCTGGTGAGCTGCACCATCTCCTCGTACGCGCCGAGCGCGCCCGCCCCGTAGGAGCGGTGGTGCGGGCAGTAGTAGCCGTCGTACCCGGCCACCACCCGGCACAGTTCGGTGAGTTCGGCGTCGTCGGCGTACATGCCGGGCGTGTACGTGAGCCCGGACGACATGCCGACCGCGCCCTCCGCCATGCCCTGGGCGACGAGCTCCTTCATCCGGTCCAGCTCGGCCCCGGTGGCCGGGCGGTCCTCCCAGCCCACCGCGTACATCCGGACCGTGCCCTGCGGGATCAGATAGGCGGCGTTGACGGCGATGCCCCGGCCGCCGAAGTTGCGGTCCAGCCGGTCCAGGTACCCGCCGACTGTGCGCCAGTCGAAGTCGATGTCGTCGCCGTTTCCGTTCCAGCCGGTGATGGAACGGCGGACCTCGGCGAGCGTCCGGTCGTCGACCGGGGCGTACGACAGGCCGTCCTGGCCGAGGACTTCGAGCGTGACGCCCTGCGCGGCCTTGGCGCTGTGGTCGGGGTCGCGGAGCAGCGCGAGATCGCTGTGCGCGTGCATGTCGATGAAGCCGGGGGAGAGGACGAGCCCGTCGGCGTCGAGCGTGCGGCGGGCGGAGGGGCGCGGACCGGGGGCGCCTTCGGGGTGGATCTCGGCGATCCGGCCGTCGGCGACGGCCACATCGGCACGGCGGCGGGGGGTGCCGGTGCCGTCGACGACATGGGCGTTACGGATGACCAGGTCCATGGGGGCTCCAGTTCAGGCCCCTCGGTGAGCAAGGAGCATCTCAAGCCTCTCGGTGAGCGAGAGGCTCCTCAAGCCCCTCCGGCGATTGAGGAGCGGGGGTCCGGGGGCGGAGCCCCCGGTTACGGGAAGGGGCGGGCCGGGGGAGCAGCCCCGCAGGGCAGCTCCCCCCACCCGCAGCCGGCCGACCGCAAGCACCGGCAGCGACCAGCAGGGACCGGCAGAAAACAACAGGGACCGGCAGGGCCGGCAGGGATCAGAAGAACGTACGGATGTAGTCCGTGACCGTCCCGTCCGCCGCGACCAGCGGAATCAGCTGCCACTTGTCGAAGCTGGTGCACGGGTGCGACAGACCCATCCCCACCCAGTCACCCACCTCCAGCTCCGCACCCGGCTCGGTACGCACCCACGCGTGCTGGTCGGAGAGCCCGGTCACCGAGACACCCGTCGCGGGCCGCACCGTGCCGTCCCGGCCGGACCGCACGACCTGCGCCTCGGGCAGGTCGAGGTCGTACGCCGCGTCCCGCTTGCCCGCGTTGAGGAACGCCTGCTCGTCCGTCGGGCGCGACACGACCTGCGCCCACAGCCGGAAGGCGGGCTGCAGCTCCCCCTCCTCCGGCACCCGGTTGAACGGGGTCAGATGGCGGTAGTGGCCGTCGTCGTGCGAGACATAGGCGCCCGAGCGCAGCAGCTTCAGCACCGGCGCGGAGAGCTCCGGGATCCGCGCGAACACCTCCGCCACCGCGTCGAACCACGCACTGCCGCCCGCGCTGATCACGATCTGCTCGCCGGCCGCGAAGCGCCCCGCCCGGTCGAGGTCGGCGGCCAGCGCGACGAGCCGGTCCAGCCAGGCCCGTACCCGCTCGGCGGACGCCTCCGGCACCTCGCCCTCGTAACCGGCCACGCCCACCAGCCGCAGCGTCCCCGTGGCCGCCACCGCGTCGGCCACCGCCACGCAGTCGGCCTCGGTGCGGGCGCCGGTGCGCGCGCCCTCGCCCGCGCCCAGCTCCACCACCACGTCCACGGGACGGGAGGCGCCCGCCGCGCGCAGCGCCTCGTCCATCAGCTCCACGCCACGCACCGAGTCGACGTAACAGACGAAGCGGAACTCCGGGTCGGAGTCCAGCTCGGCGGCGAGCCAGCGCAGGGCCGGGGCGTCGACGAGTTCGTTGGCGAGGAAGATCCGCCGGATCCCGTACGCCCGGTAGACCCGCGCCTGGTGCGGCACGGCCGCGGTGATGCCCCAGGCGCCGTACTCCAGCTGGCGGGCGAAGAGCTGCGGGGACATGGAGGTCTTGCCGTGCGGGGCGAAGGCGAGCCCGTGGCGCTCCGCGTACGTCTCCAGGAGGGCGAGGTTGTGCTCGACCGACTCCGCGGACAGGGCGAGCACCGGGGTGGTGAAGCCGCCCGTGAAGAGATTGCGGCGCTCGGCGGCGAGGGCGCCGACGGTCAGGCCCTCCGCGTCGGGCGGGAGTGCCTTGAAGCGGTGGTCGACCAGCTCGTCGGCGAGTGCGGACACAGGACGGTCGGCGGCCAAGGGGGCCTCCTCGATCGAAGTCGTCGTTGCATCATATGCAACACCCATTGCGTATATCGCTTAACGCTGTCTAACATCCGAGCCGACGCCGGGTCAATGGCGTGCACCCCCCGCCGCGCCCCGAAGCGCACCACCGAACCCGCGAGGAGCCCCGAGTGTCCGGAACCCCGGCCAGGACCGCCGACGCCGCCACGGCCGCCGAAGTCGTGTGCCTCGGCGAGTCCATGGTGACGTTCCTGCCGTCGCAGCCCGGACGCCTCGCCGACGTGCCCTCCTTCGGCCGCGGCATCGGCGGCGCCGAGTCCAACGTCGCCTGCGCGCTGGCCGCCGCCGGCCACCGGGCGGCCTGGGTCAGCCGGGTCGGCGCGGACGGCTTCGGCGACCACCTCGTCGAGGCGATCGCCGGCTACGGGGTCGACACCTGCGGCGTGCGGCGCGATCCGTCCCGGCCCACCGGCATCTACTTCCGCACCGCGACCGACCGGGCCACCGATGTGCACGAGGTCGCCTACTACCGGGCCGGTTCCGCCGCGTCCGCGATGTCCCCGGACAACATCCCGTACGCGACGCTCCCCGCGACCCGCGTCCTGCACCTGTCCGGCATCACCGCGGCGCTCTCCGCCGACTGCCTGGCCCTGCTCCACGACCTGACCGCGCCCCGCCCCGGCCGCCCGCTGATCTCCTTCGACGTCAACCACCGGCCGGGCCTGTGGCGCGACGCCGACGCGTCCCCCGGGGTGCTCCTCGACCTGGCCCGCCGCAGCGACCTGGTCTTCGTCGGCGAGGACGAGGCGGAGGAGGCCTGGGGGACGACCGGCGCCGCGGCGATCCGCGCCGCGCTGCCGGAGCCGGCCACCCTGGTCGTGAAGCGGGGCGCGGACGGCGCGACGGTCTTCTCGGGCACCCGTGACGTCCCGGGGTCCGACGATGTCCCGGGCACCTGCGACACCCCGGATGCCGACGACGTCACCACCACCGTCCCCGCCCTCCGGGTGGACGTCGTCGCCCCCGTCGGCGCGGGCGACGCCTTCGCGGCCGGGTTCCTCTCCGCCACCCTGCGCGGCCTCCCCGTACGCGACCGCGTCCGGCACGGCCACCTCATGGCCGCCGCCGTCCTCACCGTCCCCGGCGACCTCACCGCCCCGCCGGCCCGCGCGCACGCCGACTCCCTTGCCGCACTGGACGACGAGGCCTGGGGGAGACTTCGTCTCGGCCCCGGCTGGACGGGGGACGACCAGGAGGTACGTACGACATGAGTCAGACCGTCGACCGGGCACTGAGCATCCTGCCGCTGCTCGCCCAGGGGCCCGCAGACCTCGGCCAGGTCGCCGAGCGGCTCGGCGTCCACAAGTCCACGGCGCTGCGCCTGCTCCGTACGCTCCACGAGCACGGGCTCGTCTACCGCCAGCAGGACCAGCGCTACCGCCTCGGCGCCCGGCTCTTCGCCCTCGCACAGGAGGCCGTGGAGAACCTCGACGTACGGGAGATCGCCCACCCCCACCTCGTCGAACTCAACGAGAGCTGCGGACACACCGTGCATCTCGCGGTGTACGAGGAGCAGGAGGTCCTCTACATCGACAAGGTCGAGAGCCGCTACCCGGTCAGGATGTACTCGCGGATCGGCAAGCCCGTCGCGATCACCGTCGCCGCCGTCGCGAAGCTGCTCCTCGCCGACCTCTCCGAGCCCGAGCGGCGCGCCATCGCCGAGAAGCTCGACTACCCCATGTACACGTCCCGTTCGACCCCGAACGCCGGTGCCTTCCTCAAGGAGCTCACCGTCGTCCGCGAACAGGGCTGGGCCACCGACCTCGGTGGCCACGAGGAGTCCATCAACTGCGTCGGCGCCCCCATCCGGGGGGCGGACGGGCGGGTCGTCGCCGCGATGTCGGTCTCCGCACCCAATGTCGTCGTCACGGCCGAGGAACTCCTCACCCTGCTCCCGCTGGTGCGCCGCACCGCCGACTCCATCAGCCGGGAGTACTCCGGCACCACCCGACCCAAGAAAGCCTGAAAGCCATGACCGAGAAGATCGCCCTCACCCCGAGCACCCACACCACGCCCCCCGCGAAGTTCTCGCACGGCGTGAAGAAGGGGAACATCCTCCAGGTCGCCGGCCAGGTCGGCTTCCTGCCCGCCGCGGAGGGCCAGGCCCCGACCCCCGCCGGCCCGACCCTGCGCGAGCAGACCCTCCAGACCTTCGCCAACGTCAAGGCGATCCTGGAGGAGGGCGGCGCGAGCTGGGACGACGTGATGATGATGCGCGTCTACCTCACGGACGTGGACCACTTCGCCGAGATGAACGAGATCTACAACTCCTACTTCGGCGAGCAGGACCTCAAGGCCGCCCCCGCCGCCCGCACGACGGTCTACGTCGGCCTCCCCAAGGGCCTGCTCATCGAGATCGACGCGCTCGCGGTCCTCGGCTGAACCAGCTGATCCACTTGCCGCACCCGCACCGCCGCACGACCGCGCACGGCACGGCGCCCCACCCCATGGGGGCGCCGTGCCGCGCTCCCCCACACCCGAAAACCCTTCTCCGACAACGGAGTCACGCATGCTGCTCGCCGCAACCCCACCACCGGCCGAGGCACCCTCCCACACCGGCGGAATCCTTCCGCTCATCGACGGCACCGCCGGTCTGCTGACCGTCGCCGCCCTCGGCATCGCCCTCCTCCTCTTCCTGATCATCAAGGTCAGGCTGCAGCCGTTCGTCGCACTGCTCGCCGTCTCCATAGCCGTCGGCCTGGGCGCCGGACTCTCCGTCACCGAACTCTTCGGCACGGTCCAGAAGTCCGCCGCCGTCTCCGTCATCGAGTCCGGCATGGGCGGCATCCTCGGCCACGTGGCGATCATCATCGGCCTCGGCACGATGCTCGGCTCGATCCTCGAAGTCTCCGGCGGAGCAGAGGTGCTGAGCACCCGGCTGCTGAACCTCTTCGGCGAGAAGCGGGCCCCGCTCGCCATGGGCCTCACCGGCCTCATCTTCGGCATCCCGGTCTTCTTCGACGTCGGCATCTTCGTCCTCGCGCCGATCGTGTACGCCGCCGCCAAGCGGTCCGGCAAGTCGATCCTGCTCTACGCGATGCCGCTGCTGGCGGGTCTGTCCATGACCCACGCGTTCCTGCCGCCGCACCCCGGCCCGGTCGCCGCCGCCGGACTCTTCCACGTCTCCCTCGGCTGGGTCATCCTGATGGGCGCCGTCGTCGGCATCCCCGCCGTACTCGCCGCCTGGGGCTACGCCGCGTGGATCGGCAAGCGGATCTTCGTCGAGGTCCCGCAGGACATGGTCGAGGCCGCCGAGGAGGCCAGGGCCGCGGTCGTCGCCGAGCAGCGGGCCGCCGGGGTCACCCCGCGCGAGGAACCGGTCGCGCTCTCCACCGTACTCACGATCATCGGCACCCCGCTGGTGCTGATCCTCGCCGCGACGTTCTCCTCCATCGCGCTGGACCCCTCCACGCCGCGCTCGGTCATCGAGTTCTTCGGCAACCCCTTCGTCGCCCTGACGATCGCGCTGGTGCTGGCGTACTACCTGCTGGGCATCCGCCGCGGCTGGTCCCGCAAGTCCCTGGAATCGGTGTCCACCTCGTCCCTGAAGCCGGTCGGCAACATCCTGCTGGTGGTCGGCGCGGGCGGTGTGTTCGGCGCCGTCCTCAAGGCGAGCGGCATCGCGGACGCCCTCGCCAAGACCTTCGACGACGTCGGCCTGCCGGTCATCCTGCTCGCCTGGCTGATCTCCGTGGTCCTTCGCGTCGCCCAGGGCTCGGCGACCGTCGCCATCGTCACCACCGCGGGCATCGTCGTCCCGCTGGTCGAGGGCCAGGACCTGTCCCAGGCACATCTCGCCCTGATCATCATGGCGATCTCGGCCGGCTCGATCTTCGCCTCGCACGTGAACGACGGCGGCTTCTGGATGGTGTCGAAGTACTTCGGCATCTCCGAACGCGACACCCTGAAGTCCTGGACGGTCCTGGAGACGGTCCTGTCGGTCGCGGGGTTCGTGGTGGCGGCGCTGCTGAGTCTGGTGATCTAGCGCCTCCCGTCCGGATCACGCCGGGCTCACGTCCCCCGGCGCCGGGGCCGAGGCGGAGCGGAGCGGTTCGGGCCGCGCCGAAGCCGATCGGCCGGGGGCCGTCCAGAGGCGGCGGCAGCAGCACGTTCCGCGGCTTCACCTCGCGGTGCGCGATGCCCGCCCCGTGCCGGTGCCGGGCCGTGCCGATGCCGCCCCGTACCGGTGCCGCCCCGTACCGGTGCCGCCCCGTGCCGATGCCCGCCCCGTGCCGCCCGGCGAAAGCCGCCCGGAACGTGCAGCAGCGCCGCCGGGGGAGCGGCGGCGCTGCTGGTCACTGATGCCGGCCGGCCGTGGGCCGGCGGCCGGGGAGTACCGGCTACGGCAGGCCGTGCACGTGCGGGCCCACCGCGTTCGACCAGGCGTTGCCCGACTTGGCGTCCCAGTTGGTCGACCAGGTCATGGCCCCGCGCAGACCCGGGTAGGTCTTCGAGGGCTTGAACGAACCGCAGCCGGTGCCCTTGGCCAGGCAGTCCAGGGCCGCGTTCACGACCGACGGCGGCACGTAGCCGCTGCCCGCGCCGCTCGTGGAGGCGGGCACACCGAGGCCGACCTGCGACGGGTCGAGGCCGCCCTCCAGCTGGATGCAGGCGAGCGCGGTGAGGAAGTCCACCGAGCCCTGCGAGTAGACCTTGCCGTCGCAGCCCAGCATCGAACCGCTGTTGTAGTACTGCATGTTGACGACGGTCAGGATGTCCTTGATGCCGAGCGCCGTCTTGAAGTACTCACCGGCGGTGGACTGCATGTCGATGGTCTGCGGGGCCATCGTGATGACGAGGCCGGAGCCCGCCTTCTGCGACAGCGAGCGCAGCGCCTTCGTCATGTACGTGGAGTTGAGGCCGTTCTCCAGGTCGATGTCGACGCCGTTGAAGCCGTACTCCTGGATCAGCGAGTAGACCGAGTTCGCGAAGTTGGCCGCGGAGGCGTCGCTGTTGACCGAGACGGAGCCCTTCTCGCCGCCGACCGAGATGATGACGTTCTTCCCGGCCGCCTGCTTCGCCTTGATGTCGGCCTTGAACTGGTCGACGGTGTAGCCGTTCAGGCCGGCCGTGTCCAGGTTGAAGGTGACGGCGCCCGGTGAGCCGGTGGCGTCGGCGAAGGAGACCGCGATGATGTCGTAGTTCGCGGGCACGTCACTGAGCTTCTGCACGGTCGCGCCGTTGTTGAAGTTCTGCCAGTAACCGGTCACCGCGTGCTTGGGGACGGACGTGCCCGGGTTGGGGTTGCCGCCGCCCTCCTTCGCCGTACGGCCGCTGACCGTGCCGGACCTGACGGACTCGCCGGCCGCGTTGGTGGCGGTCACCGAGAACTGGTACGCCGTGTCGGCGGCCAGCCCCGTGACCGTCGCCGAGTTCCCGGTGGTGGTGGTCGCCTTCGCGCCGTCCCGGTACACGGTGTAGCCGGTCGCGCCGGAGACCGCGTTCCAGGACAGGGCCACGGAGCCGGTGGTGGTCGTGCCGACCGCGAGACCGGCCGGGGCGGACGGGATCGTCGGCTCCGGGTCGGTGCCGCCCCCGCCGTCGGGGCCGTTGACCGAGACGTCGTCCA
Organism: Streptomyces sp. NPDC047917; assembly: GCF_043204345.1. Classification (NCBI taxonomy): domain Bacteria; kingdom Bacillati; phylum Actinomycetota; class Actinomycetes; order Kitasatosporales; family Streptomycetaceae; genus Streptomyces; species Streptomyces sp. NPDC047917. The sequence goes on from NZ_JBIDCA010000002.1 coordinate 125,501, forward strand.
CCAGATAGGCGGCCTGCCCGTACCAGCCGTGCGTGTAGACCTGGACCGAGGTGGTGCCGGGCCCGGTCTTGAAGCTGGTGGTGAGCTGCGTCCAGCCGGAGGAGCCGGGGGACCAGGTCGACACGTCGGTGGTCCCGGTGCCGCTCGCGCCGAGGTACGCGTACCCGCCCTGCACCCAGGAGCTGAGCGTGTACGTCGAGTCGGGCTTCACGGCCACGGTCTGGGTGCACTTCGCGGTGTCCTGGCCGGACGGGGTGGCCCTGAGTGCGGCGGTGCCACCGTGCACGGGGGAGGAGACGGTGGCACCGCTGCCGCCGGAACAGGTCCAGTTGGCGAGCCCGGACTCGAAGCCCGCGTTCTTGGCGACATTGATGTCGGCCGCCTGGGCATTTCCGGCGAGACCCGTGGCGGTCAGCGCGCCAGCCGCGAGAACGGCCGCGACGGCGCCGACGAGGGGACGGTTGTAGCGCCTGCGGATTCTGTGGCCGTTGGCGGGGGAAGGTTCCACTTGCTGCCTCCGTGGGGAGTCGGGGATGCCTGCCGGGGTATCCGTGCGACAGCCGGCGGGGTGGACCGGCGGTACTCGGGCCGTCCGGAAGGTGACGGGCAGAAGAAGGGGATGTGGAGTTGAGGAACGGTGGCCACCGCTGGCCGACAAAACTGGTCCAGACCAATCGAGTTGTCAAGACCTCTGGCAACGGGACCTGCGACGACCGCACCGGCCCGAGGGGTCCGGGGTCGGTCCGCCGGCCGCCTCCGGGTGCCTCCGCGCGGGCTCCGGAACGGCCTCGGACCGGCCTCCGCTTCCTGTGAATTGACGTTTTGTTGACCTCGTGCGGCGGCGTCGGACCCCGTGCGGGTGAAGTGTCCGGAGTGCTCGGACAGTGACCGCCCGGCCTCCGAGGGGTTCGACGCGGCAGGTTCCGCATCCGCGCTGACGTGCGGCGATGAATTCGGGGCCCGGGTGACCGGAAGGTGTATCGGTAACCCTCCGCAGTTGTACAGAAGTTGACGATTTTCGATTTGATCCGATTTAGCACCGGGGCGTTACGCGGGCGCCTCGCACACGTTGTCGGACTGGCCTCCGAAAAGTGTTCTCTGCCAGGTAAGACGTGGATAAAGTGCTGAGGCAGAACCGCGGAGCAGGAGCGATTGCGGCCGACGTCATGACCGGCGTCCGGCCGGAAGCCGAAACGGGGAACAGCGTGCCGACCGCAATAGCAGTGACCAGTGCTGACTTGGTACTACCTCCGACCGATCAGCAGACACCGACAGCCGCCCTGTTGCAGGCTCCGGATGCCCAGGCGCTGGACATGGCCATCGGTGACATGCACGTGCTGCTCGAACAGCACGGCTATGTCGTCGCCGTCTATCCGAGCGCCATCTCGCCCGCCCACGAGCGTCGGCTCTACTCCGTCCGCTCGGTCCTGGAGAGCGACCGCATCGCCCTGGTGAAGACCGACCTGCCACCGCTCGGCGTGGCCGTACTCGTGCGGCAGTTGCGCCAGTTGTCCATCTGTGACTTCAGCCCCGGGGTGGTGGCCTCCGCCGCCCGGCTGCTGGCGCACTACATCCACGCGGGTGCCCTGCTCCACTCGGTCACCAAGTTCGACCGGATCCCGGTCGACCTCAGGACCCATGCCAAGTCCTGGGTGCCCGGCTCCCAGTTCGCCGTGGTCACCGGGCCCGAACCACAGCTCGTCAAGGTCGGTCCGAAGGCGGAACTCCCGACCGGCCCCGAATTCGCCACTCACCTGATGACCGCCAAGGGGCAGTCCCAGTCCGAGTGGGTGAAGGAGACCCTCGCGCCCGCGTGGAAGGTCCAGTCCATTCACGAGTCCGCACTCCCGTCCGATTCCTCCGCATGGTGGGGAACCGGGAAACTGGTGGAATTCGCCGCCTATCTGCCAGACATCTCCGTCCTGTACCAGTTGGTGTCCTCGGTGCGCCGGGAGAACTGCCACTGGTGCGGAATGGAACTCATCGGTGACCGCTGCGGGTTCTGCTCCTCCCCGCTGCCCGCGGCGGAGAACCGAAAGCACCCAGCCGGTGTCCTCAGCCAAGGAGCGCTCGCACCACCGCAGTCCTAGCACCACCGCAGTCCCCGCGCTTCCGCTTTTCCTCCGTAGACGCCCTTCCGTCCGCTGCCCCACGCATCCGAATTGAACGAGGTTGTCCGGCCCATGAACTCCCGTCAGCGCCGCGGCGTGATACTCCTGCTTTTGTCGGTTCTGTGCGCCTTCGGCGCCTTCGCCGGCGTGCTCTCGGTGATCAGCGACGTCAATTCCAAGGTCGGGCCGGAGGTCTCGGCCTACCAGCTGAAGTCCGATGTAGCCCCCTATACCGCCCTGTCCTCGGGGCAGTTCGAAAAGATCTCGATGCCCAAGCGCTGGCTGTCCACCAACGCGGTGACGGACCTCTCCGAGGTCAACGGCAAGATCGCGGTCACCCAGCTGCGCAAGGGCTCGCTCCTCCAGTCCGACATGATGCAGCGGCGTCCCGAACTCCAGCCCGGAGAGCAGGAGATCGCCATCATGATCGACGCCGCGACCGGTGTCGCGGGCAAGATCACCCCCGGTGCCACGGTCAACATCTACGCCACCTTCGATGGCGAGCGGGACGGTGCCCCGTCCCAGTCGAAGGTCATCGTCTCCAACGCCAAGGTCCTGGACGTCGGCAAGCTGACCGCCCTGGAGCCCAGCCGCGACGGCAAGTCCAGCAGCATGGGCACCGAGGCGGTCCCGATCACCTTTGCGCTCAACACGCTCGACACCCAGCGCATCGCCTACGCCGAGTCCTTCGCGGCGCACGTACGCCTCGCGCTCATCGCCTCCGGCAGCGACAGCACCATCCGCCCGGGCGACCGCACCTACACGCTCGACAAGGACAAGTGAGGATCGAATGACCACGAGGATCCTCCCGGCCGTCGGTGACATCGACGCGGCCAGATCCGTCACCACCCTGCTCAGCCAGCTCCCCGACGCAGAGCCGGCCGCTCCGGTCACCGACTCGACGCAGCTCATCGACACCCTCGCCCGCCTCGCGGGCGAAGCGCTCGACGATCTGCCCGAGGTCGTGCTGGTCCACGAGCGGATCGGACCGGTGCCGGCGCTGGAACTGATCCGGGAGGTCTCCCTGCGCTTCCCCGCCATCGGGGTCGTGCTGATCACCGCCGATGTCACCCCCGGTCTGTTCTCGTCCGCGATGGAGTCGGGTGCGCGTGGTGTCATCACCCTCCCCCTGAGCTACGAAGAACTGGCCAGCAGGGTTCAATCCGCGGCCCAATGGGCCGTCGGAGTCCGCCGCCACCTGACCACCGGGAACGATGTCTTCACCGGTCCCGGCGGTACGGTCGTCACCGTCAGCGGTGCCAAGGGCGGTGTGGGCGCCACCGTCACCGCCGTACAGATCGCCCTGGCATCCCAGAAGTCCGGGCGCACTGTGGCCCTGGTCGACATGGACCTTCAGACCGGTGACATCGGCTCGTATCTCGATGTGCAGTTCCGGCGCTCGATCGTCGACCTTTCGACGATCACCGACATATCGCCACGCGTCCTGTCCGATGCGGTGTTCAGTCACGGCACCGGCCTGGCGCTGCTGCTGGCCCCCAACGAGGGCGAGAGCGCCGAGGAGGTCAGCGACCGCTCGGCCCGGCAGATCGTCAGCGCCCTGCGCTCGCGCTACGAGATCGTGGTGATCGACTGCGGCAGCCAGCTCCAGGGCGCCAGCGCCGCGGCCATCGAGATGGCCGACACGGCACTGCTGGTCACCACACCCGATGTGATCGCGGTGCGCGGTGCCAAGCGGGTCGTACGGATGTGGGAACGGCTCCAGATCCGCAAGGCCGAGGACACGATCACGCTTGTCAACCGCTTCATCCGCAGCACGGAGATCCAGCCGCAGCTGATCGAGAAGATCACCGGAACCACGACGGCCAGCACCGCCGTTCCTGCGAACTTCAAGGAGCTCCAGGCCGTCGTCGACGCGGGCCGGCTGCATGAACTCGACTCCAAGAGCACGGTCAAACAGGCCCTCTGGGCCCTTGCGGGCGAGCTCGGCATCGTCAAGGTTCCTGAGAAGGAGAAGAACGGCGCGAAGAGCATCGCGAAGTTCAAGAACGACCGAGGCTCGATCGGGCGCCGACGCGACCGCGACGCCCGGAACCGGCAGACGACCTAGGGGGCAAGTTGACCAATGGCACTTACCGAGACGAGAGACACGGAGATACGGGGAAGGCGTTGCGGTGACGTTGCCCCGGCGGGGCCGCCCGATCGGGGCCTGACACGGGGACGGACGCGCGGACGGCTGTTCGGCCGCGAGCGTGATCGCGGCCAGACCGCGATCGAGTTCCTCGGCGTCACACCGCTGATCATCCTGCTGGCGGTCGCGCTCTGGCAGTGCGCGCTGATCGGCTACACGTTCAGCCTGGCGGGGAACGCGGCGGACAAGGCCGCGCACCAGGGAGCCATCGCGCCGGGCGTGCGCGGGCAGGCATGTCGGAACGCGGCCGAGAAGAATCTGCCGAAGGCCTGGCGGGAGTCGATGAAGCGGACGACGTGCCGCAGCTCGGGAGACATGTACGAGGCCGAGGTCAAGCTGCAGGTTCCGGTCCTGTTGCCCGGCGTACTCAACTGGCCGTTTCGTGTCGAAGGCAATGCCGCGTTCCCGGTGGAGGCCGACCGATGAGTACACGCACGCAGACATCCGGCCGGACGGTCGCCACCACCGCCACCTCCCGCCGCGATCGGGGCCAGGTCGCCATCGAGTACCTGGGCTTCATCCCTCTGCTGCTCCTGGTCGGTCTCCTGGCGATCCAGGCGGGCCTCGCCGCGTACGCCGCCAACCAGGCGGGTACCGGGGCCCGCGCGGGAGCCCGTATGGCCAGCATGTCGATGGGTGGCTGCGACGAGGGGGCAGCCAAGGACGCGATGAGCGACTGGACCGCTGACCGGGCCGATGTCTACGGGCCCTCCTCCTTCGACGAGGTCACCTGCACCGTCAGCGTCGACGTGCCGGACATCATCCCGGGCGTCCATATCTGGGGCCCGGCCGAACGCAGTTCCACGATGCCCCGCACCTGACCGGCGGCGCACCGCACCGCTGCCCCAGCGGCGGATCACCAAGCAAGTGGGAACGAGGAGTCACGGAATGAGTCTGCGGGCACGCATGACCGCCCCCGAGAAGAACGGCGGGGCGCGGGAAGACAGCCACATGGTGGCCACCTACCGCGCCAAGCTGCTCGAAGAGATCGACCTGGCGGAGATGTCCTCGCTCGCCGCCGCAGACCGGCGGGCTCGGCTGGAGCGTGTACTCAGCCACATCATCAGCCGTGAGGGCCCGGTCCTCTCGACGGTCGAACGCACTCAGCTGATCCGCCGGGTCGTCGACGAGGCCCTCGGGCTCGGCATTCTGGAACCGCTCCTCGAAGACGCGTCGATCACCGAAATCATGGTGAACGGGCCGGACCAGATCTTCGTCGAGCGCAGCGGCAAGGTCGAGAAGCTGCCGATGCGCTTCAGCTCGCACGAACAGCTGATGCAGACCATCGAGCGCATCGTGTCGACGGTCAACCGTCGTGTGGATGAGCAGAACCCCATGGTTGACGCGCGTCTACCCAGTGGTGAGCGTGTCAACGTGATCATCCCGCCGCTGTCGCTGACCGGCGCCACGCTCACCATCCGACGGTTCCCGAGGGCCTTCACGCTCCAGGAAATGATCAATGTCGGCTCGCTCGACGATCAGATGCTGATCCTGCTGGCCGGCCTCGTCCAGGCCAAGCTCAACGTCATCGTCTCCGGTGCCACCGGTACCGGGAAGACGACGCTCCTCAACGCGCTCTCCGGTCTGATCCCCGACAGGGAGCGCATCGTCACCATCGAGGACTCGGCCGAGCTCCAGCTCCAGCAGAGCCACGTCATCCGGCTGGAGTCCCGGCCGGCGAACGTCGAGGGCAAGGGCCAGATCACCATCCGTGACCTGGTCCGCAACTCCCTGCGTATGCGACCCGACCGCATCGTCGTCGGTGAGGTCCGTGGCGGTGAGTCGCTCGACATGCTCCAGGCGATGTCGACCGGTCACGACGGCTCGCTCGCCACCGTCCACGCCAACAACGCCGAGGACGCGCTCATGCGTCTGCAGACCCTGGCCTCGATGTCCGAGATCAAGATCCCGTTCGAGGCACTGCACGATCAGATCAACAGCGCCGTCGACGTGATCGTCCAGCTCACCAGGCACGCCGACGGTTCCCGAAAGATCACCGAGATCGCAGTCCTCGACTCGCACGGGCGCGACCCCTACCGCATCGTGACCGTCGCCAAGTTCGACGCCCAGCCGATGGACGCCGAGGGGCGGATCAACGGCGAGTTCAACTACCTCCCGATCCCGCGCAAGATCGCCGAGCGCCTCTACATGGCCAGCCAGCCCATCCCGCAGGCCTTCGGGGTCGCCGAATCCGCCGAACAGCTCGCCACCCGAGAGGCCAACTAGGTAACGTGCCATGACGAATCTTCCTCTTCTCACCATCGGCGTGACGCTGCTCGCCGGCGTCACTGGCGTCGTGGGCCTGCACGCCTACTCCGGTGGCAAGGCCGACCGTGACGCCATGGTGGACCGGCTCTCGCACACCGGTCACATCCCGGAGACGGGACGCCACCGCCGCTTCCGGGGCTTCGACAGCAGACTGCGTAAGACCGGCCTGGGCCGGAAGATCGAACTCAAACTGGCCGCCACCGGCCTGGACATCACTCCGGGCGAGTTCTTCGTCTACGCGCTCGCCGCCCTGGCCGGGCTCTGGTTGATCGCCTCGTCGCTCCTCGCCAGCTTCTTCGGCCCGGTCGCCGCCCTCATCGGCCTCTGGGGCACCAACGCCTTCCTGAACTGGCAGCGGACCAAGCGCACCGAGCGCTTCATCAACCAGCTTCCCGAGCTCGCCCGCATCCTCGCCAACGCCACCCAGGCCGGCCTCGCGCTGCGTACTTCCATCAGCATGGCAGCGGATGAGATGGACAACCCGGCGGGCGAGGAACTGTCCCGGGTCTCGCGGCGCCTCGCCGTCGGTGAACCGCTCGACGACGCGTTGAGCGAGCTGACCGACCGTCTGCCCTCCCGCGAACTCGTCGTCCTCGTCACCACCCTCGTCCTGTCCAACCGGGCCGGCGGAACGGTCGTGAGTTCGTTGCGCAACCTCACCGAGACGCTGGAGGAGCGCAAGGAGACCCGCCGAGAGGTCAAGACCCAGCTCTCCCAGGTCACCGTCACCGCCTACGCCGTCCCGATGTTCGGCCTGGGCACCATGCTCCTGATGGACACGGTCATGCCCGGCGCACTCGACCGGATGACCGGCGCCTTCTTCGGCCAGGTCGCGGTGGTCGTCTCCATCGTTCTGTACGCGATCGGATTCATCGTGATCCGCCGCATGTCCCGGATCGACGTCTGATGGGCGGGGCGAACATGGACCTGCTGCTCGCAGGCGTCATGGGACTCGCGGTGTACGGGGCCATCGCCGGGATCCGCATGTACCGGCGCGACGCGAAGCTCCCCGGTGACCTCGCGATCGCGCTGGAGGTCGGTTCCACCCGCACCAGCGCGGTCGGCTCCGGCATCGACCGTCTCGGCATGCGCTGGGCCCCCGCGGTCCTGCGGATGATGGGGCCCAAGGCCGTCAACAAGAAGCGCCGCCAGATCGACCTGGCGGGCAACCCCGGCGGTCTGACGATCGACCGCTACGCGGCGCGCCGCGCCGTCTACGGAGGCCTCGGCACGCTCGGGGCCTTCACGATGCTCTTGCGAGGCCAGATCTTCTTCGCCCTGATTCTGGTCGCCTTCGGGATGTTCTGGGTCGAGGTCGGGCTCTGGTCGGCGGTGCGCGTCCGCCGTGAACACATCGACCGGACGCTCCCGGACTTCCTCGACGTGCTCGCAGTCGTCGTGTCGGCGGGACTCGGTTTCCGTCAGGCGCTGGGGCGCGTCGCCGACAAGTACGAGGGGCCCTGGGCCGACGAGCTCCGCATCACCTTGCGCCAGATGGACATGGGCGTCAGCCGCCGGGAGGCCTTCGAGCAGCTGCGTAAACGCAATGACTCGGAGCAGGTCGCGATGTTCGTGACGACGCTCCAGCAAGGTGAGGAGCTCGGTGCCCCGATCGTCGAGACGCTGATCCAGATCGCCAACGACATGCGGCGCACCGACGCCCAGAACGCCCGCCGGAAGGCGGCCAGGGCCGTTCCCAAGGCGACCTTCGCGGTCACCACCTTTCTGCTCCCCGGAACGTTGGTGCTGCTGACGGTCGGCTTCGTCTACGGAGCCGACATCGACCTGGGCTTCCTCTCGGGCGGCTGATGTGAACGACGCGGGCGGCAGAGAAATCGGGGCGGAGGAGGTGACAGGCTCATGTCGTTCCAACTCGGTGGGACCCAGACCGGACTGGACGCGGAGGTACGCAGCGCGATAGCCGATCCGGGCTCCCGCCCGGCGTTCGCCATCCAGCTGAACGCGCTCCAGGCGATGTGCAGGCAGGTCTTCGGCTTCCGGCTCGCGATGATCGCCATGGCCACGCCGTTTGCGCTAGACCACACCGCATCGGGTCTGGCCTCCTGGTTGATCGGCTCGGCCATCCTTGTCACCTTCATGGGTTCCTACGTCCTGTTCCGCGACTGGGAACGCTTCGGCCCCGTTCTGCTGCGCCACCCCTGGCTGCTGGGCATCGATGCCTTCTTCGGCGCCCTGTTGCTGGTCACGGCCACGCCCGAATCCACGCTCGCGTATGTCACCGCGTGCACCCCTCTGCTGGCCGGTCTCGTCTCGGGCTGGCGCGGGGCGGCGGTCTTCGCCGCACTCCAGATCGTCATCGTGCTCGGTGTGTACGCCACCGACCCGAAACTCCAGCCCGCGGACGCCACGGCGTTCCTGCTCCCCGGCTTCTGCGTCATCGCGGGCGCCGTCGGCGTCACGCTTCGCAATCTGCTCCTCCGCTTCGGGACGGCCAGCCAGGCGCTCACCGAGACCCGCGCCCGTCTCGCCGTCAACGAGGCCGTGGAGGCCGAACGCACTCGCCTCGCCCGGGAGATGCACGACTCGGTCGCCAAGACCCTGCACGGTCTGGCCCTGGCAGCCGACGGCCTGGCCGGTTCGTCCGACCGGATGGATCCGCTGACCGTCAAACATCAGGCGGAGCTGGTCGCACGCGCCGCCCGCCGCGCCGCGGCGGAATCCCGCGAACTCCTCTCGGACCTCCGCCGCGAGTCGGGGCTGGACGGCGGAGTGGACGTCGTACGCGAACTCCGCGCCCGCACAGAGGACTTCACCCGACGGCACGGACTCACCGCAACCTTCCGACTTCTCAGCGACGAGCCGATCCCGCACGTCCCCCAGGTCGTCGCCCGCCAGCTGTTCACCATCGCCTCCGAGGCGATGGAAAACGCCCACCGTCACGCACACCCCACCTACCTCGTCGTACTCGCAGGTGTGAAGGGCGATGTCCTGCGCGTCAGCGTGTACGACGACGGGCGCGGCCTGCCCCCGGGCACGACGCTCGACGACCTCCGGCACGCCGGGCACTTCGGCCTGGTCGGAATGGTTGAGCGTGCCGCGTCCATCGGCGCCCGCATCCGCATCGGAAAGGGGAAGGAGACCAAGGGCACCGAGGTCCGCCTGGAACTTCCGATCGCAGCTCTCCTCGCCTCTGCCGGCGCGGAGCAGACCGACTGAACCGCTACGTTTTCACCCTCGCCCCCAGAGACCCTTGAGAGGAGGTCGCAGATGCCGGAAGACGTCTCCCGAGCGTCGGGCCAGAACTGGGCCGCTCAGAACCACGCGTCCCAGCACACGTCCTCGCACGTCACCCCGCTCAACTCGGAGCCCAGTTCCAACGCGTTCCCCGTCCCCCAGCAGCCCGCGGCATCCGAGCCCATGCCTCCGTTCCCCGCAGCGGCACCCGTGGCCTTTCCCAGTGCCCTGCGGGTCGTCGTCGCCGACGACAACCCCGTGGTCAGGGCCGGCCTCGGCGTCCTGCTCTCCGGCCGCGACGACATCGAGGTCGTCGCGGAGGCCGCGGACGGCCGCCAGGCCTACGACATGGCCGTCCAGCGCCGTCCGGACGTCGTCCTGCTGGACGTCCGGATGCCCGGCGTCGACGGCATCTCCGCGCTGCCGCACCTCGTGCAGGTCGCGCCCGTCATGATGCTGACCTACAGCCGAGAGAACGAGATCGTCCACGAGGCGCTGCGCCTGGGCGCGAGCGGCTATCTGGTTCACGGCGAATTCACGGCAGATCAACTGGTGCAGGCCGTGCGCGACACGAGGGACGGCCGCGCCCACTTCACCGCCACCGCGGCCAACGCCCTCCTCGCCCACATGCGTCAGGGGCCAGGGGCGCAGTCACGACCGCTTCCGGAAGGGCTCGGGACGGCTCTGACCACGGGGGTTCCCTACCAGGGACCCGGATACGACGGCCACGCCCCGAGTTCCGTTCAGCAACACGGTGCGCCTGCACATGCACCCCAACCCGAACTGTCTCCACCTGCGCCGCGACCTGTCCGGACACCGCAGGGTCTTTCGCATCTGCAACCAGTTGTGGCACAGTCTTCCATGGCCGGGGAACCGGGCGCGATGCTCAACAGGCAGCAGTACGGGTTGAGTTCACGGGAGGTGGAGGTCATGGAGCTGATCGCTTCCGGCATGAGCAATCAGCAGATCGCCGCCACCTGCTTCATCAGCGAGAAGACGGTCAAGAACCACATCAACCGCATCTTCACCAAGCTGCACAGCGCGAGCCGCAGCGAGGCCATTGCCCGCTGGCTCGGCACGGCGCCCTCGGCGGGGCGCGGAGCGCGCGAGGCCGGTGGTCACCGTGGCTGAGCGACAGGCCGGGACGGGGCGAGCGGGGCGTGGGGCCTGGCAGCACGCCTCGGAGGCGAAGGCCCAACTGACGTTTTGGGCCCGGGAATGGGCCCTGGGACCCTCCGGCGAGCGGGGTGCACCGCCATATGTTTCTCATGTCGCCAGCGGTACCGGCCAGGAGGAAGCCGGTACCGCAGGCGACACCAAAGAAACTTGCGAGTCGGCCGGCTACCGGTCGGCCGAACCCGGAGGGGAACACCATGTCGGACATCACCCTGAAGACCGCCGTCCGTATCAACGGCTGGGCCAACACCGCCGTGACCCGCATCCAGAAGCGCTACGAGAACCTGGACCGCGGCCAGACGGCGTTCGAGTACCTGGGCATCATCCTGGTGGTCGTGGCGATCATCGGCGCGATCATGGCCACGGGTATCGGCGACGCGATTTCTACGCGGATCAAGGGTCTCGTGACCTCCATCACCTCGGGGGGCAAGTGATCGGACGTAGCCGCCGCGATGCAGGGCAGGCCTTCCCCATCTACGTAGTGATGGTGGCGGGCCTGCTCTTCCTCGTGTTCGCATTCTTTGCCGTCGGCAAGGCAGCCGCCTTGCGCAACGGTGCCCAGGGAGCGGCGGACGCGGCGGCGCTGGCCGCAGCGCGTGAGGCCCGCGACAACTTCGAGGCCGGATTCCTCGCCTCGCTCCCCGAGGACCTGCTCGATACGTACCTTCGGGCCCACCCGGTGATGGGCTGCTCCGCGGCACAGGGGCTTGCCTCTGACAATCAGGCGGACGTCAAGTCCTGCTACGCGATCCCCGGTGGTTACGAAGACCGGATCAAGGTCCGGGTCGAGGGACGCAAGGCGGTCGACTCGTCGGTTCTGCCTGGCTCGGAGAATACGAGGGCGGAGGCTACAGCCACCGCTGTCATCAAGTTTCGTTGTAGCTGGACGTCCGTCGATCTCAACGACGACAGCATCCGGGACATCTTCTTCTTCACGTGCGGCACGGACTTCCTGGAAATCAGTCCAGGCAGTCCGCCCCCCTGGTCGCAGGTGAGCAAGATCCTCTACGACGTGCACCTGGTCGACAATTGATGGCGAACGACGAGTAAAGGAATCAGAACCCATGAGCATTCGGCGCTCCACCAGGTTCCGAAGGGCGGTGGCAGCCGTCTCGCTGGCGGCGGTGCTGCCCTTGGCTGCCACCGGTTGCGGCACTGATGGTGGCGGAAAGACGAGCGATTCGGGCTCGTCGCCGTCGTCCTCCATCCCTTCCAAGCCCTCCGAGGGGGACAAGGGGGCGAAGCAGGAGGACACTGCGGCAGGGGACAACGTGGACCCGAGTGTGAAACTCGCTCAGGTCAATGGTCGCGATGGGCTGATTCTTGTCGTCAACGAGGTAAAGCGCGATAGTGGCGGGTTCGTTACTGTCAGTGGAGTGATCAAGAATGAGAGCGACACGGCTAGCAGCAGCTCTCAGCTGTCGGGTAGTGAGAGCGCCATCGTGGCCAGTAACCCGAATTCTGTAGCGGGCGCGACACTTGTGGACAAGGTTGGCAAGAAGCGTTACTACATTCTTCGGGACACGGATGGGCGATGCCTCTGCACAACCGGGCTGACAGCGATTTCGGCCGGAGGGTCGGTCCCCATCTTCATGCAGTTCCCAGCTCCTCCCGCCACCAGCACTGAGGTTGACTTCACGCTGCCGACGTTTGCCACTGCGTCGCTGAAGATCTCTGGGTGATGACCGACATGACCCACTCCCTGAAACGCCGCAGGCCAACGCAGATTGCGGGCCATGTCATCGCAGCCGCTCTGCTCACGGCAAGTGCCGCCTTCCTGGGGGTGCCGAGCGCGATCGCCGACGACGGCCCCAGTGTGCCCCCCGGCACTGAGGCGACGTCAGTGCCCCCGGTCAAGGTTGACCCCAACGACCCCGACCTGAAGATGCCCGAGGGTGGCACGCTAGCCCCCGCCAAGGTTCTCGACATTGTCCAGGTGGTCGAGGACATGGGAGGCGACGAGCGTCGCGAGGACAGCAACGCGAACATCAAGTTCGCGCTCCAGGCCGAGGTCCTCTTCGGCAAGGACAGTGCCAAGCTGAGCTCCGCGGCCAACTCCCGCATCGCTGCCATCGCCGCCGAGATCAAGAAGCAGAACGCCACCAAGGTGCGCGTCTTCGGCTTCACCGACAACCTCGGCTCGTCGGAGCATGGCGACGTGCTGTCCAAGCAGCGCGCCAACGCGGTGCAGTCGGTGCTGGTGAAGGATCTCGGATCGACCGTCACCTTCGAGATCCGTGGCTACGGCGAGCAGTACCCGATCGCCGACAACAGCTCGGAAGAGGGTCGCAAGAAGAACCGCCGCGTGGAGGTCTCCTTCCCGCGCGGCACGTCTTCCTGAGGACCAGCGCCACAGCAGGGGCCCGGCACCGCGAGCACATCGCGTGGCGCCGGGCCCTTGTCGTCGTCCGGCTACAGCAGGTGGTCGGCCTTGCCGGCCTTGATGTCGCGGATCAGTTGCTGGAGCGCTTCGCGGCTGTCGACGAGGTAACGATCCTCCTCGCCGCGAACGGCGATGAATCCATTGCCTTCCCTGTCTGTGCCGAGCCTGAAGCAGTTGTTCCCCTCGCCGCAGTACGGCTCTTCCCAGTCGATCTCGGGCATGCTGAACATCCTTAGAGTTGACGGGAGATGGCGCGAATGAAGTCCCGGGAGTCGCCGGAAGGCAGCGAGGCGTCCTCCATCCAGTCCAGATGTGCGCGGTACTTGGTCAGCTGCGCATCCGCGTGCATGAACTCGGGACCGTGAGCTGAGTCGAGCTGCACGGTGTCGAGTTGGGGCACAACACCGTGGGCATAGAGGAGTGCGTGTCCCGCTCCGGGGAACGCGCCTCGGTCCACCGGGATCACCCGCACATCGATGTGTTCCCGCTCCGACATCTCGCACAGGTGCAACAACTGCTCGCGCGTGACGTCCCGGCCTCCGAACTGCATGCGCAGGGCGGCCTCATGTACGTACCCCACATAGGCGATGGGGACTTCGCGGTCGAGTACCTGTTGCCGTTCCATGCGGTGTGCGACCCGCAGTTCGATCTCCAGCCGGGTCAGTTCGGGCAGAACGGCGCCGAACACCGCGCGGGCGTACCCGTCGGTGTGGAGCAGGCCAGGAAGGTGGACGGTCTGCGCAGTGCGGATACGCGTTGCGTGCCATTCCAGTTCGGCGATGTCCAGGAGGCCGGACGGGAGAGTGCCCCTGTACTGCTCCCACCACCCACGTTCGGGCTGCTCGGCCATTTTGGCGAGTGCGTCTACGTAGAGAGCCTCGGCACAGGCGTAGTTGCAGGCCAAGGTCCGCACGCGAGCGGGCGTAATCGGGCGGACGCCGCCCTCCATGTTCGAGATCTTCGTCCGGTCGATGCCCAGTAGTCCGGCCGCGTACGAGGTGGTTGCCTCGGCTGCGACGCGCATCTTGCGCAGCTCGGCACCGAGCCGCTTCTGGCGCTCTGTCGGAGTGGAACTGCTTGGCATAGGCCCTCTCTTCCGCGGACTGTGGGGACAGTCTGCCGCCGCAGAGGGTGCCCAGTCCAACACATTGGAGGCAATTGCCTCCAACTCAACGGCACGCGTGCCATTGCTGCGCTACGTTAGGTCACGCACCGCTCACACAGCGCTGACGAGCCGGAAGTGCATCACGCGGTCCTGCCCGCAACCTCCTGCCCTGGGAGGGGCGGTCCCGCGTCAGGGAGACAGGCCACCGCTCGTCCACAACACAACAACGTGAGCCACCCGTGCGCGCCCACGCGAAAGAGAGATGCCGCCAACCCGCCACCCGCACCAGGGGAGTCAGTCATGCATTCGTCGCCACGTGCCCCGCTCTGCCCGGCCGTTGCCGAGGCGCGCACGCCGGCCCCGTATTCCCACCGCGCTCTGCGACCGGCCCCGCAGTCCGCCCCTCGGCCGGGCGGGTCCGGTCGAGGGCTCGCTCTCAGCTTCACGCTCCCCGGGGACGTGCGCAGTGCGTTCGTCGGGCGTACCGCCGTCGCCGCCGCGTTGGAGGCCAACGGGCTCGCCCCGTACGTCTGGCCCGCCACGTATGCCGTCGCCGAACTCGTCGCGGTCACCGCCAGGATGAGCCCGGGGCGGGAGCTCTACGTCTCCCTGCGGCACCGGAGTGACGCGATCCGTCTTCTCGTCTGGGACCGGCATCCGCACCACGGCGATCGTGACCTGGCGACGCTCTGCGAGACACGGCGACGGCGGGCGTTGTGGTTGCTGGCGGCCGTGGTCGACGACTGGGGCGGGGAATGGGGCGTCTGCGAGGCGCAGCCGCCGCAGTTGGGTATCAAGTCATGGGTGATGCTGCCTCGTTGACGGGTCGGAGGGTTGTGGAGAGCAGGTGTGGATATCTGCGATCAAGGCCGCGAGGATAGGGGTGTGGGGCGTACTTGATCGGCAGCTTCCTGTACAGCCGCGCACTTACTTGACCGGGGGATCTCGTTGTCGGAACGTCAGGAAACGATCGAGCGCAACCTGTGGGCTGCACCGGCTCTCTTTGTGTTTGTGGCGTGGGTGCTGTTCAAAGCGGATTCCAGTCCGGTGATGCCGAAAATCGCCTGGGTCGTTTATGCGGCCGGTTGGATTCCGGTTCTGGGGATGCTCGGCCGGACTGCCGTGCAGCGACGGAACCCTGGGATCGGTGCGGTCTTCGGCTGCGGAATCCTCCTGATCATGGGGGCCGTGTTCCTGGCCAACCATGGATGACGCCCTGGGGCCGCCCGCGACCGCGCAGGGGCCCGGCACCGCGTGAGTCTCGCGGTGCCGGGCCCCTGTCGTTGTCCGGCTGCAACAGGCGCTCAGCCCTTCGGCTGGGTGAAGCGGATGCGGTTGCCGAAGGGGTCGCGCAGGCCGCAGTCGGTCCCGTACGGGCGGTCGGTGGGCTCCTCGGTGAACTCGACGCCCTGGGCCAGCAGCGTCTCGTACGTCTTGCGGCAGTCGTCAGTGGTGAAGATGAGCCAGCCGCCCATCGCACCCTTGGTCACCAACTCGCGTACCTGCTGCGCCGTTTCCTCGGACATGGCCGGGGCACCCGGCTTCTCCAGCAGGATCTGGCGTTCGGGGTGTCCGGGGACACTGACGGTCAGCCAGCGCATGAAGCCCAGCTGGACATCGGCGCTGACCTCCAGGCCGAGCTTGCCGACGTAGAAGTCGAGGGCCTCGTCCTGGTCGAGGACGTAGATCTGTGATTGCGTGATGGCGTTGAACATGTGCATCACGCTACGGGGCAGGCTCGGAAAGAACTTATCCAAAACTGCTCAGCTGCTCGGGCGCATCCAGGCCATGGTGAAGCACGTCGGGACGCCCGTGGCCGTCGATTCCTTGCGGTACGTCCTGGGCGAGCGGCCGACGATGTCGTGGAACGTACGGCTGAACGTCCCCGGGCTCCCGAAGCCGACCTCGTAGCTGATGTCCGTCACGCTGCGGTCGGTCTCCCGCAGCAGGAACATCGCACGCTCGACGCGGCGGCGTTGCAGATAGCGGTGGGGTGTCTCGCCGAACGTGGCCCGGAACGTACGGGTGAAGTGGGCCTGCGACACGTGCGCGATCCGGGCCAGGGCCGGGACGTCCAGTGGCTGCGCATAGGCGCGGTCCATCGCGTCCCGCGCCCGG
Organism: Streptomyces sp. NPDC047917; assembly: GCF_043204345.1. Classification (NCBI taxonomy): domain Bacteria; kingdom Bacillati; phylum Actinomycetota; class Actinomycetes; order Kitasatosporales; family Streptomycetaceae; genus Streptomyces; species Streptomyces sp. NPDC047917. The sequence goes on from NZ_JBIDCA010000002.1 coordinate 142,006, forward strand.
AGCATGCGGCGGTTGGTCTCCTCCACGGCGCTGCTCGCGGCGCGGTTCACGGGGCGGTTCACGGGGTCATCACACCACAGGGGGTACGCGCGTCCACCGGCCGGAGTCCAGATGCGGCGCCCACTGCGGCGGGGCGTCAGCGGACGACGTCGAAGACGTTCATCTGCAGGCCGTTCGAGTACGCCGCGTGCTCGACGAGCTTCAGCTTCTGGGTGTCCTTGTCCGTGTCGCTGAACAGGCGCTTGCCCGCGCCGAGCAGCAGCGGGAAGACGAGGAGGTGGTAGCGGTCGATCAGGCCGGCGTCCGAGAGGTTCCGGGTGAGGGTGGCGCTGCCGTGGATGATGATCGGGCCGCCGTCGGTCTCCTTCAGGGCGGCGATCTCGTCGAGTGAGCGCAGGATCGTGGTCTCGCCCCAGTTGGAGACCAGGTCGTCCTCGGTGAGGGTGGTGGAGACCACGTACTTCGGCATCTGCTTGTAGTCGGCGAAGTCCGCCATGTCCGGCCACACCGGGCTGAACGCCTCGTAGCTGACCCGGCCCATCATCATCGCGGCGGCCTCCTGCTGCTCCCGGCCCTTGATCTCGAACGCCTCCGGGACGAACTCCATGTCCTTGAACGTCCACCCGGAGTTCCGGTAGCCGGGCTCGCCGCCCGGGGCCTCCACCACACCGTCGAGCGAGACGAAGGCGGTACTGATCAGGGTGCGCATCCTGGGACTCCTTGCTTCACGAACCATTGCTTGCTTACTTGTGTGCTGACTGCGGGGTTACGAGGAACTCATCGGTCCGGTGCGGATCAAGGACTCCGTCTTGCGGAGGTACGCCTCCAGTTCGGCCGCCCCGGACAGCATCGCTCGCCCCCGGGCGGAAAGCCGGGCGTGCCAGCCGCGCAGGGTGGCCTCCAGCGGCTCCGGGCCGCCCGCCGCGCGCACCTGGGCGATCAGTGGGGCGATCTGTTCCAACAGGTAGCCGCCCCGGCGGAGTTGGTGGATCAGCCGGGCGTCCCGTACGGCAGCCTCGTCGTAGACGCGGTATCCGGTCCCCGGGTCGCGGGGCGGGAGCACCAGTCCGGCGCGCTCCCACTTGCGCAGTGTCGCGGGCCGGATTCCGAGCTGCCTCGCCAGTGGCCCGATGAACGTGCTCCCGCGCCCGGACCCGGTAGCGGGGACGGACCCCGGCCCCGACCCCGCGGCGCCGTCCAGGTCCCGGAGGGCGCGTTCCACGGCGCGGAGGGTCTGGCGGTCGTCGAGGAGCTGGGCGTGGCTCTCGTCGATGAGGTGCAATGCCTCGTCCACCGCGTCCCGGTTCACCGCCCGCATGATCGACGTCGCCGTTCCGTGGCCGTGGCCGGGGACCAGGGCGAGGAACGCGCGCAGGGCGCCCGCGTGCAGCGGGGTGTAGGCGCGGTAGCCGTGGGGCGTGCGATCGGCGGCCGGGAGGATGCCGGCCTCCTCGTAGTTCCTGACCGCCTGCGTGGACAGGCCGTGCTCGCGCGCCAGATCGACCGGCCTGAGCCGATCACCACTTTTAAGGTTCTGCCCCATGGTCCTGCCGATATCGCGGGAAAGTTTCAACCGAAGGTTCAACGATAGCGTTGAAGGCATGGCTACCGACATCGCCACCCACATCACGGACATCGCCCATGCCGTCGATGCTGCCGCTGTCACGCGGCTGCTCCCCGGCCGGCCCCGGCTGCTCGCCCTGGGCGAGCCCACCCACGGCGAGGACACCCTGCTCGACGTGCGCAACGAGCTCTTCCGGCAACTCGTCGAGCAGGAGGGCTACCGGACCATCACCATCGAGAGCGACTGCCTGATGGGCCAGGTGGTGGACGACTACGTCACCTCGGGCGCGGGCACTCTCGACGAGGCCATGGAGCACGGATTCAGCCACGGCTGGGGCGCCTTCGAGGGCAACCGCGAGTTGGTGCGCTGGATGCGCGCCCACAACGTCCGCGCCGACAACGACGGCCGGCCCGCGTCCGAACGGCTCCGCTTCGCCGGGTTCGACGGCCCGCTGGAGATCACCCACGCCGCGAGTCCCCGGCAGGCCCTCACCGCGCTCCACGGCTACCTCGCGGCCAGGGTGGACGCGGACCTGCTCCCCTGCACCGCGGAGGTGCTCGACCGCCTGCTCGGCGCCGACGACCGGTGGACCGAGCCCGCCGCGATGATGGACCCCTCCCGCTCCGCCGGACAGTCGGCCGAGGCCGGCCGGCTGCGGCTGCTCGCAGACGACCTGGTGGCCCTGCTCGACGCGCAGGCACCGCACCTGACCGCGACGGCCTCGCGGGACGAACGGGACCGGGCGCAACTGTACGGACGTACCGCGATCGGCCTGCTGCGCTACCACCACTGGATGGCCGACCCCTCACCGGCCCGCCTGACCCGGCTTGTCGGCCTGCGGGACCAGATGATGGCCCACAACCTCCTCGCCCTCGCCGAACGGGGCCCGGTACTCGCCCACGCCCACAACTCGCACCTTCAGCGGGGGAGCAGCACGATGCGGATGGGCGGGGCGCAGCTGGAGTGGTGGGGCGCAGGTGCGCTGGTGAGCGCTCGGCTGGGTGAGGAGTACGCCTTCGTGGCGACGGCCCTCGGGACGATCCGGCACCAGGGTGTGGACGCCCCGCCGCCGGACACCGTCGAAGGGCTCCTGTACGCGCTCCCGGAGGACCGGTGCGTCCTCGACGCCCGCCGACTGGCCGCCGCCCTCGGCGATATGCCGCCTGCCGCCCGCGTATCACCCTGGTTCGGCTACGCCCCGCTCGACCCGGTCCGGCTGGCGGACGGCGACGCGGACGGGATCGTGTTCGTCAGGGACGTCCCACGGGCATAGGACGTGTCCCATGGGCATAGGACGTGTCCTATGGGCTCAGGACGTGTCCGACGGGTCAGGGTCGGACGGGCCGGACGGGCCGGACTACGGGTGGGGCCCGTAGTCCGGCCCTGGCTTCGCGGGTTTCCCGGCGAACCCGGCTTCCCGGCTTCCCGGCTTCCCGGGTTCGCGCCGGGAGAGCCACGCTTCACCGCCCGACTACGGTGGCCCGCATGACCGATACCAAGTACTGGACTTCCGCCCCGGACCGGACCGTTCGCGGCTCGTTGGGCCTGTGTCATCTCACCGTGGCTCAGCCACCGCTCGACATCGACGCCCGCAGCCTCCCGGCCAACGACCCTGAGCAGGCACGCCAGTTCGTCGAGTCGGTCGACGGCATCGAGGCGGTCCTGGACGATCTCGGGCCGCGTTCCGTGCAGACACCGCTGCCCTCGTCGGTCCGTTCCGACCTGGACATCGTCCATGCCGCCGCGTGGGGCGGCATGCGGGCCGTCTGCACTCCGGTCTTCGCCGACGACGGCAACGGAAACCCACTGCTGGGCGAAGCCGAACGGATGCGGAAGCGCTTCCCCGCGGCGCGGATCGTGGGCCACGTCACCTACTACGGCGGAATGGAACACACCGAAACCGTCGTGATGCTCCCCGACGGCGCCATGTTCCACGCCTCCGGCTGGCCCGACGACGAACCGTTCGTCGTCCTGGGCGACCCCTACGCCGTCATCGCCTCGCTCGGCCTGAGCAGTTGGATGCTCACCGCCGCCGACATCGACATGGACCAGCCCGTCCACGAGGTCGAATGGGCCTCGCTGGCCGGCCTGGCACTGGGGCAGTCCGACCCCTGGGGGTGGGAGGAGATACAGACGACCGCCTTCCGCGTACAGCACAGCGATCTGTCCGTCAGCTCGATGGAGGGCCTGTACTTCGGCTGAGGGGTCCGACTCACACCCAGTCGTTCTCCGGAGTCGCCGCCCGCAGCACCGCGCTCGCACCCTTCGACACCGGCTCGCCGTGCGGGACGCACAGCGTTTCCACATCCAGCGACGCCAGCCGTCGGAAGGAGGCGATGGCCTGCTCCCTGTCCACGTTGAACGGGCCGAGGATCGCCCGGCCCTCCACGGTGGCGATGTTGTCGCCCGGGAAGAGCACCCCGCTGGAGGGGAGGTGCAGCGCGATGCTTCCCGGGGTGTGTCCGGGCACGTGCAGGACGTGGACGGGCTCGCCCCAGCCGTCGATGGTGTCCCCGTCGTGCAGTTCCACATCCACCGGCACATGTCGCGGGGGCCGGACGTCCGTTTCGGCGAAGCCCGCCATGATCTGCTCGTGCAGCGCGTGTTCCGGGGATGTGTACACCGGTTGGGGTTCGGGGACGGTGCCACGGATGACCGGGGCGTCCATGGCTCCGGCGAGGACGCGGGCGCCGGTGGCCTCGACCAGATCGGCGGCCGATCCCATGTGGTCGATGTGGGAGTGGGTGAGCACGATGTGCCGCAGGTCTTCCGGACGGCCGCCGAGCCGGGTCAGGGCATCGAGGATCACGGGAGCGGAGCCGGGGACGGCGGTGTCGATCAGCGCGTAGCCGTCCGGCACACGCACGAAGTGGACGTGCCCGACCGGGAGGGCCAGCTGCCAGACAGTGGGGGTGACCTGGAAGAATTCCATGTTTCGACGCTAACAACAGGCCGGTGGATGTCCAGGTGCTTCCGCCGACGGTGAATTAAGCGCAGCGTGAACGAGGCAGTCGGCCCGGGCCCGCCCCTGACCAGCCGAGCCCGACCCATCCCGGGCCCCGGCCCCGGCCCGGGCCCGCCCACGACCGGGCCCGGCCCCGCCCCCGACCCCGCGCGTACCCCGCCGCCCATCAACGCGCGAACGCACGTCTGTCCGCGCAACCTCCAAGGCGCGGGGAGCCGGCGACCACGGTGTGAAGGGGGCGAGAAGCTGTGGTGCCGACACGCCATTAACTCCTCTTTACCCAGGCGTAGTTGTGGCTATGGTGTCCGGGCGGCGCGTACACGTCACGGGGGCCCAACGTGCCGCCCACAACCCCTCAGGCCCCATCCGAGGGAAAGACGAGCTCTTGAACAAACTGCTCCGCATACCGTCCCGGTGGCGGTTCGCGGCCCGTTTCACGGCCGCCTTCGGCCTGACCGCGGCCGTCACCATGACCGGGCTGCCGGCCGTCCAGGCCGCTCCGCCGAAGCTGCCGCCGGTCTCGGCGAAGATGAAGCCCGGCTCCGGCCAGCGCTGCGACACCCGCAACAATCTCCCGCCCGCCGCGAAAACCCCGGCGAACTCCGGGTTCCCCAACGACCTGACCGGCAACCTCCACAAGGACAGCGCCCTACCGCGGAAGTTCGAGTACGACCTGCCGGGCCAGGCCTACGACGGCCTGAAGACGCCGACGGCCGCCGAGAAGACGCAGGCACTGTCGAAGGTCCCCGGCGACCTGGAGAAGAACGTGGCGGCCTGGAAGAAGGCCGCCGACCTCTCCAAGAAGCCCGAGGACCGGGCCATGGAGATCTACGCCCGGTACTTCGCCAACAAGGAGGGCCTGGGGTTCAAGCACTGGTTCGACAAGCGGTACATCCGCAACCAGATCAACAACCACAAGGGCTCCGGCTTCGAGCGTCAGCTCGTCAAGGACTACCGCCTGATCGGTCCGGACTGGCTGTGCGAGGTCACCGTCGAACTGTTCGACAAGAACGGCGACAAGGTCGGTGAGCGCCGCTACGACGCCTACAACAAGAAGACCAAAGAGTTCAACGAGTTCAAGTCCAACAGCAAGCTGACCGCCAAGCAGCTCGCGAAGGACCGGGTCGTCGCCAAGTCGATGCCCAAGCACACCTTCCGCTTCACCGGCGCCAAGAAGTTCACCCAGGGCCAGGTCAAGCACATCAACGACCTGGAACGCGATGTCCGCGCCATGCGGGGCGGCAAGAGCGGCCAGGTCCGCGGCAACCAGCGGTTCTACAACCCGGTGCCCAAGACCACCCCGATCCGCGGGTTCTCCGACCACCAGCGGTGGTTCGCCCCCGCCTGCCAGACCGGCGGCACCCAGACGCAGCTCATGGCGGCCGGCGCCAACAACTGCGGCACCCGCGGCCCCGCCAACCAGCGCGCCATCTCCTCCGGGAAGACCCTGGAGGAGGCCAAGCGCTTCCAGCGGGACGCCAACCGCCTCGACCCGAGGGGCACCCTCCCCAGGGGCGGCCCCGGCGGCGTCGACTTCACCACCATGGAGCTCCGCTACGTCGGTGGCCTCGGCAAGGGCAAGGGCATGCAGTACTCCATGCGTGCCGACCAGATGCCCGACCCGGACAACAACCCCGGCTTCGGCGGTGAGAGGAGGATGCAGCTCTCCTCCGACGCCCTGTTCACCTGGCTCGCGCTGACCCCCGACAAGTTCTGGGTCAACCTGAACCCGGACCAGCCGGGCAAGGTCATGGACACGAAGTTCGGCAAGACCGACGCCGGCCGAGTCCTTCTCGACGCGGACCTGCTCATGAAGTACGACTTCTCCGAGGCGCTGAACCCGGACAAGCACGCCGAGGGCAAGCGCTACTGGGACACCGCGCCGCGCCGCAACGGCATACCCTGCTTCCCCGGTACCCGGTTCTGGATCGAGCCCGACGAGGCGAAGGTCCGCGAGCAGGACGGCGGGATCTACATCCTCGACTCGCCGATGGACGTGTCCGCCCAGTGGCTGGACGTCGACTACACCGTCCCCGGCTCCACCGAGTGCACCGACCTCTCGGACGCCGAGAAGAAGCAGATCGAGGTGTCGGTCAACGCCAACATCGTCCCGGTCATCCAGGAGCGGGTGAACAAGGACCCCAAGTACGCCGATCTGCGCGCCGTCTACAACGCCCGCGTCGCCGCCGAGTACATCCGCCAGACCGACGCCAAGTCCCCGACAGACTTCCACCGGATCATCAACTCCAACGACGTCTCCGCGTGGCCGATCCGGGCCCCGTACCAGGACTGGACCCGCGAAATGGTCTGGGACAAGTACATGAAGACGATCAAGGAGGGCATCGAGTGGTTCGAGCTGAAGTACGGCGGCAAGATCTACAAGCAGGGCGTCGGCGGTGTCGACTTCTCCAAGCAGCCCAAGCGCAACATCAGTAAGGCGCGCTTCGACCTGGAGAACCGGGACCTGGACAACACCACCCGCAACTCCCGCGAATCCGACGACACCTCCTACCGGGACACCGACACCCTCTACCTCGGTGCCGGGCCCGGCGGTGACGGGAGCGGCGAGGACCCGGGCGGCGACCCCACTCCCACCCCGTCGCACACCGGCAAGCCGACCCCGACCGGCAAGCCCTCCACACCGGGCACGCCGGACCCGACCCACAGCAACGGCGGACAGCCCCCGGCCACATCCGGGCCGGGCAGCCCTGACGGCGATCTCGCCCACACCGGCAGCGACACTCCCGTCGGCCTGATCGCAGGCATCGCCGCCGTGCTCGCGGCGGCCGGCGGCGGCCTCATGTGGTGGATGCGCCGACGGCGCACCGCTCAGCACTAGCCCGGCCGGCCGCACACCCGGCCGGCTGCACATCCGGCAGGAAGGGCTCCACCCGTGACCCGGGTGGAGCCCTTCCGTCTCTCCGGTCCCGGGTCTCAGGGCACCAGCGCCTGCCCGGCGCGGGACCCGTGCGTCGGGGACTTGCCGCAGAACTCGGCCTCGATCACATCGACGTACACCGCCCCGTTCTGCAGCCAGTCACCGTTGATGTTGAACGTCAGCTGATGCTTCCCGTCCTGCGTGCCGACCATCGCCGAGAGGGAACCGTTCGTACGGCCGCTCTTGCCCACCACCTTCACGCCGCAGGACAACTGCGCGAACTCGACGCCGAGCCCGTACCCGGTCCCGTCGCCCAGCGGTACCTCGTCGAGCATCTCCGCCATCTGTGTGGGCGGCAGCAACCTCCCACTCATCAGGGCGCGTTGGAAGCGGTTGAGGTCGCCTCCGGTGGAGATGATGTCGCCGGACGCGCCCAGCCAGGTCATGTTCTGCTCGGTGGCGTCGTGGATCTCGGCGTCGGGGGCCTCCTGGTGGAGGCGGGAGTAGCCGACGGGGTGCGGGTCGGGCAGCCGCGGCGCCGTGCCGGGGAACGACGTGCCGCGCAGCTTCAGCGGCCGGATGATGCGGCGGGTGGTCTCCTGGGCGTACGAGCGGCCCGTCGCCCTCTCGATGACCATCCCGGCCAGGACGTAGTTGGTGTTCGAGTACAGCGGTGTCTTCTCCGGGTCGGGGACCGGCGGGTGCTTCAGCGCCACCGCCACCAGCTCCTCGGGCGTATGGGTGTCGTACCGGTGCTCGGGGAAGCCGGGGCCGGCGGCATCGTGTATGAACGCGGGGTCCGAGGTGTGGTCGGCGATGCCGCTGGTGTGGTTGAGGAGCGCGCGCAGGGTGATCCGGTTCCCGTCGTACCCGTTGCCCCGCACCAGGCCGGGCAGCCAGTGCTCGACCGTGTCGTCGAGGCTCAGCCTCCCCTCCGCCTCCAGCTGGAGCAGGACGGTCGCGACGAACGTCTTGGTGATGCTGGCCCCGCGGAAGTGGTCGCCCGGGGAGCGCTCGCGACCGGTAGCGGTGTCGGCGTGACCGGCCGCCCCGTACCAGCCGCCCCTGCCGTCCCGTGTCATGGCGGCCACGCCGGGCAGCCCGCCCTTCTCCACCACGGCCCGCAACGCTGCCCGGGTCGCCTCGTGCCCGGGTGCGCCGAACGCGGGGGCCGCTTGTGCGGAAGGGCCGGACGCGGGGGCCGCTTGTGCGGAAGGGCCGGACGCGGCCGCCCCCACGGTCGCGGCCACCGCCAGGGCGAGCGAGGAGATACGTGCGGTCCGTTGCCTCATACGTCTTGCCTCCGGGTCACCGAGGGGGCGCGGTGTCGCCCCGCTCGGTGCCTGTGACGCGCAACTCGGCTATCAGGGTTGATCGTTGGAGTCGCTCGCCGCCATCACCGTTGCGGTGCCCTGGCCGTGACCAGCAGTCCGGCGAGCGCGCTGGCGAGCAGGGTGAGACCGACCGTCCACCAGAGGACCGCGGTGTATCCGCTCTCCACCGCGCTGCCGATCACGTCGTTCGGGCTGAGCGGGAAGCCGGCCTCGGCCGCTTCGATCACCGAGGCGGAGGCGTTCGGCATGCCGCTCAGCCGATCGGAGGTCGTCGAGGCGAGGACACCGGTGAACAGGGGCCAGGCGGCCCACACACCCACGTTCTGGGCCGCGAGGACCATCGCCGAGGTCCCGCCGGAATCCTGCGCGGCAACTCCGCCGGTCACGGTGGTGAACAGCGGCGTGAGGGCGAGTCCGGCACCGAAGCCGATGAGCAGTGTGCCCGGCAGCACCTGGGCGGTGTACGAGCCGCCCGCATCGACTTCGATGGAGGTCAGGAGCGCCAGACCGACCGCCGTCAGGAGCAGGCCCGGCACGATCAGGTTGCGGGGTGCCAGCCGGTGGCACAGACGGGCGGAGACCTGGGTGGCGGCGAGGACGGTGGCGCCGGCCATGGGCAGCAGGGCCTTGCCGCTGTGGGCCGGGGAGTATTCGAGGATGGCCTGGAGGTACCTGTTCACGACCAGGAACGTGACGAACAGGCTCAGGCCGAGGACGAACAGGGCGAGGAGGGAGCCCGCACGGTCACGGTCCCTGAGTACGCCCGCCGGGACGATCGAACGGTGCGAAACGGTCTGCTGCCACGCGAAGGCCAGCAGCAACAGGGTGCCGCCCGCGAGGAGAATCAGGGTCGGAAGGGTGGTCCAGCCCGTCGCCTGGGCCCGGTCGAAGCCGAGGGCGAGGGCGATGAGCGCGACGGAGCCGATCGCCAGGCCCGTCACGTCCGGACGGGCAGGAGTGCGGGCCGGGTGGGGGTCGTGCACCAGAGGGGCCGCGCAGACCGCGATGACCAGGGCGAGCAAGGCACTGACGTACATGCACATGTGCCAGGCCAGGGTGTCGACCAGCGTGGCGCTCGCGAACACGCCGAACACCAGGCCACCCCCGGCGACCGCGGCGTAGACACCGAAGGCCCTGCCGCGTTCCCTCGGGTCGCTGAATCCGGCGGAGACCAGGGCCAGCGCGGACGACGAGAGCAGCGCGGCGGACATACCCTGGAGCGCACCGGCGAGGATGAGCAGATCGGCGGAGGGGGCCAGCCCGCCGATCACGAAGGCCGCGGCGAGACCGGCCGCGCCGATGACGAACACCCGTTTGCGGCCCAGGAGATCGCCCAGGTGCCCGCCGAGCAGCAGCAACAGGCCGAAGGACAGCATGTAGGCGGTGGAGATCAGGCGCATGTCGTCGACGGAGGCACCCAGATCGGCCTGGATGGCCGGCAGCGCGATGCTCGTGATCGACGTGCCGATCAGCACCAGCAGCTGGGCCAGTGCGGCCATCCCGAGGCCCCACCACCGCATCGGGTGCGGAGCCGGGGCGGCCGCCGGGGCAGGGGCCGCCGGCAGGCCGCCCCCGGGTGCCTTGCTCAGGGACGGCCCGGACCCGGGTGCCGGCACACCGTCCGCCGGTGCCGTCGGGGCGTACGCGGGCTGCGCCGGAACGGGCTGCGCCGGAACGGGCTGCGCCGGAACGGGCTGCGCCGGAACGGGCTGCGCCGGAACGGGCCGGGCCTGCGCCGGCACCCGTGGATCCGGCCGCGTGGCCCGCGTCTCCGGAGCGAAGTCCAGCAACTGCGCAGCGTGCCGCCCCAGTTGGGCCAGCACCGCACCGGGCAGCCACTCGCCGTCCTGGTCACCGGCCGTACGGGTGGCCACGTCGGCGGGCGTGGGCCGTTGCGCCGGGTCCTTGTGCAGACAGGCGCGTACGAGGTCGACGAGCGACTCCGGTACGCCGGTCAGGTCCGCCTCCTCCTCCGCGACCCGGAAGAGGTGCGCGTTCAGTCCGGTCTCCGTGGCGCCGAAGAGAAGGCGGCCGGTGGCGGCGTGGACCAGCACGGCCCCCAGGCAGAACACGTCACTGGCCGGGGTGAGTTCCAGGCCGCGCACCTGCTCGGGGGACATGAAACCGGGGGAGCCGATCAGCATTCCGGTGCGGGTGTGCAGGCTGTCCCCGGCGAGGCTGTCCATGGCCCGCGCGATCCCGAAGTCGATCACCCGTGGCCCGTCCACCGTCACCAGCACGTTGGACGGCTTCAGGTCGCGGTGGATCAGACCCGCGCCGTGCACCGACTCCAGGGCCGTGGCCAGGCGGTTGGCGAGGGTGCGGACCGAGTGCTCGGGCAGCGGCCCGAAGTCCTTGGCGACCACGGTGGTCAGGTCGGGCCCGGGGATGTACTGGGTCGCGACCCACGGCACCTGTGCCTCGGTGTCGGCGTCGAGCACGGCCGCCGTCCAGGTCCCGCCCACCCGGCGGGCGGCCGCCACCTCGCGGGTGAACCGCTTGCGGAATTCGGGGTGCTGGGCGTGCTCGGCCTGCACCACCTTCACGGCCACGGTCCGTCCGGCTTCGGAACGGCCGAGGTACACCAGACCCATGCCGCCCGCGCCCAGTCGGGCTATCAGGCGGTAGGGGCCGATGTGCGTCGGATCTTCGGCGGTCAACTGGTCCACGGGAGCAAGATAGTTGAGGTATCCAACCCGTGGTGCCGAGTCGTGGTGAACCGTGGGCGCACACGGGCGATTCCTCTCGGCATCGGCCGTTTCGTGGTCGCGGCGTGCCCGCTCAGCCGGGGGACGGCATGAGCGGCGGGCCGTCGGACTCCGCCGCCGAGGCGATCTTGCGGAGCAGGACGACGAGTTGCTCCCGCTCCGCCTCGTCCAGCGGGGCCAGGAGCGCGCGTTCGGTCGCCATCTGATCGCCGATCGTGGATGCCCAGGTGTCGCGTCCCTTCTCGGTCAGTGCGACGAGCAGGCTCCGGCGGTCCTCCGGTGCGGGCTCCCTGGTCACGTAACCGGACTTCGCCAGGCGGTCCAGCCGGTTCGTCAGCGTTGCCGGATGGGTGCCCAGGCCCTCGGCCAGCTGGCTCGGTGTCATCCGGTACTGCTCGCCGGCGGAGCGCAGCCGCCAGAGGATCTCGTACTCCCACATCTTCAGCCTGTGCTGCGCGAGCCCGGCCTCCTTGCGGCCCTGGAGGTACTGGACCAGCATCTGCATCCGGGTGACGGCGCCCTCGACCACCGGGTCCAGGTCGGGGACCTCCCGTCGCCATCGGGAGATGTGCCGGTCGATCGAGTCGCTGCCGGGGGCCGGCTCGCGCGTGGTCTCCATGGCTCCCAGCATAGGAGAAGTACTTCCGATTCGGATATTTTGAAACCGTAGTGAGTTCGGCGGTGCCCGCCCGGCACGCCGTCCGACGGCACCCGCCCGACGTGCCGATGGATGCCGCCGCGCGTAGCGTGAGATCACCGGCCGCGACGGCGCCGAAGTCCCGCGCCCGAGCCCCCTCGGCCTTCGGAGGGCGGACATGAAGCTCGGCCTGCACTACTGGAACTACTCCACACCCGCCGACCCGGCGCTCATCGCGCCCACCCTCGCGGAATCGGTACGGGTCGCCGAACAGGCCGGGATCGCGTCCTTCAGCGTGATGGACCACTACTTCCAGATGGAGACCGGGCAGAGCGTCGCCGACGAACCGATGCTGGAGGGGTACACCACCCTCGGCTACGTGGCGGCGGTGAGCGAGCGGATGACGCTCGGGCTGATGGTCACGGGCGTGATGTACCGGCACCCCGGACTGCTGGCGAAGATCGTCACCAGCCTCGATGTGCTGTCCGGCGGCAGGGCCAGGCTGGGCATCGGCGCCTCCTGGTACGAGCGCGAGCAGTACGGGCTCGGCGTACCGGTGGTCCCGGTCGCCGAGCGGTTCGAGCGGCTGGAGGAGACCATCCGCATCTGTCTCCAGATGTGGAGCGACGACAACGGCCCGTTCCGGGGCCGGCACTACCGGCTCGCGGAGACGCTGTGTGTCCCCGAGCCGATCGGCGGGCACCCGCCGATCATGATCGGCGGCGGGGGCGAGCGGAAGACCCTGCTCCTGGTCGCCCGCTACGCGGACGCGTGCAACCTCTTCGCCACCGGTCAGGAGGAAGTGGCCCACAAGCTCGACGTGCTGCGGGCGCACTGCGATGCGGAGGACCGTGACTACGACGCCATCACGAAGACCGTGATGTACGGCGGCCCGGTCCTGGACAGGCCGGCCGCGTTCCTCGCCGACGCGGAGGCGTACGCGGGCCTGGGCATCGGCGAGATCCAGGTGCTGCCCGACCGTCACCCGGTCAGCTTCACCCACCGGATCGCCGAGCACATCGCCCCCGCCGTCGCCGGGATCGGATAGCCGACGGCGGTGGGGTGCGCCACGTACCCCACCGCCGAACGGGCGGGTCTACACGCCGGTGGTGCCGTCCACGATCTCCCGGATCATGTCGAGGTGCCCGTTGTGCCGGGCGGTCTCCTCGATCAGATGCAGGACGATCCAGCGCAGATCGGGATGCGTGCCGTCGCGGCGCGGCTGTGCGGCCCGGGTGTCCAGGTCGGTGGCGGCGACCAACTCGCTGTAGCGGGCGGTCCGTTCCTCGTAGAGCGAAAGCACATCGGCGAGCGGCATGTCCACCGCGATGCGCATCTCGCGGTCGGGGTCCTCGTCGGTCCACGGGCCCTCGTCCGGGCCGCCGAGGAAGGACACCTCGAACCAGTGGTACTCCACCCAGCTCAGGTGGTTGATCAGCCCGGCGATCGTCATCAGGGGCGAGCCGGGAAGCGGAGCCCTGCGGGCGTCCTCCGGCGAGACGCCCTCGCACTTGGCGCGTGCGGTGTCGCGTACGTAGTCGAGAAAGGTGGCCAGCTGAGTGCGCTCGTCCCAGGCGGGAGGCGAATCGGTGCGTGTCATCGCCGTACACGATGGGCGACGGGCCGTCCGCTGTCCACCGCATTGTCCAATGGGGCCCGCCCCTGGGTCCGTGGGCCCACGCCCCGGCGATCCGGCCTCATTACGCTCGTGCACGACCGACTGTGAGCCACCCGACCGGCGCTTGCCACGAGCGCCTGTCCGGCGTGCCCGCAGATATCTGGAACTGCACGCTCCACCTGTCTCGCATGGGGTGATGTGTCGATGAGTGACGGTTTCTTCTACTCGTACCACCTCGGCTGGAGCCGACCGGACTCCGAGTCGCTCTTCAATGATCTCGACGCCGCGGGGCTGCGGCTCAGCCACCCGGTGACCAGACGGGTCACGCTGCTCGGCCCGGGGCCGGGACCGCACGGCACCCCGTCGTGGGTGACCAGGGAGCAGCTCGTGCTCCTCGCCGGACTCCAGCGGCTCGACAGCGTCGACTTCGTGCTGTGGATGAACAGCGGAACCGAAGTTCCCGCCCGCGTCCGCCGGATGCGGGACGGAGTCGTCGCGCTCGAATTCGGCTTCGGCCGGCTGACCCGGGACGAGCAGGAGGCTGCCGCGCGGGCGATCAGGGAGGCGATAGGGCGGGCGTCGGTGCTCTGCATCGGTTTCGTCGTCGACCGCGAGGGAGCCTCGGTGGCGACGGACTGGAGCGGCGTCGTCGTCAGCGGCACCACGTTCTTCGACAGCTGGCCGGACACCCTGGCCGTGCGGCACGAGATAGCCGCGATGCAGCCGCAGTTGGCCGGGGTGGCCTCGTACGACCAGTCGCCCTGGATGCTCTTCGGGAGCGAGGTCCCCGTCCGGTAGCCGGATCTCCTGTCCGGCAGCCGGATCCCCGTCCGGTAGCGCCGACTTTGAGCCTTGCATTGGGTCCTGAGGCCCATGCCCCGATGGGTGCCGGTGTGGTCCGATGCGTGGAGTGGCTGAACTGTGGCCGTACACCGGCAAGGTGGGGGACTCGTCGTGTCTGGCATAGGCGGATTTGCGGTTTCGGGTGGCGCGGGCGGGGGCGTCGCCGTGGGTGGACAGGGCAGACGGTCCCTGCCGCGCCCGTTGCAGGCGGTGCTGATCCTCGTACGGCTCCTCTTCGCCGCCGCGGTCGTGGGCGGCGTCGGTGTGATGACCGTGGCATCGGCGGTCGACGAGGTCGACGGCCAGTTGTTCGGGCTGCTGCTGTACGCGGCGCTGCCGAGCGTGATCGGGTTCGTGCTCTCGCTGTATCTGCGCACCGGCGGTGTCTGGGTCTGGCGCGGACTGCTGGCTGTGCACGTCTGGCTCACCCTGGGCGCGCTGGCGACCCTCGGCCAGGACGGCGGCGGGCGTGGTGTCACCCAGCTGGTGATGCCGGTCGCCGTCGTCGTACTGCTGTTCCGGGCGAGCTCCCGCGAATGGTTCGACCTGCCGCTCGAACAGCGCCTTCCGCACCGGCGGTTCAGCATCGCGCGCATGATCCGGTGGCGCCGGGACGACGCGGGTCAGACCGCGATGGAATACCTGGGCATGGTCCTGGTCGTCGTGGCCCTCATCGGCGGACTCGTCGTCACGGGGATCGGAGCCCAGCTGACCGGCGGGCTCCAGGACGCGATCTGCCGGCTCACCGGGAGCGCCTGCCCCGCGCCCGGCAGCAATGTGGAGGCCGGTCCCGGCAAGGGCTCCGGCGGATCGACCACGACCGGCGGTTCGACCACGGCCGGCGGCAAGGACGCCGGTGGTACGGACGCGGGCGGATCGGTGGCCACGGGCGGCACGGACTCCGGGGGCGCGGGCCCGGCCGGTTCCGGGTCCGGCTCGGGCGGGTCCGACGTGGCCGGAGGCTCCGACGCCTCCGGCGGTACCGGTTCGGCGGGCAGCGCGGGCAACGGCTCCGGCGCCGCCGGAAGCTCCGCGGGCTCCAACGGGGGCGACCCCGCCGTCCAGGTCGACGACGGTGGCGACGACGTGGACACCTCCGGGGAGCCGAACGGCGGCGACGACCAGGACGACTCCGGCGACGGCGACGACGGGAAGTCCGACGAGAGCTGCACCTCGGGCGTCGGCGCGTTCTTCTCCTGCGCCGCGCACCAGACCGGCGGCTTCTTCAAGGGCCTGATCGGCGACGGGCTCTGGGGCGACGTCACCGGCACGATCGACACGATCTTGCACCCCATCAAGGCCTGGGACGGCCTGATGGACTACGGCAAGAGCCTCGGCGACAAGTGGAGCCAGGACTCCAAGGGCGCCGGGGACAAGTGGGCCGACGGCGACTACCTCGGCGCGGTCTGGGACTGGACCAAGGCGTCCGGCGGCACCGGCATCAAGGTCCTCGACGACATGTTCATCGGCGACGAGGTCCGGGACATGTGGAAGGAGGGCAACGAGGGCCAGGCGATCGGCACCGGTCTCTGGAACATCGGCTCGCTGTTCATCCCGGGCTACGGCGAGGCCAAGCTCGTCGGCAAGTTCGGAAAGCTGGGCAAGTTCGGCAAGCTCGGCAAGCTCGGCGAGGTCGCCGAGAAGGCGGGCGAGGCCGCGAACAAGGCCAAGAAGGCCGCCAAGGCCGGTGACATCACGGCCGCGGAGAAGGCCGCCAAGGAAGCGCAGCAGCACGCCGACGACGCCGCCGAGCAGGCCGGCCTCAAGGGCTGCACCGTCGGCATGGGCGGTCGGGTACGCGTCCCGTACGGCAGCGGGGCGGGCGTAGGACTGCCCGGCTCCGGTACCGGCGTCGTCGCCGGGGCGCGCACGTCCGTGCCCGTCGGATTCCTCGCCGGGAAGTGCGACGAGGTCGACCCGGACAAGAAGGCCGCCGCCGACGAGGCCCAGAAGCTGGCCGACGAGGCGAAGAAGGCCGCGGACGCGGCCAAGCGCCGCAAGGCCCTTGAGGACGCCAAGAACCAGCCGAAGCCGGCCTGGTACAAGGACCTCAAGGACCCGCCGGCCGGGGCCAAGGACGGCGGCGAGGGCAACTGGCAGGAGATCAAGCCCGGCGTCTGGAACTACCCGACCGAGATGGGCGCCCGCTACCAGGAGCAGATCTCCAAGGTGGGCCGGGGCAAGGAGTACCGGGTTCCGCTCGACAAGCTCACCGGAAAGCCGGTCGACTTCGACGGCTGGGACGCCTCGCGGGGCACCTATCTGGAGGCGAAGTACGGGTACAAGGGCAAGGACTTCTACAACGCCGACACCGGGACGCTCACCCCGAAGGTCGCCGACCGGTGGGCGGACCAGGCGAGCCGGCAGGTCGACGCGGCACGCGGCAAGCCGGTCGAGTGGCACCTGTCCGACCCGGACGTCGCCGAGGCGGCGCGAGAGATGTTCGAGGACCGGGGCATCCCGGTTAAGGTGATCCACACCCCGGGGGACGTGACCGGCTGACCGCCGGACGGGGTGTGGAACCGCAGACCGGAGCCCGAGGAGAACGTGCCGTGCTGAACGTCGTGGTCAATGGCTTCTGGGGCCTTCGCGGGGAATCCGTGGCCGCCGTCGCCGAACGCTGGGCCGGCACGCTCACCGGGCTGGGGGGCATCGACGGCCGGACGTTCGACGTGTGGCACGAGGCCGGTGACGGCGAGCCGTCCGACCCCGTGCAGGAGCCCTCGGCCCCGGCGCTGGCGGAGTACATCGAGCGGACGAACACCGGCCCCGATCTCGATGTGGCGGGGTACACGGCGTCGCTGTGGGCACGGAACCCCGCGGCGGCGCACGTGTCCCTGGCGATCCACGCGGGCAGCACCTCGCAGTACGCGGTGAACTCCGTCTCGCTCGCCTTCCGGTCGCGCGAGGTGGACGAGACGGCGGAGGTGATCCGGCGCGCGCCGGAGATCCTGCGCCTCCTCTCGGAGCACTGGGAGTTCGACACCGGGCAGGTGTACGACAGGCCCCTGTACCGGGCGGTGGCCGAACGGTTCGACCTGGAGAACTCCGACCCCCGGTGCGGCCGGGCGGTCTTCCTCTCCGCGGGCCGTGCCGCCCTCGCCCCCGATGAACTGCCCGCGACGTACGTCCGCACCGCTCACGGCGGACTGGTCATCGACCTCACCCGTGGTGGTACGCAATCCCCTGCCGTCGAGACGGTCATCGAGGCGAACACCCTGCTGCGGGCCGCCGGTGCGCTGGAAAAGCTCCCGGTGCCGTTCGACCGCGCCGCGTTCTGACCCCGCGCACCCGTGAGCGAGGCATGTCCCTGCGGGCAGGCCCCGCATCGCGACGGACCCGCGCCGCGTTCCGACCCCGCGCACCCGTGAGCGAGGCATGTCCCTGCGGGCAGGGCCCCGCATCGCGACGGACCCGCGCCGCGTTCCGACCCCGCCGCCCCGTCAGCGGGGCATGTCCCTCAGAGCCATCCCCGCATCGCCACGAAGCCCAGCAGCAGCCCCGCCGCGAAGGCTCCGAGCACGAGCGCGAACACCGCGGGCATCAGCACCGGACCCCACGCCCCCGGCCCGGCCACCGTCGCGTTCCTCTCCGGGGCGGCCGGGTCGTAGCTGACCCGGACCGGCGCCCCGACCTCGAAGCCGAACGGGCCCGGGGCATGGTCGGTGAACTCGACGTCGCGGCCGTCGCGGGTGCGGAACGCGAAGACGTACTCGGTGGCGTGACCGCGCTCCGAGCCCGGCCCCCGGTCGGCCGTCCGGCGGTCCGAGCACCACCCCTCGGCGTGTTCGCCGTGCCGCACCAGCCGCAGCACCCGGTACAGCCGGAGCGCGGCACGGACCGCGAACGCGCCGAGGAGCAGGCCGAGCAGCAGCAGGAACGTGGCCGTGCCACCGGGCAGGATCTGCATGAACGAGCGCTCCCGGTCCGCTACTTGACGGTGATCGAATCGACGAAGGCGTCCAGGTCCTTCGAGCTCAGCGAGCCCTTCACCGCATTGAGCCGGACCGCGAACGGCACGTCCTTCGAATCGACGCCCGCCACCACGACCCCCGTCATCCGGGTGCCCTGCGCCGGCGTCCGGTCCTCGCCGCTCGACGTGAACTCGTAGTCGATCCGGCGCGCCTCACGGGCGCTCTCCGCACCCGCGAGCCGCACCTCCTCGGTCCCCTTGCGGGTCGCCCCGAGACCGATGCCGGCACCCGCCGCGGACGCAGCCTCGTCGGCATCGTCCACACCCGTGGCGAAGTCCAGCTGCACCGAGACCATGCCGGTGCGCAGCCCGCTCTCCTCCTTGAGCGCGACGGCCGCGTTGGCCTTCGCCCGGTCGGCCGCGGGCTGCTCCTTGTAGCCCCTCTCCCCGGGGTAGCCGACGGAGAGGCTCTTGGTGTCGAGCTTCTCCCAGCCCTGCGGGAGCGCGGCACTCTCCCCACCGCATCCGGTGAGCAGCGCGAGGCCGAGGGCGGCGGCAGCGGTCGCGCCGATCGTCCGGTACGTCTTCTTCGTCGTCATCGCCTGTCGCCTCTTCGTCGTGCCCGGTCGGTGCTTTCCGTACGGCTACTTCGCGCAGTAGCTGTACGGCAGGTACGAGCGCTTGTCGCCCTGCGGAGCCCCGAGGAACTGCGCGTCCGTCAGTGTCTCCTTCTTGTGCTCGTCGGAGATGGAGAATCCCAGACTCATCCCGAGCGAGACCTCGAAGCCGAACTCCTGGGCGTCCGTCTGACCGTTGTAGTTCATTCTGCTCGACAGGCCGTCCTCGTACATCAGCCGGTCGAAGGGGTCGGTCCCGGTGGGCTTCTCCTGCAGCGAGTGGTCGCCGAACATGTACTCGAACGGGGCGGTGTTGTTGCCGGAGCCGTCCAGCCACTGCTCGGCGACGGCGCGCTTGTCCTCGGTGGCCTTGTCGGTGTCCTTGCCGAAGACGATCGAGTTGGTCAGGACCTCGATGCCGGTCTCGCCGGAGGAGTCGGAGCCGCTGACCTTGCCGCCCCGCTTGTCCTTGCCCTTCTCGCCGTTGTCACCGCTGATGTCGCCCTTGTTCGACGTCGAACCGTTCTCGACGGTCTGGGTCATGTCGATCCGGACGATCTTGCCGGTCTTCTGGTCGCGGGTGACGGTGACCGCCCCGGTCCGGTTGTCCTTCGCGGAGGCCGCGCCGCCCAGCGGACCGGCCGAACCGCTGACCTTGCCCTCCAGCTCCAGCTTGGCGGTGTACGTGTACGACTCGTTGCCGTTGACGTCGTCCTTGGTGATGGTCACCTCGGGGGAGAACTTCGCCTTGCCGCCGAGCTTCGCGCCGAGCTTGGTCTCGTCGCCCGCGCTGATGGAGAGGCCGCCGTCCGCGTACGCGTTGAGGCCGATGGTCGAGTAGGAGATCTTCTTGTCGCCGATCTTGCTCTCGACGTCCTTCTTCTTGTCGGCCCACTTCATCCCGGAGTACCAGCCGCCGCCGTAGCCGCCGCTGTACTTCGTGGAGGTCTCCCACATCTTCATTTCTTCGATGTCGTCCCGCATCTTCTGGGCCTCTTCCTCGCTCTTGAAGACCCAGGTGTCACCGTTGGTGATCTTGATGCCGCCGCCGACGTCCACGTCGGCCTTGCCCAGCTTGCCGAGCTTCACCCCGGGGGTGCTGGCGGTGGCGCCGGCCGAGGCGGCGTCGGTGAACGTCATGTAGACCAGCTTGTCGTTCTCGTCGACCTTGCCGTCCGCGTTCACATCGGTCTTGGCCTGGCTGACCTTCTGCTGGAAGCCGTACTCGTTGCCCCACTCGAACCAGCCGATCTTGACCTTGTCGCCGACGGTGTCGGAGATGCTGGAGACCTGGCACATCTTGGGTTCGTAGTCGGCGTCCGTCTTCGGCTGCGCGGTGGTTTCCCCGCCGCCGGTGGAGCAGCCGCCACCGCCGCCGCCCATGGCGCTGATCGCGCAGCGGATGCGCTCGCCGATCCGGCCGCCGACACCCGCCATCGACATCGCGCCGATCAGCGTCACGACGAGGACGACCACCCCGAGGTACTCCATGGCGGTGGCACCGCCGTCGCGCCAGGAGTACGGCCGGTACGGGGCGGGCTCCGGTTCGTCCGCGCGGTCGTCCAGCAGCCGGTCGACGGCCAGTCCCGCGGTCGCTCCGGTCACCAGCGAGACGATCGGCATCAACGTGCCCTCGAAGCCCACGAGATGCCAGGACACGGCCAGTCCGTACACCAGCGCGGCGACCGGGACACCGAGGGAGGCGAGCAGCGTCAGCAGACGGGACTCGCGGTACTCGTCGGGCAGTACGCGGGCGGCGGCCAGGACCGTGAGGACGGTCGTGATGACGTTGGGGACGTGCAGCAGGGCCAGTCGCCAGCCGAAGCTCACGAGCCGCTCGTCGGTGGCCAGCAGCTCGACGAGTCCGCGCGAGACCAGGTACCCGGAGGCGATGTAGACCAGGGCGCCGGCGGCCCAGCTGCGGGTCAGGGCGAAGAACGCGCCGCCGCTCGCGTCGGATCTGCCTCCGTTCCCCGGCGGTATGTGGCCCGCGCCTCCGCTTCCCCAGCCCCCGCCACCAGTCACGGTTCTTCCTCTCCGACGCCCACTTGCCATGCCTGTGCCCGCAGTTCCGCATTCGGGTGTGGAGTTGAGCGTACGGACGTGCGAGCCGGGTGACCTGGGCCCTTGGCCCCAAACCCGGGCCCAACGGGCGATGCCCCGCCCGCCGCGAGGTGTGCGGGGGGCGGGGCATCGGCAGGGGGACGAGGCCGGGTCAGTCCAGGTCGTCCGCGAACGTTCCGGCGCGCTCGGCGACCTCCGGTCTGCGGACCCGCAGCACCGCGAAGCCGACGATGCCGACGACCAGCGCGCCGACGAAGACGTACGGCAGCACGTTCAGCGGCCAGGCCGGGGCGGGCCACAGGTTGCGGTAGAAGACGTAGACCATCGCGGCGGCGCCGATCAGCCCCAGGCCCCAGGTGAGCAGCAGGCCGCGGGCCCCGATCCGGCGTACGAACAGCGGCGCGGCCAGACACACCAGGGTGTAGCTGAGCATGTAGCCGAAGACACCGATGGTGTCGATGTACGTCGTCGCGTTCAGCGGTTCGGTCCCGGCGCCGACCACGAGCACCGCGGGCAGGGCGACGAACGGGGCGACGGCCCAGATGGCCGCGGACGGGGTCCGGTGGCGGGGGTGGGCGACGCCGAGCCGGGCCGGCATCACGCCCTCCTTCGCCATGCCGAACAGCAGCCGGGCGGCGACCGTGACGCAGGCCATCACCACGGCGACGAACGAGGCCGCGAAGCCCGCGTGCAGGAAGAACTTGAGGAAGCCCAGTCCGGACAGCTCCGCCAGTTCGTCCATCGGGTCGGCGCTCTTCGCCAGGGCGTCCGCCCCGCCGAACCCGGCGACCTGCGCGTAGGTGGCGAACATGTACAGCACACCGGCCAGCACCGCGCTGCCCATCACCGAGCGGGGGATCGCCCTGTACGGGTCGGTGGCCTCGGCACCCAGCGACGCGGCGCCCTCGAAGCCGACGAAGCCGAGCACGCCCAGCACCACGGCGAAGACGACACCGTCGAGGGTGGAGCCGCTGAGGCTCAGCTGCTCGGTGTCGATGATGTTCCCGCTCTTGAAGAAGGCGGGGACCAGCACGACGACGATGAGGACGATCGACACGACCTCCAGGACGGAGGCGACCCGGGCCGCCGTCCGCACACTGGCGATGGTCAGCCGGATCGCGACGGCGGCCAGCAGCACATCGAGCAGGATCTGGCCGGGGACGCCGGTGAAGAGCCCGACGCCGATCTGGTCCAGGGCGCGCGCCGTGTAGTAGCCGGCCCCGGCGAGCGAACCCGAGCCGATGCAGACCGCACCGATGAGCAGTGCCCAGCCGGTCACGAACGAGCCCGGGGCCCCGAGCGAGAGCCGGGAGAAGGCGTACAGCGAACCGACCCCGGCGCGCCTGCGGGCGAAGACGCAGATGCAGTACGCGATGGCGAGGACGGCGGCCATGGCCAGGAAGAACGAGAACCAGGCGCCGTTGCCCGCGGACGCCGCCATGCTGGCGGGGGCGAACGCGATGACGGCGCTGGGTGCGACGTTGGCGACGCTCTGCGCGCCGACCTCGAACGTGGAGACGGAGCGATGGGCCAGGCCGTCGGCCGGCTTCTCGGCGGTGGACTGCCGTCCGGCGGTGCTCATGTCCGGTCCTCCATCATCAGCAGCTGGCGCAGGGCGTGGCCGGCGGCGAGGTCGGCCAGTGCGTCGCCCGCCTCGTCCAGCGGACGCCGTGCCGAGATCATCGATTCCACGTCGAGCTCGCCCGACACCACGAGGTCCACGAGTGCCGGGATGTCCCGGGCGGCGTCGACCGATCCGTAGTTGGAGCCGAGGATGCGCTGGTCGGCCTCGGCGAGGGCGAGGGGGTCGAAGCGCGCGGTGCGGCCGGCCGGCGGGAGGCCGACGATGACGGCGGCGCCGCCCTGGCCGAGCGCCGCGATGGACTGCTCGGTGGTCTCGATCTTGCCGATGGCGTCGAACACGTAGTCCAGGCCCTCCGGGACCAGGGCCCGCAGCGCCTCGACGACATCGCCGTCCCGGGCGTCGACCGCGTCCGTCGCGCCGAGCCGGCGGGCCAGCTCCAGCTTTTCCGGGACGACGTCCACGGCGACGATGCGGCCGGCCTTCGCCAGCCGGGCGCCCTGTACGCAGGACAGGCCCACCCCGCCGCAGCCGATCACGGCGACGGTGGCCCCGGCCTCGACACCGGCCGTGTTGCGGACCGCGCCGACCCCGGTGGCGATGGCGCAGCCGACCAGGGCGATGACGTCGAGGGGCGCGTCCTCGCGGACCTTGATCGCGCCGGAGGCGGGGACCACGACGCGCTCGGCGAACGAGGAGACGCCCAGGTAGTGGTGGGCCGGCTCGCCGCCGACCGAGAGCCGGCTGGTGCCGTCGTACAGCACCCCGCCGGGCGCCACGACCTCGGCGACCAGGCTGCACGCGGCGGGCCGGCCGGACAGGCAGAAGCGGCAGGTGCCGCAGGAGGGAACCCAGGACAGTACGACGTGGTCGCCGATCTCCAGCCCGGTGACGCCCGCGCCGAGCGCGGTGACCACGCCGGAGCCCTCGTGCCCCATCACGACCGGGGTGGGGTGGTCCCACTCGCCGCGGATGACATGGAGGTCGGAGTGGCAGACCCCGGCCGCCGTCACGGCGACCTCGACCTCACCGGGGCCGGGCGGGGCCAGGGTGACGTCGGCGACGGTCACCTCCTGGCCCGGGGCGCGGAAGACGACGCCGCGCACGGTGCGCGCGGTGCTCTCTTGGAAGGACGGGGAGCTCATCGGCTTCCTCCTCGGATGGTGCGGAAGGGGTGGGGAGCGCGGCACTGCCGCGGGGCGGCACAGCGGTCCGCCTGGGACGCTTTGTTTAGCGCCATTAAACTTTCGTCAAGTTTTACAGCACTAAACTCGGTGGGTAAAGACCCTTCTGGCAACCCTTCCGACCTGCGTCTTCCCCCGGCCACCGCCCGTGACCTCGCCGACAGGTAGCGTGTCCGCCATGCCCGAAGCTCCTGACAGCCACATGTCCACGATCGGCCCGAGGCTGCGTGAGCTCCGGCTGGCGCAGGGTCTGACGCTCGCCCAGGTGGCCGAGACGGCGGGCGTGACCAAGGGGTTCGTCAGCCTCGCCGAGCGCGGCAAGACCTCGGTCTCCGTCCCGACCCTGATCCGCATCTGCGAGGCCCTGGGCACCGGCATCGCCACGCTCTTCGACTACCCGGACCAGGACGTCGTCCGGGGCGGCGTGGGCGCCAAGCTGGAGATGGGCGGCCACGGCATCGAGGAGTTCCTGCTGACGCCCGCCGAGGAGCGGCACGTCCAGGTCATGCGGACGATCCTGCGGCCCGGCGGCGGCTCCGGCGGCGCGTACAGCCTGGAGGCCGAGACGGTCTTCGCGTACCTGGTCCGCGGCACGCTGCGGCTGAGCGTGGACGGCGAGCCGCGCCTCCTGGAGGCCGGCGACTCCACGACGTTCTCGGCGCGGGCCGCGCACGCCTGGGACAACCCCGGCGAGGACGAGGCCGAGGTCCTCTGGTCGATCGCCCCGGCACTGCCGCTGTCCCGTACGAAGCTCCGCCCGTAGCGCCCGTAGCGAGGAGACCGAGGGGAGCGGGGCCCATGGGCTGTCCCGTAATCCCTGGCGGGCGGGCGGGCGACGACAGCCACGGCACCTCGCCGCGTTGTCGGGACGTCCGAATACACCCGGTATGCGGACGTCCCTCCGCCTCGCGATGCACCGCATCCGACACCGCGCGCTGATCCACCAGGGATTACGGGACAGCCCTCAGCGGTGCGCGCGGGCCCCGCCGCTCATTTCCCGTCGACCTCGCTCTGGTCGATCGCCACCCGGACCCCAGGACGGAGCCCCCACTTCTCCATCGCCCCGGCCTCCGCCTCGATCACATGCCGGGCCCGCAGCCGGGGCATCCCCAGCCGGCCGGGCTTCATCGTGTGGACCGCCACCACCCTGAACTTCCGGTCCAGGTACGCCACATCGATGGTGAACCGCATCCGGAAGCTGTGCACACTCCCGCACGGGGTGATCATCAGGGCGCCGTCGATCCCGTCCTGCCCCAGCAGCCCGCGACTCCGGGCCCGGTAGGAGGCCGCGATCCGCAGCGGTATCACCTCCTCCGGTCCGCCCTGTGCGTCGGTGACCGTCAACGTGCCTGTGCCATTGCGCCATTGAGCCATGGCCACGAAGGTAGCGGCAGGTGACCTCTCATGGGCCCCCAACAGCGGGCAGTGGGCCCCAGGACCCATGACCCGGGCCCGGCGCCCGCCTAGGGTCGGGCCGTGGACGCCATGCTGACAGTGCTCGCCGCACTCTGGGGCGCAGCGGCCGGACTGCTGGTCCCGCGCGCCGCCTACCGGTTCTCCGTCGAACCGGAGGACCCCTGGCGGGACACCTGCCCCGAGGGACACGCCCTGACCGGCGCCGCCCGCGGCTGGCTGGGCTCCACCCGGTGCGCGCGGTGCGCGGCCGTCCCGGTGCCCGCGACCGCGGGCGCCGAGCCGGAGGACCGGGGCGAAGACCCGGACCGTCCGCGAGCCGACGCGCGTTACGCCCCCGGCGTCCTCGTCCCCGTCGTCACCGCGCTCGCCTGCGCCGCACTCGCGGCGGCCACCGGGCTCCGCCCCGAACTGGCCGTCTGGCTGCTGATGGCCCCCGTCGCCGTACTCCTGGCGACCATCGACCGCCGCGTCCACCGGCTGCCCGACCGGCTGACCCTGCCCGCCGCCGGGGCCGTCGCCGTACTCCTCGGCGCCGCCGCGCTCCTCCCCGAGCACGGCGGATCCTGGACGTCCGCCCTGCTCGGCGGAGCCGCGCTCGGGGGCTTCTACTTCCTGCTCTTCCTCATCAACCCGAACGGAATGGGCTTCGGGGACGTCAAGCTCGCCCTGTCACTGGGCGCGGCCCTGGGCTGGTACGGCTGGGCCGTGGTGTTCGCCGGGGGCTTCGCCGGATTCCTGCTCGGCGCGGTGTACGGGTTCGGGCTGATGGTCCTCAAGCGGGCCGGACGCAAGACCGGCATCCCGTTCGGCCCGTTCATGATCACGGGCGCGCTGCTCGGCATGCTGCTCGGCGCACTGGCCGCCTGACCCCGCCGTGCCCCCGGCCCCGCCGTATTGAAGTCGCGCCGGCAGGCACCCGGCTGACACCATCCCCGTATGTCCGGAACCACCGAAGAAGCGGCAGCCGAAGCAGAGCGCGCACGATTCGAGGCCCTCGTCGCGGAGGCGGCCGCCGTCTCCGTCGACGGCTGGGACTTCTCCTGGCTCGACGGCCGGGCCACCGAGGAACGCCCCTCCTGGGGGTACGCCCGCGCCATGGCGGACCGGATGGGGCGGGCCCGGGCCGCGCTCGACATCCAGACGGGCGGCGGCGAGGTCCTCGCCTCCGTACCGAAGCTGCCGCCGCTCGCCGTCGCCACCGAGTCCTGGCCGCCGAACGTCGCCCGCGCCACCGCGCTCCTGCACCCGCTCGGCGCGGCCGTGGTCGCCGACCCCGACGAGCCGCCGCTGCCGTTCGGCGACAACGCCTTCGACCTGGTGGTCAGCCGGCATCCGGTGACCACCTGGTGGGAGGAGATCGCGCGGGTGCTCACCCCCGGCGGCAGCTACTTCTCCCAACAGGTCGGCCCGGCCAGCGTCTTCGAACTCGTCGAGTACTTCCTCGGCCCGCAGCCACCGGCCGTCCGCACCGCCCGCGACCCCGGGGCGGCCCGGTCGGCGGCCGAGGCGGCCGGGCTGGAGGTCGTCGATCTGCGGGCGGAGCGGCTGCGCACCGAATTCCGCGACATCGGCGCCGTCGTCTACTTCCTGCGCAAGGTGATCTGGATGGTGCCGGGCTTCACCGTCGAGGAGTACCGGCCGCGACTGGCCGAACTGCACCACCGGATCGAGACCGAGGGGCCGTTCGTCGCCCACACCACCCGATTCCTGATCGAGGCCCGCAAGCCGGATGCCAAGGCCTGAGACGCACCCGCCGCTCCCGGCCCGGGGATGCGACCCTGGACGGTGAGCGCCTGGGGAAGGACTTGGCCATGAGGGTGGGGAACGAAGAGGACGCGCCGCGGGTCCCGCGGCAGGGGAGGGCCGACTGGCTCAGGGGGGCGCGGATCACCGGGGTGGTCGGGGTCTTCTACCGCCCGGAGGGACGGCTGGGGGAGCCGGAGGCCGTCGAATTCCTGCTGGCCGACGGCCAGTCGGTGCTCCTGACCTGCGCGTCCGACGGGACCCTGCGGGTCGGCCCCGGTGCCTGGCCGCGGCTGCCCGACTGGTGCGTACCGTCGGGTCAGTGGGAGTTCACCACCGTGTCGAGCCTGCCGGAGCCGCCCGACGGCGGCTGGACGGTCACCCGCACCGAGGAACGCGGGGACCGGAACGGCCAGGTCCGCGAGGCCGTCATCCGCTGCGAGGGCGGCAGCTTCGTGGTCGTCGGCGGCGACACCGTCGCGATCCGCTTCACCCGCGGCCACCGCGGCGCCCCGGCGGCCACCCAGTGACCTGAGCCGGAGACTCGCCGGACACACCCCGGACGTCTCCCGCGCATCCGCCCTACGCGTGCGCCCCCACCGTCACCTTGCCCACCGTCAGCTCCGCGTTGCCCTCCAGCACCGCCCCGACCCGCGCCACCTCCGCCTCCAGCTCCCGCAGCTGTCCGGCCGTCAGCGGGGCCAGCGGTTCCACGGTCACCGCGATCCGGCGGCCCGACCGCCGCTGGTGCCACACCCCGGCGGCCGTGCCGTCGACCAGCAGCACCGGGAAGTTCCCCGCCTGGCCGCCCGCCAGTGCCCGCGTGTACGCCGCACCCGGGAAGAGCCGCTCGCGCGGCCGGGACGCGATGAGGAAGGCGTCGAAGTAGGGGAGCAGACGCACCCCGCGTACCGGCTCCGCCGGGAAGCCGGTGTCGCCCGCCACCACCCAGGCCGGGCCGCCCTCGTACGTCACCTGCTCGATCTCCCCGCGCGCCGCCGTCCCCGCGAACAGCTCCCCGGCCCAACCGGAGGGCGCCGCGAGCCACTTCGCGAAGTGCGCGGGCGTCGCGGGTCCGTACGCGTACAGATAGCGGCGTACGAGACCGGCGAGCGCCCCGGGACCGTCGAGCGGCACGACACCGGGGCGGGTGTAGGTGACCTTGCGGCCGCGATCCGGCCCGAAGCACAGCACCCCCCGGTGACCCGCCAGATGCAGCACCTGCCGCCAGCGCGGCCACATGCCCTGGAACGCGGGCATCACCGGATCGCCCGCCCATGCCCCGGCCCGCTCCACCACCGCCGCGGACAGCTCGTCGACGGTGAGCGCGGGCCCGGTCAGCGCGTCCCCGATCGCGGCGAGCACCGTCTCGACCTGCTCCGGCGTCATCCGGGCGTCCTTGGCGGCCGGGGGGCGGCCGGACGGCAGCGCGGACAACGCCCCCGTCCACAGCGGGAGCTCGTCCATCGGCAGCAGATGGACGGTGCCCCGCGGCCCGAAGGTCTTGACCAGGGTGCGGTCCTTCCACAGCGCGTCGCGCACATCGGCACGGGTCAGGTCCGTGGCCCGCAGCCCGACGGACAGCTCGGCGGCCGACAGGACCTGGGCGTGTGCGGCCGGCAGCGTGGCGACCACTTCGGCGGGGGTGCGGCTGCCGGGGCACACGAGCCCCTGGCGTGCCGTCCGGCGGGCGTTCGCGGCGGTCCAGGTCACGGTTGTGGTTCGGCTCGTCATGACGGGGAAACTACCGGCCCATCAGGTCAGGTCCTGTCCCATACTCGGCGCATGACCTCTGCCAGACGCACGGCCCGGACACTCGCCGCAGCGGCGGCACTCGCCCTCACCCCCGTACTGGCCGGCTGCGGCACCGAGCGGGCCGGTACCGGCGCCGGGGGCGCGGCTCCCGGCACGAACGGCGGCCCGCCGGTCCGGGGCGACTCCTCGGTCGACGGCAGCGACGCCTCGAAGTACCGGGAGAACCACGCCTTCCAGTCCACCGCCGAACTGTCCCCGGCCGACCGGGCCGAGGCGGACGCCGAGGTGGCGAAGGTCAAGGCAGGTCTGGCCGGGATCGCGGAGGGCCGCAGGGCCACCGAGCCCCGGATCCGGGCGGCCCTCACCGCACTGGGCTACAGCTCCGGCGCCATCACCACCGGCACCTTCGGTCCGCACCGCAACACCTTCGTGCTCGACCTCGGCGCCATCTGCGTCGAGGGCTCGCTGGACGGCGTGGTCAACGGCCTGGTCACGGCCGAGGCACACGGCAAATACCTCGAAGGAACCGGCTGTGTGAAGCCGGTCGGCGGGCACTGAGACGTCAACCCGGTGATGCGCGCAACGGAGTCCGGTGAATCCGGAGAGTGATTGTGGAGTGGCGTGGCGCCCAGCATCACTTACGAAGGGTTATGGTGGAAACCCCCCCTCGGGCCGGTCCGTATCCCCCCCCACGGACCGGCCCGTTTTTTGTCCGGACCGCGGCGCCGGGCCCGCTGCGCCCCGCGGGGCCGCCCGTCCCGTCAGCTCCGTCCGGCCCAGATGTTGGTGCCCGCCGTGTCCACGGCGAACGCGTCGATCTCCGTCAACTCCTCGGCGGACAGCGGCTGTCCGGCCAGCGCCGCGACGTTCTCCTCCAGCTGCTTCACGCTCGACGCACCGATCAGCGCGGACGTCATCCGGCTGTCGCGCAGCACCCAGGAGAGCGCCAGCTGGGCGAGCGACTGACCGCGCCGCCCGGCGATGTCGTTCAGCCCGTTCAGCCGGCGCAGCACCTCGTCCGAGAGCAGACCGGGATCCAGCGACTTGCCCTGGGTGGCGCGGGAACCCTCCGGGATGCCCGTCAGGTACTTGCCGGTGAGCAGACCCTGCGCGAGCGGCACGAAGGAGATGCAGCCCATGCCGGCCGTCTCCAGGGTGTCGAGCAGGTCGTCGTCCTCGATCCAGCGGTTGATCATCGAGTAGGACGGCTGGTGGATCAGCGCCGGCACACCCATCTCCTTGAGCAGCCCGGCCGCCTCGGCGGTCTGCTCCGCGTTGTAGGAGGACACCCCCGCGTACAGCGCCTTGCCCTGCCGGACGGCGGAGGCCAGCGCCCCCATCGTCTCCTCCAGCGGGGTCTCCGGGTCGAAGCGGTGCGAGTAGAAGATGTCGACGTACTCCAGCCCCATCCGCTTCAGCGAGGCGTCCAGCGAGGACAGCAGGTACTTGCGGGAACCCCACTCGCCGTACGGGCCGGGGTGCATCTCGTACCCGGCCTTGGTGGAGATGATCAGCTCGTCCCGGTACGGGGCGAAGTCCTGGCGGAAGAGCTTGCCGAAATTGAGCTCGGCGGAGCCGGGCGGCGGCCCGTAGTTGTTGGCCAGGTCGAAGTGGGTCACCCCGAGATCGAAGGCGCGGCGCAGGATCGCCCGCTGGGAGTCCAGCGTGCGGTCGTCACCGAAGTTGTGCCAGAGGCCGAGGGAGACGGCGGGAAGCTTGAGGCCGCTGCGGCCGGTGCGGCGGTACTCCATCGAGTCGTAGCGCGATGGGGCGGCCTGGTAGGAGAGAGGAGAATCAGTCACGTTTCTCTCCTTATCACGGACTTGTGACAGGCCGGGTTGGGCCGGTACGCCGCCCGAGCAGTAATGTGGCGGCTTCGGGGACTGCCACGGCACGGCGGGGCAACGGACTCTGCGGACCCGTGCGGCGCTCCCCAGGGGGACGACCCCGGACCCCGGGAAAAGGGGCGGGCGGGCCCGCACGGAACCGAGAGGTGAACTCAGTGAACTTGCGCGACCTGGTGTACGGGCTCTACGCGCGCCGGGTGGACGCCCGCCTCGACCACACCCAGGTGCCCAAGCACATCGGCGTCATCCTCGACGGCAACCGGCGCTGGGCGAAGGCGTCCGGCGGCACGGCCGCGCAGGGGCACCAGGCCGGCGCGGACAAGATCCAGGAACTTCTCGGCTGGTGCAGCGAGACGGATGTGGAAGTCGTCACGCTCTGGCTGCTCTCCACGGACAACTTCGACCGGCCCGCGTCCGAGCTGACACCCCTGCTCGGGATCATCGAGAACACCGTGCGCGACCTCGCGGCGGACGGCCGCTGGCGGGTCCACCACGTCGGCACCCTCGACCTGCTGCCCGCCCACACCCAGACGGTGCTCAAGGAGGCCGAGCAGGCCACGGTCGACGTGGACGGAATACTGGTCAATGTCGCCGTCGGCTACGGCGGCCGCCAGGAGATCGCCGACGCGGTCCGCTCGCTGCTGCTGGACCACTCCGCCAAGGGGACCTCGTTCGAGGACCTGGCGGAGATCGTCTCCACCGACCTGATCTCCGAGCACCTCTACACCCGCGGCCAGC
Source organism: Streptomyces sp. NPDC047917 (assembly GCF_043204345.1). Lineage (NCBI taxonomy): Bacteria > Bacillati > Actinomycetota > Actinomycetes > Kitasatosporales > Streptomycetaceae > Streptomyces > Streptomyces sp. NPDC047917. Next base: position 173,412 of record NZ_JBIDCA010000002.1, read on the forward strand.
CCGACCCGGACCTCGTCATCCGCACCAGCGGCGAGCAGCGGCTGTCCGGCTTCATGCTCTGGCAGACCGCGCACTCCGAGTACTACTTCTGCGACGTCTTCTGGCCGGCCTTCCGCAAGGTCGACTTCCTCCGCGCACTGCGCGACTACGCGGCCCGCGGCCGCCGCTACGGCGGCTGACCCTCCGCCGGGCGGCCGTTCCCGGCCCGACCGGCACGGTACCCCCGGCATCTCCGGTACCCCCGGCATCTCCGGTACCCCCGGCATCTCCGGCATCTCCGGTACCCCCGGCCCTCCGGCCCGCACCGCACCGGCATTCACGACCCGTCCGGCGCTTGAGGACGGAACCGCGCGGGCGGTGCGCCCGACCCCACGTGTCCGGGGCACAACTCCCAGCTCACCCCGCACGCCCAGGTCGGCATGGCTTCGCGTGTTCGAGGGAATACCCCTGACAGGTCGACGTCCGGTCAAAAACCAGGCGGACGTCGTGTCCAAGTGAGCGGCATGGAGTCCGCTCGCCCGGGAGGCCCTTTGCACACGAAGGACCGTACGAACAACGCGGCCGACGCGGAGGGCCGGTACCCGGCCCGTGCTTCGGGGCCCGAACCCGGCCCGTCCTCTCCCATTGGGATGCTCCGCGACACCGTCGCACCCCAACCTCGTCCGAGGGGGTACGTCCTTCCGTGGTGACCAGCACAAAGCGCCGCATGTCCGACAGGCGCACCTACGTTCTCGACACCAGCGTCCTGCTGGCCGATCCCAACGCCATGGCCCGGTTCGACGAGCACGAAGTGGTGCTCCCGATCGTCGTGGTCACGGAACTGGAGGCCAAACGGCACCATCCGGAGCTCGGCTACTTCGCCCGGCAGGCCCTGCGCCTGCTGGACGACTTCCGGGTCCGCCACGGCCGGCTGGACGCCCCGATCCCGCTGGGGGATCTGGGCGGGACGCTGCGCGTCGAACTCAACCACTCCGACCCCGGCGTACTGCCGGCCGGCTACCGGTTGGGGGACAACGACTCACGGATTCTCGCGGTCGCGCGCAATCTCCAGGCCGAGGGGTACGACGTCACCGTCGTCTCCAAGGACCTGCCCCTGCGCATCAAGGCGTCCTCGGTCGGCCTCCTCGCCGAGGAGTACCGCGCCGAACTCGCCATCACCGACTCCGGCTGGACCGGCATGTCGGAGGTCCCGCTCTCCGGCGAGCAGGTCGATCTGCTCTACGGAGAGGAGACGCTGTACGTACCCGAGGCCGCCGAACTGCCCGTGCACACCGGACTGGTCCTCCAGTCCGAGCGCGGCAAGGCGCTCGGCCGGGTCACCGCCGAGGGCAATGTGCGCCTGGTCCGCGGCGACCGGGAGGCCTTCGGCATCCACGGCCGCAGCGCCGAACAGCGCATCGCCCTCGATCTGCTCCTCGACCAGGACGTCGGCATCGTGTCGCTGGGCGGCCGGGCCGGCACCGGCAAGTCGGCGCTGGCGCTCTGCGCCGGCCTCGAAGCCGTCCTGGAGCGCAGGCAGCACCAGAAGGTGATGGTCTTCCGCCCGCTGTACGCGGTCGGCGGGCAGGAGCTGGGCTATCTCCCCGGCACCGAGGCCGAGAAGATGAGCCCCTGGGCGCAGGCCGTCTTCGACACGCTCTCGGCGGTGGCCGGGCGCGAGATCATCGAAGAGGTGCTGGGGCGCGGGATGCTGGAGATCCTGCCGCTCACCCACATCCGGGGCCGCTCGCTGCACGACGCCTTCGTGATCGTCGACGAGGCGCAGTCGCTCGAACGGAACGTACTGCTGACCGTGCTGTCCCGGATCGGGGCGAATTCCCGGGTGGTGCTCACGCATGACGTGGCCCAGCGGGACAACCTCAGGGTCGGCCGGTACGACGGAGTCGTCGCCGTGGTCGAGAAGCTGAAGGGCCATCCGCTCTTCGCGCATGTCACCCTCACCCGCTCCGAACGCTCGCAGATCGCCGCGCTGGTGACCGAAATGCTGGAGGAAGGCCAGATCTGATACGGGATACGACAGTTGGTGCCGCCCGGCGAGCGAAGCAGCTTAGCCGGGCGGCACCGCGCTGCGGCACCATTTCCGTAAATCACTTGCTCCAAACGAGGTGTGAGCTTTCACACGCAACAGAGAATTGCTTCCCGGTGTGCCGTTCCGGCAGAGTCTTGCTTCCGTCAGGCCCCGCATACGGCACACCCGCACCTCCACAGGTGCCACGCACCACACAACTCAACAAACGCCGTCCGTATGCCGCCCGCGAGCACCACGCGGCACTCCTTCCGGGGAGTCGCCCACCGGGCCCGTGTCTCCCGTGACCCAGGCAGTAGGGAGGCCAGCGTCAGGGGCACGATTGCGTCCGCGAGGTCACCTAAGCGGGCGATGCTGGAAGGACACCGTGTGAGCCGGATCTCGGTCCGGGGGTTCGCCGTGGCATCTGCCACTGCCGTGACCACCGTTGGCGCCGTCGTAGGCGTTGCATCGGGCAGCACCCCTGCTGTCGACGACAACAACTTCGAGGCGACCGCAGCCGACACCACGCTGCTCGCAGACATCCCCGCGGGCCAGCAGGCCCAGGTGCAGACCGCCTCGCTGACGCAGCAGGCCGACGCCCAGGCCTCCGCGGCCGATTCCGCCGCGAAGAAGTCCGTGGAGGAAGCGGCCCGCATCCAGGCTGCCAAGGACGCCAAGTCGAAGAAGGCGGCGGCCGAGGACAAGCTGGAGAAGGAGCGCCTGGAGAAGAAGAAGAAGGACGAGGCCGAGCGCGCCAGCCGTTCTTCGGTCCGCAGCGCCTCCTCCTTCGCGGCGAAGGGCTCGTACACCATCGCCGAGATTCAGGCGATGGCGCGTCAGATCGTGCCCGCCGACCAGTTCCAGTGCTTCAGCAACATCGTGAACGTCGAGTCGAGCTGGAACTACCGGGCGAGCAACCCGTCCTCCGGCGCCTACGGTCTCGTCCAGGCGCTCCCCGGCTCGAAGATGTCCACGGCCGGGGCCGACTGGATGACCAACCCCGCCACGCAGATCAAGTGGGGCCTCAACTACATGAACAGCGGCCGCTACGGCAGCCCGTGCGCCGCCTGGTCCTTCTGGCAGGCCAACCACTGGTACTAGAACCCGGGATCTCCCGAGGTTCGCGTTCCTCTCGCGCGGAGCCCCCCACCGTCCTACGGTGGGGGGCTCCGCGCGTGTACGGTCGGTCCGAACCGTCCGGTGGGGGAGCGGTGGGGAGAGAAGACTGGGGGAAGAGGAACGATCATGTCGAAACTTCCGGGGTGGCTCGGCCGGCTGGGTGCCGAACTGACCGAGCTGGGCGACCGGCTGGAGCAGCGCAGGGACGAGGCCGCCGGGCACGGCGCCGGGCGGGCCGGGCTGCCCGGCGCCGGTGACGCCTCGCCGGCCGGGGACGCGCCCGCACCCGCCGTGGTCGCCGCGGACGTTCCGGCCCCGGCGGTGCGGGACGCGGGCGAGCGGCGCGGTGCCGCGGCCGACCATGTGCCGCCGCCGCCCTCGTACGCCCCCTCCGTCGCCGCCCGGCCCGATCCGGTCGCGGCGATCCCCTGGGGGATGCGCGTCGCGGCCGAGGCGGGCTGGCGGCTGCTGGTCCTGGCGGGCACCCTCTGGGTGCTGATGCGGGTCATCAGCGCGGTACAGCTGGTGGTGCTGGCGTTCGTCGCCGCGCTGCTCGTCACCGCGATGCTCCAGCCGACCGTCGCCCGGCTGCGCGGCTACGGGTTGCCGCGCGGCCTGGCCACCGCCGTCACGGCGGTCCTGGGCTTCGTCATCATGGGCCTGGTCGGCTGGTTCGTGGTCTGGCAGGTCATGGACAACATCGACACCCTCTCCGACAAGGTGCGGGACGGTATCGAGGAGTTGAAGCACTGGCTGCTCGACAGCCCCTTCCATGTCACCGAGCAGCAGATCAACGACATCGCGAAGAACCTCAGCGACACCATCGGCACCAACACCGAGCAGATCACCTCCGCGGGACTGGAGGGCGTCACCGTGATGGTGGAGGTCCTCACCGGGATACTGCTGGCGATGTTCTCGACGCTCTTCCTGCTGTACGACGGAAGGCGCATCTGGCACTGGGTGCTGAAGCTGGTGCCGGCCCAGGCCCGGCCGGGGGTCGCGGGCGCCGGTCCGCGCGCCTGGCGGACGTTGACCGCCTATGTGCGGGGCACCGTCATAGTGGCGCTGATCGACGCGATCTTCATCGGGCTGGGGATCTTCTTCCTCGATGTGCCGATGGCGGTGCCGCTGGCCGTCTTCATCTTCCTCTTCGCCTTCATCCCGCTGGTCGGTGCCGTGATCTCCGGGGCTCTGGCGGTGGTCGTGGCGCTGGTCACCGAGGGGGTGTTCACCGCCCTGATGGTGCTGGCGGTGGTCCTCGCCGTGCAGCAGATCGAGGGCCATGTGCTCCAGCCGTTCATCCTGGGGCGCGCGGTGCGGGTGCATCCGCTCGCCGTCGTCCTCTCGGTCGCCGCGGGCGGCATGATCGCGGGCATTGGCGGAGCGGTCGTCGCGGTGCCGCTGGTCGCGGTCACCAACACGGTGGTCGGCTATCTGCGGACGTACGGGCAGGAACAGGCCCTGAGATACGCGCCGTCCCCGCGCGGGGCGACCGCGGTCGATGTCGCTCCGACCCCCGCGCCGGGCTCGCCGCCCGAGGACGGTGGCCGGGGCGACGGCGAGGACACGGTCTAGGCCGCTTCGTTCAGATCATCTGATCGTTGTTCTGGGTGTGCCGTTAAGCGACGCGCAGTGGACGCGGATCGAGCCGTTGCTGCCGGGCCGGACGCCCAGGCGGGGGGCGGGACCACCGTGAGGTGATTGATGCGACGCCTGGTAGTTCCAGACCGGATCGCAGTGGGTCCATCTGCCGGAGAAGTACGGGAACCGGCAAGGGGGCAACGCGGGCAGGAGCACTTCGCGCTGCTGTTCTCCGGATGGCGGAGAGGGTGAGGCGCACGCGTTCAACATCACGCTGGCTCCCGCAGTAGTTCCTGAGCGGGGGCCAGCGGTGCGGGGGCGGGGTCAGCCGGCCGGTGAGTCGCTGACCTTGCCCACCGGGCTGACCTCCATCTTCCCGCCGTCCTGGCCGTCGGTGACGGCGAGCGTGCCCGCCGGCCACTTCAGGGGGAAGGGCTCGACCTCGTTCGGGGGCGTCACCACCATGTCGGTCAGCCGCACGCCGGAGCCGCCGCTGTTGTTGACCGGGAACGTGATGTTGAAGGCGGCGGCGTCGCCCTCCTTGAGGATCTGCGGCACGGCTTGCTCGCCGTTGCGGTCCACGGAGATGGTGTCGCCCAGGGACGTCTTGATGTCGACACCCGGGAAGCCGTTGATGCGGCAGTCGGCGCTGCCGATGTTCTTGAAGGTGACGGTGACGACGCCGTTCGCCTCGTCCGTGGTGTTGTTGGCGGCAGTGGCGTCGAGCACGTGGGTGCGGCACACGTCGGCCATGCCGGCGCCGGTGCCACTGTTGCCGGCGCCCTGGTCGCTCCCGCCGGTGCTGGTGCCGGTACCGGCGCTCTGGTCCGCCTGGCCCGCCCCGCCGGTGCCGCCCGCCGCGTCCGCCGACGCGGTGGGGCTGGCCTGCGCGCCGCCCAACGCGCTGTCGTCGCCGTTGCAGGCGGTGAGGGCGAGGGCGAGGACGGCGGTGAGTGCTGCGCCGATGGTGGCGGTGCGCTTGCGGGAGTGGAACGTCGTACGCATGTGAATTCCCCGAGTGTATGGCGGTCGAGTACGGAGGTGCAGTCGCGGCCCGGAACGTGCGGCGAGTTGCTACCCCGCTTGACCTGCTGACACTTGAAGCATCCCGCCCGCCGCTCATGTTTGGCTAACGCCTCGCTTACGTCCTGCTGCCGCCCCTCGACACGGCGGCACCCGCCCTCGTCCGACTCCGGTCACGACGCCCCGCACTGGTAATGCTTCGTCAGGTTCTGTGCTGTCTGCGGGTGCTTCGGTAGCTGGGCAGGGGGCGTCCGCAGGTGGTGCGTGCACCGGTCCAGCACCTCAGCAGGTCCTGAAGGGCATCGAGGATCTGGCAGAGGGGCAGGCCGGTGTGAGGGCTGTTGGGTCGATCCGCCTGAGGGTGAGGAATGCCTGGGCGGCGGTGACGAGGGTGACGTGGTGGTGCCGGCCGCGCCAGGTGCGGCCTTCGAAGTGGTCCAGGCCGAGGCCGTGTTTGAGTTCGTGGTAGTCGTGTTCGATGCGCCGGCGCATCTTCGCCCACCGCACCAGGTCGGCGACCGGGGTGGTGGTGGGCAGGTTCGATATCCAGTAGTCCGTCGGAGCTGCTTGTCCGTCCGGCCACTCGACCAGGAGGGTCCGGGTGGGCAGGATGTCGTCCCATCGGTTGCGGCCGCAGCCCGCAGCCCGCTGCCTGGGCGGCGGCCGCGGACTGTTTGCCCGCGGGTCTCACGGCCAGGACCGCGAATCGTGAGGTCATTGCGCCTTTGTTGTCCTGCCGCCAGGTCACCGGGGTGAAGTCGTCCGTGCCGACCTCGGTCGCGAGGTCGCAGACGGACCGCGGCGGGGTGCGGTAGCCGGGCAGCCGCTCGGCGATCCGCGGCCCGACCGGCAGCGGATCCCACGGCGACTGGTTCACGAACTGCTGCAGGACCTGCATGTTCCCGTCCGGCAGACGCTCCGCCACCGGCTGGACCGACTTCCGTCGGCCGTCGAGCATCAGACCCCGCAGACAAAGGGAGAAGGGCCCCGGGGACGGTCGGTCGTCCACGGGGCCCTTCTCGTACAGGGGGTGCTGCTGGTCCTACTCGGCGAGCACGGCCTCGGCATCGAGGGTCACGCCGACCGCCTGGATCACCGAGGCGATCTTGACGGCTTCCTGAATGGTCTCACGGTCCACGCCGGCCTTGCGCAGCACCTGCTCGTGGGAGTCCAGGCACTGGCCGCAGCCGTTGATCGCGGAGACGGCGAGCGACCACAGCTCGAAGTCGATCTTCTCCACGCCGGGCTTGCCGATGACGTTCATCCGCAGACCCGCGCGGAGCGTCCCGTACTCGGGGTCCGACAGCAGGTGCCGGGTCCGGTAGAAGACGTTGTTCATCGCCATGATGGCGGCGGCCGACTTCGCGGCGGTGTACGCCTCCGCGGAGAGGTTGGCCTTCGCCTCCGGCTCCAGCTCGCGCAGCACCTTCGGCGAGCGCGAGGCGATCGCGCAGGCCAGGACGGTGCCCCACAGCTGCTGCTGCGGGAGCTCGCTGTTGCCGATGACCGAGCCGAGGTTCAGCTTCAGGTCCTTGGCGAAGTCCGGAACGGCGGCCTTCAGTTCGTCGAGTGCCATGTCGCTGTCAGCTCACTCGCCCGAGAGGAGCGCGACCGGGTCGAGGGTGTTCTCGCCCTTGGTCCAGTTGCACGGGCACAGCTCGTCGGTCTGCAGGGCGTCCAGGACCCGGAGGACCTCCTTGGGGTTACGGCCCACGGAACCGGCGGTCACCATCGTGAACTGGATCTCGTTGTTCTGGTCGACGATGAAGACGGCGCGCTGGGCGAAGCCGTCCTCGCCCTCGATGCCGAGGTCACGCATGAGCTCGTGCTTCGAGTCGGCCATCATCGGGAACGGCAGGTCGGTCAGGTCCGGGTGGTCCTTGCGCCAGGCGTGGTGCACGAACTCGGAGTCGCCGGAGAAGCCGAGGATCTGGGCGTCACGGTCGGCGAACTCTTCGTTCAGCTTGCCGAAGGCGGCGATCTCGGTGGGGCACACGAAGGTGAAGTCCTTCGGCCACGCGAAGACGATCTTCCACTTGCCCTCGTAGGTCTTGTGGTTGATCTGCTCGAACTCCTTGCCGCTCTCCAGCGAGACACAAGCAGTCAGGTCGAACTCGGGGAACTTGTCACCGACAGTGAGCACGCGCTCTCCTTGTAGCGTTGGAATTCCCTTTTGGGGGATTTCCTGAGGGTTGGACGGAGTCCACCTTGGCACAGAGTGCATTGATCACGGAAATAGCTACACTTGGCCGTGATGATCGGAGGTGCCTATCAGTGGCCCAGGGCAATCAGGGCGGTCGGCCCAAACAACCCAGCTTGTCGCAGCTTCGCGCCTTCGTGGCCGTCGCCGAACATCTGCACTTCAGGGACGCCGCGGCAGCAATTGGGATGAGTCAGCCGGCGCTGTCCGGGGCCGTCTCGGCGCTGGAGGAGGCACTGGGTGTCCAGCTCATCGAGCGTACGACCCGCAAGGTGCTGCTCTCGCCGGCCGGGGAGCGGCTCGCGGTGCGGGCGCGGGCGGTGCTGGAGGCCGTCGGCGAGCTGATGGAGGAGGCCGAGGCGGTCCGGGCGCCGTTCACCGGGGTGCTCAGGCTCGGCGTGATCCCGACCGTCGCCCCGTATCTGCTGCCGACGGTGCTGCGGCTGGTCCACGAGCGCTACCCGGAACTCGACCTCCAGGTGCACGAGGAGCAGACCTCCTCACTGCTGGAGGGGCTGGCCGCGGGGCGGCTGGACCTGCTGCTGCTCGCCGTGCCGCTCGGGGTGCCGGGGGTGACCGAACTCCCGCTCTTCGACGAGGACTTCGTGCTCGTGATGGAGCAGGACCACTGGCTGGGCGGGCGCGCCGACATCCCGCGCGAGGCGCTGCGCGAGCTGCCGCTGCTACTGCTCGACGAGGGACACTGCCTGCGCGACCAGGCCCTGGACATCTGCCGGGAGGCGGGACGCACGGAGGGCGCGCCGGTCACCACGACCGCGGCCGGGCTCTCCACACTGGTCCAGCTGGTCGCCGGCGGGCTCGGCGTGACGCTGCTGCCGCGCACCGCGGTGACGGTGGAGACCGGCCGCAACGAGGCCCTGGCCACCGGGTACTTCGCGGAGCCGGCCCCGTCGAGGCGGGTGGCGCTGGGGATGCGGACCGGGGCGGCGCGACACGAGGAGTTCGAGGAGTTCGCGGCGGCGCTGCGGGAGGCGATGCGGGCGCTGCCGGTACGGGTGGCGGACGGGGCTTAGCCCTTGGGGCGGGTCGGGCGTGGCCCAAGGGGGCCTGTCGTTCCCGCGGGACCTGTTTGAGGTGTAGGTGAAGGTCTTCCGCCCGAATGGCCGATCGAGCCCGAGCAGGGTGCGCCTTCGTGAACAGCGGCACAGGGCCGGGAAGCCCCGGGAGGCATGGTGGTCGTCCCGAGCAGTCAATAGTGGGCGATACTTCAAGCCAAGTTACCTGCTAAACCTCCCAAGTGTGGACGTTTCAGGTTTGAATTCGCATGACTGTGAGTCACCCCATGCGCTCGGCTGCGTTGATGCGTCGTGCTGATGTCGCGCGAGCGTGTCGATGGTGACATGAGCGGCAAGCTCACCAAGACGCAGGAAAGCGAGTCGGCGGAATCGGCCGTCAAGCGGCTGAAGCGTCTTAGCGAGAACTACCACTACATTCAGACCGAGGCGGGCCTGATCCGAGGCGCACTCGATGGCCTGGCCACCGAACTCACCGCCCGCAGCGCCGACTGCGTGATGCTCTCGACGATGTGGCCTCCCTGGGCTACAAGCTCAACGTGAACGGCAGCATCGACTACCCGGCCGGCGGCAAGGACACGTTGACTGGTGACGCGATACCGGGTGGCTCCGTGATGGGCAACAACGGTTTGATCGGCGCTGGAAACCCCGGCCTGTACCGCGACAGTAACGGCATGTACGACCCTGCTCTGGGGCCGAATGCCCCGCAGCCGGGGATTCTCAATCCTCACCGAGCCAAGGCCCAGGACGTGGCCGACCGTATCGCTCATGCCCTGAGTAAGGCCCGCGAAATCGATGAGCGATACAGTTCGGCTCTTCGGGACCTCAAGGCCGCGCCTGGTCTCACGGTTGACAGGAAGACCTGGGCGAACGTGGCGGGGGATGTTACTGCCGTTGGAAGCGCGGCCCGTGAGTATCTGGCAGATCAAGTGCTGGACAAGTCACCGGCCGAGCGCAAGGAATGGTGGGACCACCTGAGTAAAGAAGAGCGCCAGGAGTACATCACATCCTTCCCCGACGTGATCGGGTACCTCGACGGCATCCCGGCTGCGGCGCGCGACGAAGCGAACCGCGCGAACCTCCCCTTGGTGATCGCCAGCCTCGAAGGTCAGACGGCCGACGGCGCACAGGACAAACTCGCGGGACTGAAGGGTATTCAGACCAAGCTGTCTGAGAATTCAGTCCCACCCATGTACCTGCTTGGAATCGGTACAGAGGGGAAAGGTCGTGCCATTGTCAGCTACGGAAACCCCGACACAGCCAGGAACGTGTCCTCGTACGTGCCGGGCCTCGGTACGGCTCTCGACGCGGACTTCGCGGACGACACCGTGCGCAGGGCCATGCAGACCGCGACGCGTGCCCAGAAGTACGACTCGTCCAGCGCCTCCATCGTCTGGCTGGGATACGACGCGCCGGGCTTCATGGACGTCACGTCGACGACCGACGCGAACAATGGCGCTCCTGCCTACAACTCATTCATGGACGGCATCCAGGCGACCAACGAACACGAGAACCCGCACGTCACAGCGATTGGCCACTCCTACGGATCGCTCACGGTAGGTACCGCGGCCCGGCAGGGCGGCGGTATCCCAGGCGTTGACGACATCATTCTGCTGGGCAGTCCGGGTACCGGGGCCGACAACGCTTCGGAACTGAACGTCGGCAAGGGGCACGTGTTCGCCGCTTCCGCTGACAACGATCCCGTGTCGAGGCTACCCAGTATGAAGGATCTTGTCAGCCGAGGGATCTTGGGGGCAGTCGTAACGGGAAGTGATGATCTGTGGTTCGGTACGGACCCGACGAGTAAGGAGTTCGGGGCCACGAGAATGGAGAGTGGTGACGGCCCACTCCCGTTCTGGCTTTCGGGCCAAGGGCCAACTCCCGCGCATTCTGGCTATTTCGACGTGGACAGGAACCCGTCAGCGGCAGACAATCTCGCTTTGATCGTCGCCGGACATTCAGACTTGATTACTGAAGAGGCCCCGCGGTGAAGTACGTATCCAATCGCATCGCCGTCCTTGTGCTTGCCATGGCTTTCGTAACTGGCTGCGGGAGTGGCAGCAATAATTCCCCTGCTTCCCAAAGGAGTTCCAGCGTGAACATGCAGCAGGCTGCGGACAAGGCTGACAGCCTCATCGGCGACACGCTGTCTTCTGTGCGCCCTCCCCTGGAGTGGACGCACGATCAATCCGATAGTGGAATGTGCACCGGCGCCCCAGAACTCGGGGATGTCACACGCCGGGCTGTGGTCATGACCCAGGTCTCCGAGGAACGCAAGGGTTCGCTTCTCGGAATCATCGAGCGGACATGGAGGAAGTCGGGTTACACAATCACCAAGGTTTACCCCGATGAGGAGTTCCCTACCATCATTGCCGATGCCGGTGACGGTGTATTGAGGATGGATTTGACCGTCGGGTACAAGGGGCAGTTCTTCCTGAAGGTTCAAACGGCTTGCGTGGACAAGTCGAAGGTGGCACAGCCGTCCACTCCGGGGAAGGGCACTGACTACCGGGGGAAGGAAGTGCCCACTCCCAACGTGCACTCCGACTTCTGGTCGTCCGACAAGCCGGCCCCTTCGAGTTCTCCGAGCTGAAGCCGACGGCAAGGTCGTCGCAAGCCTGGTACGAGCGCACGACCAGCGCCGACTCAAGGCGCGGGGGGCGCGGCCCCTGACGAACCGCGCCCCCTTCACCACTGCTCCGTCCACGTCACTCCGTGCGCAGGCCGTCCGGGCGCATCATGCGCCACAGTGGTGGCAGCGACACCAGGGTGACCAGCAGGATCAGTGCCGCGCCCGCGCCGGTCATCGGCAGGAACAGCCACCAGTCGGTGACCTTCTTGCCGAGCATGGCGATCAGTGCCGCGCCCAGACCGAGTCCGCCCGCCACGGCCACCAACAGCCCGATGACCACCGGCACGGCGGTCTGCCAGAGCACCGACCAGGCGAGGGTGGAGCGCCGGGTGCCGAAGGCGACCAGCACCGAGAGCAGGCGCTTGCGTTCGCGCAGCTGCTCCAGTTGCGAGACCAGCATCGCGGCCGCGATCAGCAGCAGCGTCATGGTCGCGCCGACCTGGAGGCCGCGCTGCACACTGGCGTACTTCTCGTCACGGGCCACCGACTTGAGGGACGCCACCCGCATCCCGGGATCGATCCGGGCCGCAGTGTTCCGTACGTACTCCGCGACATCCGTGACGCTCTCGTCGACCCGGATCTGTGTCTGGGTCGTCGCGCCCGGCAGCTTGCTCGGGTCGACCGCGCCGGTGGTGGCCATGATTCCCCAGGAGTCCTCGCCCAGCGGATCATGGCGGGCGACGACCGTCCGGGAGTCGGCGGGCAGCGTCCACCGCATCGACTTCCGTCCGCCGCCCGGGTCGATCTCGACCTCCTTGCCCTTGCGGGCCGTCTGGTCCACCCAGCGGGACAACTCCTTGTCGTTCCTGGGGTGGACCACAAAGGTGTCGCCGTCCGTGCAGGAGTCGATCCGGGCCATCTCGCGCAGGGTCGCGCAGTCGCCGACGATGAGACTGGTGGTCGGCTGGACCTCGTCCTCGGGGTACTTGCCGGGCCGGGAGACGTACACCTCGACCTTGCCGATGACGGCCGTCACTCCCTTGGTGGCCTTGAACTCCTTGACGGTCCGGGCGGCCGCCTCCGGGTCGACCTTCTCGGAGAACGTGTAGAACTGGGCCCGCGAGGGGTCCTGTCCGGTCAACGTGTTGAACTCGTCGCCCACCGCGGCGAACAGCATCTGCAGCGCCACCGCGCCCGCGACCGCGACGGTGATCCCGCTGACCGCGCGGGAGGCCGCGCTGCTGCTCAGCTGGAGCCTGCGGGTGGCCAGCTGCCAGGGCACCGGACCGCCGTGCAGCCGGTTCACGCATGCCTCGACCAGCCACGGCAGCAGCAGCGCGAGCCCTACCAGGACCAGCACGGCACCGCCCGCGATCGGGTACGGGTTGACCGTGGAGTACGGCTCCACCTTGTCGCTCAGCAGGAGCACCACCAGGCCCGCGACCGGCATCAGCAGCCGCCACCAGAACCGGCGCCTGCGGCTGCGGCCGCCCCGTACGACGCCGAGCGGTTCGATCACCACCGAGCGCAGGGCGGCCAGCGTGACCAGCACCGCCGCCGCCGGGACGGAGAGGACGACCAGTGCCGTCAGCGCGGCGGAGGGCACCAGGTCGGACGGGAAGACGCTCACGTCCCAGACCTCGATGTGACCGACGAAGCCGCGCCCCACCAGGAAGAGCGCCCCACCGATCAGCAGGCCGAGAACCGCCCCGAACAGCGCCTCGCCGGCCGCGATCCGGCGGGTCATCCGGATGTCCGTGCCGACCAGGCGCAGCGCGGCGAGCCTGCGGTCGCGACGGTCGCCGCCGAACCGCACCGCCGTCGCGATGAAGATCGCGACCGGCACCAGCAGTACCACGCAGATCATGATGATCAGCACGATCAGGACGGGCGGCATCTCCTTGCCGCCCTCCGGGTTGCCGTAGGCGACGATCCGGTGACCTCCGTCGGCGGACGTCAGAGTGTCGCTGCCCGCGTAGTAGAGCAGGTCCCCGGGCGAGACCAGGCCGGAGTCGGCGATCGTGCCGGTGATCCGGTACGGCACCCGCTCCTTGAGGAGGCGGCCCTCCGGGGAGTCCAGCAGCTTCTTCAGCGCGGGGGAGACCGTCATCTCGTCCGCGCCGGGGAAGCGTGCGACGCCCGGCGGGACGACCGGGTGCGTGCCGTCCGCACGCATCAGATAGCCGTCGACGACGCGGCCGTGGTACTCGGTCTCCATGTTGATCCGGAGCACCGAGGTGTCGGACTTCTCGGCCTGTGCGTCGGGTCCGCCGGGGATGCGGCTCTCGACGCGGGCCTGGTCGCGCACGGAACGCTCCGTGAGCAGATGCGGTACGGAGGAGGCGGTCAGCAGCAGTGCCACACCGAGGCCGACGCCGACGGCGGTCAGCGTGGTGCGGATCCAGCCCTCGCGTCCGCCGCCCGCGGCGAGCCGGATGCCGAGGCCGAGGTCACGGAACCAGGCGGCGACGCCGGTGGGTCCGGTGGGCCGGAACGGGGCCGTGGCCGGTGCCGTGGCCGGTGCCTTCTTGCGGTCGAGCAGGGTCATGCGGTGTGCTCCAGGTCGCGGGTCCGGCCGTCGCGCACGGTGACGTCACGGTCGGAGTACGCGGCGACCCGGGCCTCGTGGGTCACCAGGACCACGGCGACGTTGGCGGACCGGGCCGCCTCGGTGAGCAGCTCCATGACCCGTTCGCCGTTGAGGGAGTCCAGGGCGCCGGTCGGCTCGTCGGCGAAGATCACCTTGGGCGAGGCGGCCAGCGCGCGGGCCACGGCGACGCGCTGCCCCTGCCCGCCGGAGACCTCGCCGGGACGCTTCGCGCCGACGTCCTCGACCTCCAGGCGCTCCAGCCAGTGGCGGGCGGTGCGCTCGGCCTCCTTGCGCTTGGCGCCGGCCAGGCGGATCGGCAGGGCGACGTTCTCCACGCAGGTCAGCTCCGGGACGAGCTGGCCGAACTGGAAGACGAAGCCGAACTCGGTACGGCGCAGGGCGCTGCGCTCGGCGTCCGACATCGCGGAGAGCTCGCGGCCCGCGTAGGTGATCGTGCCCCGGTCGGGGGTGACGATGCCGGCGAGGCAGTGCAGCAGGGTCGACTTGCCCGAGCCGGAGGGGCCCATCACGGCGACGACCTCGCCGGGGTGGATGGAGAAGGACGCGCCGTCGAGCGCGGGCGTCCGGCCGTACGCCTTGTGCAGGCCGTCGGCGCTGAGCAGGGAGCCGGCGGGAATCATGCGCCCACCTCCGCGGCGAGCCGGTCGAGCCGGGCGGCGGTCAGTTCCAGCCAGCGGAGATCGGCTTCGAGGTGGAAGAGGGCGTGGTCGCAGATCAGCTGATCGGCGAGGTCGCCCTTGCGCTTGCGGTCGGTGAGGATGCGCATCAGGCGCAGGTGCTCGGTGCGCTGGGTGTCCAGCAGGGTTTCGGCGCTGCGGCCGGTGAGCAGGGCCAGTACGACCTTGGTGTAGAGCGTCGACTGGAGGTATGGCTCGGGCTTCTCCGGCTGCGCGAGCCAGGCGCCGACATCGGTGATCCCGGCCTCGGTGATGGCGTACCGCTTGCGCTCCGGTCCGCCGCCGCTCTCGACGCCGTCGACCTCGACGAGGCCGTTCTTGAGCAGTCGGGACATGGTCGAGTAGACCTGTCCGTAGTGCAGGGGGCGGTCGTGGCCGAACTTCTCGTCGAACGCGCGCTTGAGGTCGTAGCCGTGGCGGGGGCCGGACTCCAGGAGTCCGAGCAGGGTGTGACCGATTGACATGCCGAGCACTGTACACGGCGTGTATACCTGCGGTGTATACCGGGGCTCCGCTCCCGCGGCCCCGGCCTCCGCAACCCTGGACCTCAGGCGCCGGGCGGGCCCGGCGCGTTCTTGGGGGGCCTTCCCCGGCGGGGGATCGGACCCGCCGAGCCGGGCAGCCGGCCGGCCTCCGCCAGCGCCCTGCGCAGCAGGAACTCGATCTGGGCGTTCGCGCTGCGCAACTCGTCGGAGGCCCAGCGGGCCAGCGCGTCGTGCACCGCGGGATCCAGCCGCAGCAGCATCTGCTTGCGCTGCGGCGGGGTCCTGCGGGCCGGCGGAGTCTGTTCGGTCACTGGTAAAGAGTGCCCGTGTTCAGGACCGGCTGCGCCGCTCGGTCACCGCACAGCACCACCATCAGATTGCTGACCATGGACGCCTTGCGCTCCGCGTCGAGCTCGACGATGTCCTGCTCGGCGATCCGGGTGAGTGCCATCTCGACCATGCCGACCGCGCCCTCGACGATCTGCTGCCGGGCCGCGACCACCGCGCCGGCCTGCTGGCGCTGGAGCATCGCGGAGGCGATCTCGGGGGCGTACGCGAGGTGGCTGAAGCGGGACTCGATGATCCGCACACCGGCGGCCTGCACCCGGGCGGTGAGCTCCACGGCCAGCTTCTCGGTGATCTCCTCGGCGTTGCCGCGCAGCGAGAGGCCGCCCTCGTCGTGGGCGTCGTACGGGTACTCGATCGCGATGTGCCGGACGGCCGCCTCGGTCTGGGTGGCGACGAACTCCAGGAAGTCGTCGACCTCGAAGAGCGCCTGCGCGGTGTCCTCGACCTTCCAGACGACGATCGCGGCGAGCTCGATCGGGTTGCCGTAGGCGTCGTTGACCTTGAGGACCGCGGTCTCGTGGTTGCGGACCCGGGTGGAGATCTTCCGGCTGCTGGTGAGCGGGTTGATCCAGCGGAGCCCGTCGGTGCGGATCGTGCCTACGTAACGGCCGAAGAGCTGGATCACCCGGGCCTCGCCCGGTGCGACCATCTTCACACCCGTCATGCAGAAGAACGAGACGATGACGAGCAGCACCCCGAAGATGCAGACCGGGATGCCCAGTCCGTTGTTGCCGTTCGAGCCGACGACGCCCCCGATGATCGCGAGGCCGATGCCGGCTATCACACCGACCACGGTCAGCAGCAGGCCGAGACCGCCGGGAATGCTGTGCGCCGTCACCTCTCTCACCTGCGGTTCGGGCATCTGCGGTGCGTCGGGTGTGAGGTCTGCGGCAAGGGTGGTCGCGGCGCGCGGATTGTCATGGTCGGACATGGGATCCCCCGTTTCGAAAGACTGGCTCGGTGCTAGCAATGTGATTACACATTACCTGCGTTCGCAACCTTGGGCACCCTTCATGAGTCGGTTCCCTTAAGAGCGGGTGCTGATTGTCACGTCCGTAAAAGACCGCAACGCTCGCTTTTTGTCCTTGCCGAAGGTGTTAGCTGGCTGGGCTGAGCTGTCTGGTCGAGCAGAGAAACGGGAGCAACACAGCGATGGGTCGAGCGGATGCGCGACGAGCGCAGCGGCGCGGAGCGCGGCGGGCCGCGAAGAGCGGCGGCATACGCAGACTCTTCACCTGGAAGAAGATGCTGGGCGCCTTCTTCGGACTCTGCCTGCTGATCATGGGCGCCTTCGTCGCGCTCTACATGTACGTGGACATCCCGAAGGCCAACGCCCTGGCCGAGCGGCAGAGCAACGTCTACCAGTACAGCGACGGGACACTGCTGACCCGGACCGGCCAGGGGGTCAACCGCCAGATCGTGGACCTGGCAGAGGTGCCCAAAGAGGTGCAGCACACCTTCGTCGCCGCCGAGAACAAGTCGTTCTACGACGACAAGGGCGTCGACCTGAAGGGCACCGCGCGCGGCCTGATCAACACCCTCAGCGGCAAGGGCAAGCAGGGCGGCTCGACCATCACCCAGCAGTACGTCAAGAACTACTACCTGACGCAGGACCCGACGATCAGCCGGAAGCTCAAGGAACTGGTGATCTCGCTCAAGATCGAGAACAAGAAGGGCAAGGACTACATCCTCGCCGGGTACATCAACACCAGCTACTACGGGCGGGGCGCGAGCGGCATCCAGGCCGCCGCACAGGCCTACTACGGGGTCGATGCCAAGGACCTCAGCGTCAACCAGGGCGCCTACCTGGCCTCCGTGCTCCAGGCCCCCAGCCAGTACGACTGGGCGACCGCGAGTGAAACCGGCAAGAAGCTGGTCAAGGACCGCTGGGCCTACACGCTCGACAACATGGTCGAGATGCACTGGCTCGACCAGGCCGAGCGCGACAAGCTCACCTTCCCGTACCCGGACAAGCCCAAGCCCGCCAAGGGCATGGAGGGCCAGACCGGTTACCTCGTCGAGGCGGCCAACAAGGAGCTGGACAAGCAGGGCATCACCGCGGAGATGCGGCAGGCCGGCGGCTGGACCTTCACGCTCAACATCGACAAGAAGCGGCAGAAGCAGCTGGAGCAGTCCGTCGACCGCCAGCTGGAGTCCAAGCTGGACCGCAAGAACAACAAGGTCGACGCGACCGTCCAGGCCGGTGCCACCTCCGTCGACCCGAAGACCGGCGCCGTCGTCGCGATGTACGGCGGGGTGGGCTACACCAAGCACTACTACTCGAACGCCACGCGTCAGGACTACCAGCCCGCCTCCACCTTCAAGCCCCTGGTGCTCGCCTCCGCGCTGGAGAACGGGTCGAAGACCCAGGACGGCGACCTGATCGGCGTCAACACCCGCTACGACGGCACCAGCAAGCGGCCCGTGGTGGGCAGCGACACCCCGTTCGCCCCGGAGAACGAGGACAACCGGAGCTACGGCAGCGTCACCGTGCAGAAGGCGATGAACGCGTCGATCAACTCGGCCTTCGCGCAGATGGTCGTCGACGTCGGTCCGCCCGCGGTGAAGAAGACCGCCCTGGCTCTCGGCGTACCGGACAAGAACTTCCCCGAGCGCCCCGCCATCACGCTCGGCACCATGAACGCCTCCACCTGGGACATGGCGGGCGCGTACGCCACGCTCGACAACCACGGCAAGAAGGTCACCCCCTTCATCGTGAAGTCGGCCAAGCACCGTGAGCGGACGGTCGAACCGGTCGAGGGCATCGGCAGCCAGGTGATCAGCCGCAAGTCCGCCGACACCGTGACCTCCGTCCTGACCGGTGTGGTGGACGCGGGCTCCGGCCGGGCGGCCAACACCTCGGCGTACGAGGCGGCCGGCAAGACGGGTACGTCGGAGAACAACAAGTCGGCCTGGTTCGCGGCCTACACCCCGGAGCTCACCACCGTCGTCGCGCTCTTCGGCGAATCGCCCAAGGAGGGCGGCGGCCAGGTCAGCCTGACCGGCACCGCCAACTCCGGCCGGGCCAACGGTGGCGGCTTCCCGGCGGAGATCTGGGCGGACTACACCCTCGGCGCGCTGGGCGGCGGGTCCACCGCGCAGTTCGACCTGGAGGACGTCGAGCGCGGCGAGGTCACCGTGCCGACCTCGCCGACGACGACCCCCTCGGAGACGGCGAGTACCGACACCACCCCGTCCAAGTCGCCGGACAAGCCCTCGCAGAGCGCCACCCGGTCGCCCGACGTGCCGTCGACCTCCCAGTCGCCGGACGTTCCGTCGACGTCCCAGTCGCCGGACGTGCCGACGAGCCAGTCCCCGGAGCCACCGGGCGGCGGGGTTCCCGGCAAGCCGGGGGACGGCAACGAGAACAACATCGCGGACAACGCCCCTCCGGCGCGCTGAGCGTCTGAGCGGGCGGTGTGCGCAAGGGCTCAGGGGCGGTGCCGGCCGGCACCGCCCCTGAGCCCATTCCCGTACGCACCGGCGGTGTCAGCCGCCGTTGACCTTCTTGGCGATCCGGTCGCCGAGGTCCTTGTCCACGTTGCGCCAGTACTGCAGCGCGCGCTCCAGGACCGGGGCGCTCACCCCGTCGAGGAGATGGCCGGAAATGTTCGACACCATCCGGTCGCGGGCGGCGTCGTCCAGGACCTTGCGTACCATCGTGCCGGCCTGGCCCCAGTCGTCGTCCTCGCTGTGCAGCTTGTACGCCTCGTGGACCATCTCGCCGGCCGTCGCCCAGCCCGCCGGGTCGCCGTAGCGCGCGGTGTCGGCGGCCGGACCGCCGTACGAGTTCGGCGCGTAGACCGCTCCGGTACGGGACGGCTCGTACCGCATGGGCCCGTCCTTCGCGTACGAGTTACGGCCGAACCGGGGGCGGTTCGGGGGCAGTTGCGCGTAGTTCGGGCCGATCCGGTACCGGTGGGTGTCGGGGTACGAGAAGAGCCGGCCGAGCAGCATCTTGTCGGGCGACGGACCGATGCCGGGCACCAGGTTCGACGGCTCGAAGGACGCCTGCTCGATGTGGACGAAGAAGTCCTCCGGGTTCTCGTTCAGCGTCATCCGGCCGACCTCGATCTCCGGGTAGTCGCCGTGCGGCCACACCTTCGTCAGATCGAACGGGTTGAACCGGTAGTCCGGTGCGTCCTCGAACGGCATGACCTGGATGTACAGCGTCCAGCTCGGGTGGTCACCGCGCTCGATCGCCTCGAACAGGTCGCGGCGGTGGACGTCGCCGTCCACACCGGCCATCCGGTCGGCCTCGTCCTGCGTGTAGTAGTCGATGCCCTGGTCGGTCTTGAAGCGGTACTTCACCCAGAACCGCTCGCCGCCCGCGTTCACCCACATATAGGTGTGCGAGCTGTAGCCGTTCATGTGGCGGTAGGTCTTCGGGATGCCCCGGTCGCCCATCAGCCACGTCACCATGTGCGCGGACTCGGGGGACAGGGTCCAGAAGTCCCACTGCATGTCGTGGTCGCGCACCGCGCAGTCCGGGCGCCGCTTCTGCGAACGGATGAAGTCCTGGAACTTCATCGGGTCACGCACGAAGAAGACCGGCGTGTTGTTGCCGACCATGTCGTAGTTGCCGTGCTCGGTGTAGAACTTCAGAGCGAATCCGCGGGGGTCCCGCCAGGTGTCGGGGGAGCCCTGCTCACCGGCGACGGTGGAGAAGCGGGCCAGCATGGCGGTCTGCTTGCCCGGCTGGAACATGTCGGCCTTGGTGAACTGGCTGACGTCATTGGTCACCTTGAAGGTGCCGTACGCGCCGGACCCCTTGGCGTGAACCACCCGTTCGGGGACCCGTTCACGGTTGAACTGGGCCATCTTCTCGATGAGGTAGTGGTCCTGGAGCAGGATCGGTCCGTCGGCTCCGACAGTGAGCGAGTGTTCATCGCTCTCCACCGGGATTCCGGCGTTGTTCGTGGTGTACGGGGTGTTCTGAGTCTTGGGGGTATGCGATTCCTCGGACACGAGCGTCCTCCCGTCGGTGGGGGTTTTCGGTCAGGCCGTCTCGTTCACGACTGAAGTCAAACCCGCCGACAGGAGGTCGGCAACATTTCGCTACCCTGCGTACAGGGCTCTGCCCCGCGCCCGCTCCGTACCCGTTCGCCGTCCCCTTCGCCGGTCCGGCTACTGGCCCCGGGACGGCATCTCGAACCAGACCACCTTGCCGGTCGAGAGGCGCGTCGCCCCCCACCGCCTGGCCAGCCGGTTCACCAGGAACAGGCCACGCCCGCCCTCGTCCATGTCACGGGCCCGGCGCTGCCGGGGCAGCTGCGGGGAGTCGTCGCCGACCTCGCAGCGCAGGATGTCGGTGCGCAGCAGCCGCAGCGTCACCGGCCGCTCCGCGTAACGCACCGCATTGGTCACCACCTCGCTGACCAGCAGCTCGACCGAGTCGGAGAGATCGTCGAGCCCCCAGCGGCTGAGCGCCCTGCGGGCCAGCCTGCGGGCCCGGCCCGGCGCGGTCTCCTCCGGTTCCAGGTGCCAGTACGCGACATCGCTCGGCGCGATCCCGTCGAACCGGGCGGCGAGCAGCGCGATGTCGTCGTCCCGGTCGCCAGGACCGAGCATGTCCAGCACGTCGTCGCAGAGCGCCTCCAGCGGCGGCGAGTGGTCCGGGCCGGTCAGCCGGGCGGTGGCGGCGAGCCGTTCGCGCAGCTGCTCGATCCCGGTCCACACGTCCCGGAGCCGGGATTCGACCAGGCCGTCGGTGTACAGCAGCAGCGTGGCGCCCGCGGGCGCGTCCAGCTCGACGGCCTCGAAGTCCACCCCGCCGACCCCGATGGGGGCCCCGGGCGGCACCCGCAGCACCTCGGCGCGGCCGCCCAGATGGAGAAGGACGGGCGGCGGATGCCCGGCGTTGGCGATGGTGATCCGGTGCGCGACCGGGTCGTACACCGCGTACAGGCAGGTCGCCATGCGGTCGCTGCCGAGCCGCTGGGCCTGCTCGTCGAGGTGGTGCAGCACCTCCTGCGGCGGCAGGTCGAGCCCGGCGAGGGTCTGCGCGGTGGTGCGCAGCTGGCCCATGATCGCCGCGGAGGTCATGGAGTGGCCCATGACGTCACCGACGACCAGGGCGACCCGGCTGCCGGGCAGCGGGATCGCGTCGTACCAGTCGCCGCCGACCCGGGCCGTCTCGGCGGCCGGCAGATAGCGGGAGGCGAGCCGGACACCGGTCGGCTGCGGCAGCGAGTCGGGCAGCATGGTGCGCTGGAGCTCGTCGGCGATGTACGCCTCGCGCCCGTACAGCACGGCCTTGTCGATGCCGAGCGCGGTGTGCGTCGCCAGCTGGGCGGCGACCAGCAGGTCGTTGGACTCGAACGGCGGCCGCTCCGTCCCGCGCAGGAAGACGGCGGCACCGATCACCCGTCGCCGTCCGCGCAGCGGGGCGAGGATCGCGCGGTGTCCGGTGGGGACGGTCCGGCCGGCGCCGAGCAGCTCGGGCAGCGCGGCGCGGGCCGCCGCGGAGTCCCCGAAGACCGGCCGCACCCCGCGCAGCACCTCGGCCAGCGCGCCGCCGGAGCGGACCTCGCACAGCTCGGCCGCGGGCGTCAGATCGCCGTGCGGATCGATGACGGGCAGCCGCAGCCGCTCGGTCTCCGACGAGCTGTCCGTCTCCTCCTCGCTGAGCCGCAGCCGGTCGGACCGGCGCAGCCGCAGCACGAAGGGGGAGACCGGCCGCTCGTCACCGACCGGGAGCGGGTCGCGGAGGTAGACCAGTATGGCGTCGGAGAACGTCGGCACACTGGCCCGGCACAGACCCAGCACGATCTCGTCCAGGTCTATGCCGCGGGCGATCCGCCGGGTGGCGGCCCCGACGAAACGCAGCCGGTCGCCCTCGCGACGGGCCGCGGCCTGTGGATCGAGTCCTGCGGGACCGGCTGCCGGCCCCGGAGCCGCGGCGGGGCCGGGGATCGCGGCGGTGGCAGGGGAAACGGCCGGCGCGGCGTCCTGCTGCCGCGGCCGGGTGCGTTCCTGCGACCGGGCGGCTAGAGGCTGCCGGCCTTCGTGGGAGGTGGGGTGCTCCGTCACGCGTGGGGTTCCGTCCGTCCGGGCCGGTTGTATGAGGCAATCACCTCGTGGGGCGTTACTGTGCCCCGGCAAGAGCGGCGATAACAACGGCTGTCACCGGATGCCCCGGAACGAGGGGCTGAAACCGGATGCCTGTGGGGTTGGCCGGTGACAACGTTTCCGGCGACGGGGCGGGCAACAGCGAGCACGTCTCCACCCCCTCGTAGTGGTTCATACGATTCATACGACTGATGTGGCTCGTACAGCTCATGCAGTGCGCGGTGCTCGTGCGATGACTTGTGGTCAGGTCGGGTGCCGAGCCTCCCGGTTGGGGCGGCGTGGCACTCCGGAGGACGATCCTACGTTTGTCCCCCTGGGGTGCATCAAGGGTCTCACGACGGCGTATGCGAGGGGGTACGGTCCCAGTCATCCGGAAGCGCGGGAACTCGCCATTGTGGATCGGGCCGCCAGTTCTCCCAGCCGTCCCGGAACGGGGCGCCCCACTCCTCGATCAGCCCGACGGCCGCCCGGCCCGCCTCCCGCACCCGTCGCGCGGTCTCCGGGGCCATCAGACCGGTCCGCTGCGCCATGGCGAACTCGTCCTCGTCGCGCCAGATCCAGCTGCGGTCCGGGTACACGGAGATGTCGAGAAAGTGATCCTCGGAGTCGACGCCGCCCTGCCAGCGGGTGTGCGGTTCCTCCAGATTCACGTACCAGTTGTGGAACTGCCAGTCCGGCTCCCAGAACAGCCAGACCGACCACGGCTCACCGGGCCGGGCGAGCTTCAGCACACCGTTTCCCAGCCAGGTGGAGCGGGCGGTGGTGCGCGGGGCGGTGTAGCGGGTGGCGAGCGGCTCGGCATGCACGTCCCGGCCGCTCGTCAGTACCGGCTTCACGCACTCGGTGCCGGGCGCCACCCACACCGCGAGCAGTTCGGCGGTGTCCTGGACGACGGTGACGGGACGGCAGATGTGGAACGGATCCGGCCCGCCCCCGGGCGCCCCGGCCCCGGCGGGCGTGCCGTTGCGGCGGTAGCGCCACAGGATCTGGTCGCCCGGCGCCCAGTGCTCGATGTCTCCGGTACCTGCCATGGACGGATCTTAGGGCCTCCGGTCCTGCGTACCGGAGGCCCCGGGACCGCGAGGCAGCTCAGGGGCGGGTCATGCGCAGTACGTCGAGTGCTTCGTCGAGCTGTTCCACGGTGAGGTCGCCCCGTTCGACGTATCCCGAGTCCAGCACCACCTCGCGGATGGTCCGGCGCTCCGCGAGGGACTTCTTGACGACCTTCGCGGCCTCCTCGTAGCCGATGTACTTGTTCAGCGGGGTGACGACGGACGGCGAGGACTCGGCGTACTCCCTGGCCCGTTCGGCGTTGGCCGTGATCCCGTCGACCGTGCGGTCCGCGAGCAGGCGGGAGACGTTGGCCAGCAGCCGGACCGACTCCAGCAAGTTCTTCGCGATGACCGGAAGCATCACGTTCAGCTCGAAGTTGCCCGCCGCGCCGGCCGTGGCGACCGTCGTGTCGTTGCCCGTCACCTGGGCGGCGACCATCAGCACGGCCTCGGGGACGACCGGATTCACCTTTCCGGGCATGATCGACGAGCCCGGCTGGAGGTCGGGGAGGTTGATCTCGGCGAGGCCGGTGCGGGGGCCGGACGCCATCCAGCGCAGGTCGTTGGAGATCTTGGTGAGCGAGACGGCGATGGTACGGAGCTGGCCCGAGGTCTCCACCAGTCCGTCCCGCGCGCCCTGCGCCTCGAAGTGGTCGCGGGCCTCCGCCAGCGGCAGCCCGGTGGCGCGGGCGACCTCGGCGATGACGGCGGCGGAGAAGCCGGGCGGCGTGTTGATGCCGGTGCCGACGGCCGTGCCGCCCAGGGGGAGCTCGGCGAGGCGGGGGAGTGAGGCGCGCAGCCGTTCGATGCCGTACCTGACCTGTGCCGCGTAGCCGCCGAACTCCTGGCCGAGGGTGACGGGCGTGGCGTCCATCAGATGCGTGCGCCCCGACTTCACCACCGTCGCGAACTCGGCGGACTTGCGCTCCAGGGCGGTCGCCAGCCGGTCCAGCGCCGGGATCAGATCGCCGGTGACGGCGGCCGTCGCGGCGATGTGGATGGAGGACGGGAACACGTCGTTGGAGGACTGCGAGGCGTTGACATGGTCGTTCGGATGGACCTCGCGGCCCAGCCGTTCGGTGGCGAGGGTGGCCAGCACCTCATTGGTGTTCATGTTGGACGAGGTGCCCGACCCGGTCTGGAAGACGTCCACCGGGAACTGGTCGTCCCATCGGCCGTCGGCCACCTCGGCGGCGGCCTCCTGGATGGCCGCGGCGATGTCCGGGTCGAGCACCTTCAGCTCGGCGTTCACCTTGGCCGCGGCCGCCTTGATCCGGGCCAGGGCCTCGATGTGGGACCGCTCCAGGCGCTGGCCGGAGACCGGGAAGTTCTCCACCGCGCGCTGCGTCTGGGCCCGCCACCTGGCCTTCGCGGGCACCCTCACCTCGCCCATCGAGTCGTGCTCGATACGGAAATCTCCACCGTTCACGGGGGACCGACTGCCGGTCCGGGACTCGTCCATCTCGTTCAACCTCCTGAAAAAGTTGAGCACTTGTCTTGTTCTGTCTATTCCCAAGTCGCCTACCGACCAGTAAATACCGGGGGTAACCACAACCCGGGGAGGCGCAATGAGGCGCACCAGGCACAGACTTCGCTGTACGGTCGCGGCCGCCGCGGCCATGGCGGCGGCGATCGGCGGCATGACCGTGGCCGCCGGACCGGCCGGCGCGACGGACCGGTCCGGTACCAGCACTACCGCATCCACCCCCCTGTCGCCGGAACTGGAGGCCATCCGCGCGGCGGAGGCCACCAAGCTGTACGGCGACCCGGCCGAGCGGCCGCTCGCCGACCGCAAGACCGGGCTGATCTCGCTCGGCGACAGCGAGATCTCCGGCGAGGGCGTCGGCACGTACGAGGCCGGCACCAACGGCCCCGACAACTGGTGCCACCGCTCGCCCGACTCCGCCATCCACCGCACCGGCATCCCGGCGGACGTCACGTACAACGTCTCCTGCTCCGGCGCGTACACCGGCAACATCGTGATCGGCGGATCCAAGCAGTACTCCGACGAACTGGTGCAGAGCGACAACCTCGCCATCAAGGCCCGCAACACCCGCATCAAGATGATCGTGCTGGTGGCGGGTGCCAACGACGACCTCCAGTTCGGTCCGGTCATGACGGACTGCGTCACGCGCTGGGTCCTCTCCCAGGGCACCTGTGAGCCCAAGTACGACGGCGGCTGGCAGGCGCGCGTCGACGGACTCGTCCCCAAGGTCGAGAAGACGGTGCGCGACCTGAAGTCCGTCATGTCCGGCGCCGGGTACGGCGCGGGCGACTACAAACTCGTGGTCATGGGCTACCCGAGCCCCATCGGCCCGGACTTCTACGACAACCCGAACTTCCCCGGGAAGCTTCCCGGCGGCTGCGCCGGGTACGACTCGGACGCCGCCTGGGGCCGCAACGTGGCCGTCCCCGCCTTCGAGCGCGGCATGCGCAGGGCGGCCGCGGACACCGGAGCCGTCTACCTCGACAACTCCCGGCTCTTCCACGGCCACGAGGTGTGCAGCGAATCCACCTGGGCCCGCGGTCTCTACATCGACCTCGGGCACTTCCCGCCGGACTCCAACTCCCTGCGGCAGTCCTTCCACCCGAACGAGAGGGGCCACGGCGCCTTCGCGTCCTGCCTGACCCAGATCTACGAATCCAACCTGCGCGAGGCGAGCTGCGCCGACCCGGCGAGCACCGGGAAGCCGGTTCTGCAGTCCGGGGCGTGGGACGACTCGTTCAAGCCCCTGAAGAACGAGGCGACCGGCACCTGCGTGGACGTCCCCGGCTCGGTGACCCGCAACGACACGAAGATCGGCGGCTGGGACTGCCACGGCGGCCGTAACCAGGGCTGGTGGTACGACGCCGGTACGAAGACCCTCCGTACCGAGCTGAGCCACGACCGGTGCCTGGACGTGCCGGGCGCCGACTACAAGGCCGGTGCCACGGCCATCCTGTACAACTGCTCGGGCGCGGCCAACCAGCAGTTCGTGAAGCAGTCGGGCACCTTGCGCCCGGCCGCCTCGACCGGACTGTGCCTGACGCTGGTGGCGGCGAAGGACCCGCTGAAGCTCCAGAGCTGCGACGGCAGCGCGCAGCAGCGGTTCGTGTAGCAGAGCGCGGAGGTGCGGGGCGGCCGGGGCCGCCCCGCACCTCCCGGGCCGTTCGGCGCCGGCCGGTCAGCCGGAGGTCACGAACGCGCCGAGCGCGGCGGCCAGATGGCCGGGGTCGTCCACCCCGCACAGCTCGCGCGCCGAGTGCATGGACAGCCCCGGCACCCCCACGTCGACCGTCTCCACACCCAGCCGGGCCGCGGTGAGCGGGCCGATCGACGTACCGCACGGCATCGCGTTGTTGGAGACGAACGGCTGCCACGGCACGCCTGCCCGCTCGCACGCCGACGCGAACACCGCCATGCCGGTGCTGTCGGTGGCGTACCGCTGGTTGACGTTGACCTTGAGCGTGGGGCCGCCATTGGGCAGCGGCCGGTGGTCCGGGTCGTGCCGCTCCGCGTAGTTGGGGTGCACCGCGTGGGCCATGTCGGCGGAGACGCAGAAGGCCCCGGCCAGGGCGCGCGACCAGTCCTCCGGGGCGCCGCCGCGTGCCGTGACCGAGCGGCTCAGGACCCGCTCCAGCAGCGGCCCCTGCGCACCCGTCGCCGAACCGCTGCCGACCTCCTCGTGATCGAAGGCGGCCAGCACCGGGATGTACGCCGGCTCGTCGGCCTCGGTCGCCGCACCCGTCAGGGCCGTGACCCCCGCGTGCACCGAGACCAGGTTGTCCAGCCGCGCCGACACCACGAACTCCCGTTCCGCGCCCAGATACCCGGGCGGTTGGACGTCGTGGAGCATCAGGTCCCAGCCCAGCACCTCGTCCGGTTCCACCTCGGCGGCCGCCGTGACCCGGCGCAGCAGCGCCCCCTCCGCACGGGGGCCGAGCGCCCAGACCGGGGCGAGGTGGAGCTGCCGGTCGAGCGTCAGCGCCTCGTTGACCGTACGGTCCAGATGGATGGCCAACTGGGGTACCCGGAACAGCGGTTCGTCGATCTGGACCAGCCGGGACGCGACCGCGCCGCCCGGCCCGCGCACCGCGAGCCGCCCGGAGACGCCCAGGTCGCGGTCGAGCCAGGTGTTCAGCGGAACGCCGCCGTAGATCTCCACACCGATCTGCCGCCAGCCCGCCGACGAGGTGTCGGGAGTGGGTTTGACCCGGAGGTTCGGGGAATCGGTGTGGGCGCCGATGATCCGGAAGGGGGTGTGTGCCGGTGCCCCCTCGGGGACGTACCAGGCGATCAGCGCACCACTTCGGGCGACGAAACTGCCGCCGGTCGTGCCCGTCCAGTCGTCCGTGTCCCGCAGTTCACGGAAACCGGCCTTCTCCAGGCGCTGGGCGGCACTGGCCACCGCGTGGTACGGGGAGGGGCTGGTGCTGATGAAGGACAGCAGGTCGTCGGTGTGGCTGCGGTGGGGAAGCGGCGTCATCGGGCGTCCGCCTTTCCGGTGTTCGACGTTGAGGGTGGAGGAGCCCGCGCCGGGTCGCCGCACGCGGGGCGGGCGGTGTGCGGCACGGTGTGGCGGCCGGTCCCGGGCCGCCCGGGCGATCCGGTGGGACCGCCCGGGGCCCGCGACGGTCCGCCGGTCCTCGGGGCGGGTATCCCGGGGCCGGCGCGGCCGAGTGGTTCAGGAACGTCCGACAACCCACCAAAGCGGGCCGGTACGGCGCAAGTCCGCGGCGCGGCCCGCTGCGTGAAAGCGGCGGTGCCGGACCCGCCGCCGCGACGGCGGCCCCCCGGGCGGGCGGGGGCGTGCCGGGGCCGGCACCGGGAGCGTGCGGGACGGCACGTCGGGCGCCCGGCCCCTCGCCGGGCCCTCCGAGATTGGCTGAATAACGCCGTACGGGAATCCTCACCGTTCCGGCCCGGCGTGATCGGCGCCGGAACGGGCAGCGGGGACGGCGGCCCGCCCGCGCGCCCCGGACACCCTGATCAGGAACACCACGGCGACCACGACGGCCGCCCCGTGCGACCAGCCCACGACGGCCAGCGGGCTGTACCTGTCGAGGGCCGCGGCGACCAGGATCATGCCGACGCCGAACCCGAGGTTCTCCAGGGTCGCGGAGAGCCCGAAGGCATGGGCGCGCAGCTCGGCCGGCAGCGTCTGCAGATGAGAGGTGTACGAGACCTCCGTGAGCCCGTCGGCCGCCCCCGCCGCCAGCGCGATCACGGCGGTCGCCGCCCAGGGGAACCCGGCGAACGCCAGGATGAACGCCCCGGACATCAGACAGGTGCCGTACCCGAAGCCCGGCGCCCCCACCGTCCGCCCGGTGCGTCCGACGTACCGCTGGATCACCTGCTGCGCGGCGACGTTCCCCAGCGCCCACAGGCACCAGAACGCGCTGACGAACACGGCGGGGTGATCCGCGTCGAGCGCGGCGGAGTGGACCGGCAGCGCGGCGTTGTGGGAGGAGGAGCCGAAGGCGTCCACACTCCGCAGCAGCACCATCAGACCGAGACCCGGCGCGGCCGCCGACGCGAGGAACGCGCCCGGCCGCCGCCACCGGCCCGGCTTCCCCCGGCCGCCGGTCCGCCCCTTCCCCCTGTCCCCGCCGGAATCCCCCTCCGATTCCGGCCGGGCGTCCTTTCCCCGGCCCCCGCCCGGGATCGGCAGCAGCGCCACCGTCGCGGCGCAGACCACGAAGGTGGCCATGTCCACCACGAAGGCGGCGGTGTAACCGACGAGCGAGACCACCACCCCCGCGGACGCGAAACCGGCCACCATTGCCAGCGAACGCCCGCTGATGGAAAGGGAGTTCGCCCATGACCGCCGGTCTTCGCCGACCATCTCGGGAATGGAGCTGCGCAACGACACCATGAAAAGCGTTCCGCAGCCGCCGACCACCACGGAAACGGCCATCAGCGCGGCGGTCCGCATCCCCTCGGGCGCGAGAACGAGCAGCAGCATCACCGCCGCCTGCGCCACATTCGTCCACAACATGACGCGCTTCGCCGCGAACCGGGCGAGCAGGCCACCGGCGAACAGTCCCGCGACAAATCCGGACGCCAGCCGCACGGCCATGAACAGGCCCATCGCGAGCGCCCTGCCCGTCGTCTCGTAGACGAACAGATTGAGCGCCACCATGTTCAGGAAAGTGCCGTACGAGGACAACGCGTATCCGGCGATCAGGAATCGATAGCGGCGCTCCCCATGAGCGGGGCCGGCCCCGTCGCTCTCCGGTGCCCGGTCCGGCCGGTCGTCCGCCTGCTCGATGTCCTGCGTCACCGGCCCATATTCACCGAGCGGTTGCGCTCACCCATGACCGCGCGATTGCACGAATGTAATCTGCATCCTTGTGAACGACGATCATTCCGGCCCACGGGCGTGTGATTGCCGCGAATCGTCGCCGAACCGCGTCTGCGACCCGGCCCTCGCGGCCTATCGGCGCGCACTCGCGGACGGAAGCCTTCCGGCGGACGAGGTGCCCGGCTGCCTGAGCGCCCTGCATCTGCTGGTGGAGGACCGCCACGCACCGGGGCGGCTCATCCCCGTACCGCCCGAGACCGCCTCGTTCGATGTGCTCGGGCCCATCGAGGCGGCGATCGCCCGGCAGCGCCGCACACTGCGTTCGGCACGCGCCGCGCTGACCGTGTTCGAGGGCCTGTACGCCGACGCGCACCGCCTCGAACCGTCCGCGCTCACCCGGCTCTCCGGCGAGGCCGTCATCGGCAAGGCGCTCGAAGCGGGCGTCGCCGGCTGCCGCGAGGAGGTCCGCACCGCCCACCCGGGCGGCGGCCGCCCCGTGCACGTGCTGGAGGAGTCGCTGCCCAGGGACGTACGCAACCTGCGCCGGGGCATCCGGCAGCGGACCATCTACCAGCACACGGTCCGCTCGGACCGTACGACGCTCGCCTACATAGAGCGGGTGACGACCGAGGGCGCCGAGGTCAGGACGCTCGCCGAGGTCGCCGACCGGATCATCGTCTTCGACCGGAGCCTGGCGTTCGTCCCGTTCTCCGACGAGCCGCACAGCGCGCTGCGCATCCAGCACCCGTCCCTGGTCCGCTTCCTGGCCCGGCACTTCGACGAGGCCTGGGCCCGCTCGGTCCCGGTCCGCCCGGAGCGGGTGCCACTGCGCACCCCGGTCGTCACCTCCGACCTGCAACGGACCATCCTTCAGGCGGTGGTGGGCGGCGAGACGGACCAGTCGATCGCCCGCCGGCTCGGCATGAGCCGCCGCAGCGTCGCGGAACACGTGCGCAGGGTCTCCGAGCAGCTGGGCAGCAAGAGCCGGGCCCAGCTCGGCTATCTGGTCGCGACATCGGGCCTGCTGGAGGCGTGAGAACGGCGGGACGGGAAGACCCGCGGGGGCGCTCCGGCCGGAGCGCCCCCGCAGGGCCCTGGTCTCGTGCCCGAAGGGTCAGGCGAGACCCGGGCCCCGCACCGGAATGCTGGTGAAGGTCGGCGCGGGGGCGGGCTCGGTGAAGAAGTCGTTGCCCTTGTCGTCGACGACGACGAACGCGGGGAAGTCCTCGACCTCGATCTTCCAGACCGCCTCCATGCCGAGCTCCTCGTACTCGACGACCTCGACCTTCTTGATGCAGTCCTGCGCGAGCCGGGCCGCCGGTCCGCCGATCGAGCCCAGGTAGAAACCGCCGTGCGCGTCGCACGCGTCGGTGACCTGCTTGGACCGGTTGCCCTTGGCGAGCATCACCTTGGAGCCGCCCGCCGCCTGGAACTGCGCGACATAGCTGTCCATCCGGCCGGCCGTCGTCGGGCCGAAGGAGCCGGAGGCGTACCCCTCGGGCGTCTTCGCCGGGCCCGCGTAGTAGACCGGGTGGTCCTTCAGGTACTGCGGCATCTCCTCGCCCGCGTCCAGCCGCTCCTTGATCTTGGCGTGCGCGATGTCGCGGGCCACGACCAGCGGACCGGTCAGCGAGAGCCGGGTCTTGACCGGGTACTTGGTCAGCTCGGCGAGGATGTCGTCCATCGGCCGGTTGAGGTCGATGCGGACGACGTCGCCCTCGGTGTCGAGGTGCTCGTCGGTGGTGTCCGGCAGGAAGCGGGCCGGGTCCTTCTCCAGCTGCTCCAGGAAGACCCCCTCCGCGGTGATCTTCGCGGTGGCCTGGCGGTCGGCCGAGCAGGACACGGCGATCGCCACGGGCAGCGAGGCGCCGTGCCGGGGAAGACGGACGACGCGCACGTCGTGGCAGAAGTACTTGCCGCCGAACTGCGCGCCGATGCCGATCTTCTGCGTCAGCTCGAAGACCTTCTCCTCCAGCTCCTTGTCCCGGAAGCCGTGGCCGGTGGGGGAACCCTCGGCCGGCAGCTCGTCCAGGTAGTGCGCGGAGGCGTACTTCGCGGTCTTCAGCGCGAACTCCGCCGACGTACCGCCGACGACGATCGCCAGGTGGTACGGCGGGCACGCCGCCGTGCCCAGCGAACGGATCTTCTCCTCCAGGAACTTCATCATGGAGGCCTCGTTCAGCACGGCCTTCGTCTCCTGGAAGAGGAACGACTTGTTGGCCGAGCCGCCGCCCTTCGCCATGAAGAGGAACTTGTACGCGCCGCCGTCGGTGGCGTACAGCTCGACCTGGGCGGGGAGGTTCGAGCCGGTGTTCTTCTCCTCCCACATGGTGAGCGGAGCCATCTGCGAATAGCGCAGGTTGAGCTTGGTGTACGCGTCGAAGATGCCGTGCGACAGCGCCTCCTCGTCACCGCCCTCGGTGAGGACGTTCTGCCCGCGCTTGCCCATGACGATCGCGGTGCCGGTGTCCTGGCACATCGGCAGCACGCCCGCAGCCGCGATGTTCGCGTTCTTCAGCAGGTCGAGCGCGACGAACTTGTCGTTGGACGAGGCCTCGGGGTCGTCCACGATCCGCCGCAGCTGCGCCAGGTGGGCGGGGCGCAGGTAGTGCGAGATGTCGTGCATGGCCTCGGCGGCCAGGGTGCGCAGCGCCTCCGGAGCGACCTTGAGGAACGTACGACCGTCGGCCTCGAAGGTGGAGACACCCTCGGAGGTCACCAGACGGTACGGCGTGGTGTCCTCTCCCAGGGGGAGCAGATCGGAGTACGCAAACTCTGGCATTACGGCCATTCCTCACTCGGCAGACGGCGGCTGACCTCCCTTGGGCAGCGCACCCACCAGGGTAGAACGCCGCCCGAGCGCCGAAGCTGTGAGGTAAGGCTCAGTTCGGCCACTTCCGGGCGGCGGTCTCGGGGGGCCGGGTGCGACACGGCGGAGGCGGAGCGGGGGGTAGTCGCGATCTATCGCGTTTGGGTACGCTGGGTCGGTGGACCTCGAAAAGCAGCCCCAGCAGCCCCAGCGACCGGTGGCTCCGGCGGAACCCGTGGCTCCGGCGGCCCCGGTGGAACCGGCCGGCATCCGCGCCTCCGACGCGGACCGGGACCGGATCGCGGACATTCTGCGGGAAGCCATGGCCGAGGGCCGGCTCACCGCCGACGAGCACGCCGAGCGGGTCGACGCGGTCTATCGCGCCAAGACCGTCGGCGAGCTGGAACCGCTGGTGCGGGACCTGCCCGCCCCGGGTGGTGCCGCCCGTGCGGCCGCCGCCCCCGGCGCCTACGGTCACGAGGGTCCCACCGGACCCGCCGAGAACCTGGTGGCGATCTTCAGCAGCTCGACCCGCAAGGGCCGCTGGCGGGTCGGCGGCCGCACGAACGCCTTCGCGCTCTTCGGCAGTGTGGAGGTCGATCTGACCGAGGCGCTTTTCGGTCAGAGACTCACGGTCGTCAATGCGACCTCCATCTTCGGAAGCGTCGAGATCAAGGTCCCCGAGAACATCTCGCTGCGTGGCAGCGGCACGGGCGTCTTCGGTAATTTCGAAGTCGCCACACTGGAATCCGCGGACCCCGAGGCGCCGGTGGTCGTGGTCAACGGCTATTCCGTGTTCGGCAGTGTGGAGGCGAAGCCCAAGCGGGGGAAGTTCATCGCGGACCTTCAGGACCGGCTGCGCAAATACCTCGGATAGCTCCCGCGAAACCGCTCCGAACCATCCTTCGGAACTCCGCGGGAAATCCGCAGGAACTCCACCGGCGCTCCTTCTGAACTGCTGCGGAACTCTCGCGGGATCCCTCCGGAACTGCTTCGGGACTCCACCGGAACCGCTTCGAAAACAAGCCAGATTCCTTGTCGGCGGCTATTGCGCACCCCTGGCCGAGTGCCACTCAGTGCATAGGCGCGCGCACAGCGGGTAGGGACTGCTGCATCGTCTCTCGCTCGCGAAGCCGTCGTCAGGAGTAGACCGTGCTGCAACTGCCGCATCAGCCCCTGCAGGTCGCCGCCGTCCCTCCCCAGCGCACCCCCGCGCGGGAGGACCAGGCCGGCCCCTGGCATTCGGAGGCGGTGTGCCGCCGGGATGAAGCCGGGCTGTTCTTCGCCCCGTCGAAGGAGCCGACTGCTGCCAGGCTCGCCCGCGAGGAGTCCGCGAAGCGGGTCTGCGCGCGCTGCCCGGTGATGATCGAATGCCAGGAACACGCGCTCATACAGCCGGAGCCGTACGGGGTGTGGGGCGGGCTCACCGCCGCCGAGCGCCGTGTGGTGCTGGCCCGGCGCAGACGTCGCGAGATGGAGCGCAAGGCCTCGTCCGCCGCCGGTGCGACGGGCCGGATCGCCGCGGCGGGCTGAACGGAGCCGACCGGTCGGGGCGCAGCCGACCGGTCGGGGCGGGCCCGCACGGCCGGTACGCGAAGAGGCGCCCCCACCGCACATGGGGGGCGCCTCTTCGCGTACCGCTGCCGGCGGTCTCCGGGACGGGAGCGGTACCGGCTCCCCGGGCCTCCCGGACCGTCCTGCTTCCCTTGCCCTGCTTCGCGTGTTCTCTACTTCGTGCGTTCCCTGCTTCGCGCGTTCTCTACTTCGCGCGGTCGAAGTCGATCGCGCTGTAGGCGCGCAGCTTCGAGAGCCGGTGCGTGGAGTCGATCTTCCGGATGGTGCCGGACTTGGAGCGCATGACGATCGACTCGGTGGTCGCGGTCTCCGCGCGGTACCGCACGCCGCGCATCAGCTCGCCGTCCGTGATGCCGGTCGCGACGAAGAACACGTTGTCGCCGCTGACCAGGTCGTCGGTGGACAGCACCCGGTCCAGGTCGTGTCCGGCGTCCAGCGCGCGCCGGCGCTCGGCCTCGTCCTTCGGCCAGAGCTTGCCCTGGATGACGCCGCCGAGGCACTTTATGGCGCAGGCCGAGATGATGCCCTCGGGGGTGCCGCCGATGCCCATCAGCAGGTCGACGCCGGTCCCTTCGCGGGCGGCCATGATCGAGCCGGCGACATCGCCGTCGGAGATGAACTTGATCCGGGCGCCGGTCTCGCGGATCTCCTTGACGATGCCCTCGTGGCGCGGGCGGTCGAGGACGACGACCGTGACGTCCTCGGGAGCGGAGTTCTTGGCCTTCGCCACCCGGCGGATGTTCACCGAGACGGGGGCGTTGATGTCGACGAAGTCGGCGGCCTCGGGCCCGGTGACCAGCTTGTCCATGTAGAAGACGGCCGACGGGTCGAACATGGCGCCGCGGTCCGCGGCGGCCAGTACGGCGATCGCGTTCGGCATGCCCTTGGCGTTCAGGGTGGTGCCGTCGATCGGGTCGACGGCGATGTCGACCTCGGGGCCGGTGCCGTCGCCGACGCGCTCGCCGTTGAACAGCATGGGGGCTTCGTCCTTCTCGCCCTCGCCGATGACGACGACGCCGTTCATCGAGACGGTGGAGACGAGGGTCCGCATGGCCTTCACGGCGGCGCCGTCGGCGCCGATCTTGTCGCCGCGGCCCACCCAGCGCCCCGCCGCCATGGCGGCGGCCTCGGTGACCCGGACCAGCTCCAGGGCGAGGTTGCGGTCGGGGGCCTCGGGGGAGACCTCTAGCTGGGACGGCAGATGATGCTCGGACATCGGAGCGCACCTTTCTGTACGGCGACGACCGGAAGAGGGTGCTGTGACTCTATCGTCAGGTCGACAAAATGAGCAGACCGGGTCACTTATGAGCGGCTGCCCCCGGGTCGGGCCCGTCGGGCCTAATGCGACCATGGACCCGTGGCTAGCAAGCGAGGCAAGCAGACGGTGCGGGACATGTTCCTGTCCATGGCGGTCATCTCCGCTGCGGCAGGCGTTGTTTACATCTTCGTTCCGCACGACGAGAACGCCAACCCGGTCAAGGCGGTCGACTACCGGGTCGAGCTCCTGACGGCCCGCCGCGCGGCGCCGTACCCCGTGGTCGCCCCGGACGGTCTGACCGGGAAGTGGAAGCCGACCTCGGTCAGCTACGACCGCAAGGCGGGCAACAGCTGGCACCTGGGCTTCCTCGACCCGGAGGGCAAGTACGTCGCGGTGGAGCAGTCCACCTCCCCGGCGAAGAAGTACGTCACCGAGGTCAGCCAGGACGCCAGGAACACCGGGCGTACGAAGCAGGTCGCGGGCGAGACCTGGCAGCACTGGGAGGGCTCGAAGTACGACGCCCTGGTGCGCCACGACAAGGGCTCGACCACCGTGGTCACGGGCTCCGCATCGCCGGACCGGCTGGCGGAGATGGCCGCCGCGCTCAAGACTTCCTGACGCCGTACGGGAGAAGGCCCTGGAGCACTCGATTCGGTGCTTCAGGGCCTTCTCCGTACGCCGCGGGCGCGGTGGGCGCGGCGGTTGGCCGGACTGGGGCGGCCGCCGCCGGGACGGCCGCCTCGGGTGGTCCGGCTCAGACGGTCGTGACGACCTCGTCGTAGGCGAGGCGCGGCAGGCGCGGGAACCAGGCGTCCTCGCCCGGCTTGCCGATGTTGACGACCATCAGCAGGCTGTGGTCGCCGTCCAGGAACTCCTTCTCGATGCCCGAGGCGTCGAAGCCGGTCATCGGGCCGGCGGCCAGGCCGGCGGCGCGGATGCCGATGAGGAAGTACGCGGCCTGCAGCGCACCGTTCAGCGAGGCGGCCGACTCACGGACCGGGCGCTCGGAGAAGAACGCGTCCTTGGCCTGCGGGAAGTGCGGCAGCAGGGCCGGGAGCTCCTCGTGGAACTCGTTGTCGGTGGCCAGGATCGCGACCAGCGGGGCGGTCGAGGTCTTCGGCTGGTTGCCCTCGGCCATGTGCTTCACGAGGCGGGCACGGGCGTCGTCGGAGCGGACCAGGACGACGCGCAGCGGCGACTGGTTGAACGCGGTCGGCCCGTACTTGACCAGGTCGTAGATCGCCTGGACCTGCTCCTCGGTCACCGGCTCGTCGGTGAAGGTGTTGGCGGTGCGGGCCTCACGGAAGAGGAGGTCCTGGGCGGCGGGGTCAAGAGCGAGGGACATCGTGCGTGTTGCCTTCCGGACGTACACATGGATCGACTGACGTGGATCACGGTAACCGGAGATAGGTTAACTTTCAACTAAAAGTGTCCCGGGGTGATCTGTTCCACAGCGATTCCGGCAGCCCGCCGGCGGTCCGGGCAGCCCGCCGGCGGTCCGGGCGGCCCCGGCGGTCCGGGCGGCCCCGGGAGTCTTGGCGGCCCCGGCGGGCGGATCGGCCCTGGCGGCCGCCGGACGTCCCCGGCGGCCGGAGCGGTCCCGGACTTCCTGGTCGGCCTCGGCGGGCCCGGTGGCTCCAGCGGTCACCTGGCATCCCGGCCGGTCACCGGATATTCCGGCGGTCACCGGATGTCCCGGTGGCTACAGCGGCTACAACCGGTCACAGCGGCTACAACCGGTCACAGCCGTCACGGCGGTCACCGGGCGCCCTCGTGGGGCTCAGCCGTTGTCGGCCGTTGCCGTCGTCGTCGCTGCTGTCGTGACGCCGCCGCTCTCCTGGGAGTCGGCCGGGCCGGCCAGTGCCGCGTCCAGCCGGGCGCGTGCGCCCTCCAGCCAATGCCGGCACACCTTCGCCAGCTCCTCGCCCCGCTCCCAGAGCGCGAGCGACTCCTCCAGCGTCGTACCGCCGGCCTCCAGGCGGCGCACCACCTCGATCAGCTCGTCACGTGCCTGCTCGTAGCCGAGCGTGCCCGTGGCACCAGCCGCCGTAGTCGCGTCGTCCGTCATGCGTCCCACCCTACGTTCCGGCCCACCGGGAGCCTGTGACCTCGTCCGTCCATGAATCCGACCCCGTTCATTCGCTCACCCGCACGGCGAACTCGCCCCCCGAGACCCGCGCCCGCAGCACCTCACCCGGCGCCCCCGCGTCCTCGGGAGCCCGCACGACGTGGCCGTCCGGCCGTTGCAGCACCGCGTATCCGCGCTCCAGCGTCGCCGCGGGCGACAGCGCGACCACCCGCGCCCGGGTGTGGGCGAGCTCCGAATCGGCCCGGTCCAGCAGGTGCCCCAGCACCCGTCGGCTCCGCCCGACCAGCGCGTCGATCTCCGCCGCGCGCTCGTCCACCATCCGCTGGGGCTGCTCCATCGACGGCCGGCCCAGGGCGTGTGCCAGGCCCCGCTCCTCCCGGTCCAGCAGCCCCCGTACCGAGCGCAGTGCCCGGTCGCGCAGCTGCCGCACCCGGTCCAGCTCCTCGCCCACGTCCGGCACGATCTTCTTCGCCGCGTCCGTCGGCGTGGAGGCGCGCAGGTCCGCGACCAGGTCGAGGAGCGGGGAGTCCGGTTCGTGGCCGATCGCCGACACCACCGGCGTACGGCACGCGGCCACCGTCCGGATCAGCTGCTCGTCCGAGAACGGCAGCAGGTCCTCGACGCTGCCGCCGCCCCGCGCCACGACGATCACGTCGACGTCCGGCAGGTCGTCCAGCTCCTTCACCGCCTGGACCACCTGATTGACCGCGTGCACACCCTGCACCGCCGCGTTGCGCACCTCGAAGCGCACCGCGGGCCACCGCCGACGGGCGTTCTCCAGCACATCGCGCTCGGCCGCCGACGCCCGCCCGCAGACCAGGCCGATCAGCTGCGGCAGGAACGGCAGCGGCTTCTTCCGGTCGAGCGCGAAGAGCCCCTCCGAGGCCAGCGACTTCTTCAGCTGTTCCAGGCGGACGAGCAGCTCACCGATGCCGACCGGCCGTATCTCCGTGGCCCGCAGGGACAGCTGGCCGCGCGGCGCGTACCACTCCGGCTTGGCCAGGACGACGACCCGCGCACCCTCCGTCACCACATCCGCGATCCGGTCGAAGACCTGCCGGAAGCACGTCACGCTCACCGAGATGTCCTGCGACGGGTCGCGCAGCGTCAGGAACACCACTCCGGCACCCGGACGCCGCGACAGCTGGGTGATCTGCCCCTCGACCCAGACCGCCCCGAGCCGGTCGATCCAGCCGCCGATGAGCCGCGACACATCACCTACGGGCAGCGGAGCTTCCGCGGACGTTTGGAGAGCCATGCGAGCGAGCGTATCCGTCCCCACCGACAGACCGGGCGCATCAGCCCCGCCGACAATCGAGCGGCCACGACAGCGGCCACGACAGCGGCCAGGGCAGCGGCCAGGGCAGCGGCCAGGGCAGCGGCCAGGGCAGCGGCCACGACAAGGACAGAGCGGAGACCGCGCCCGCCCGGTTCACAGCCGCCCGCGTCCGCCCCCCGCCCCCGGCGCGCACCACGTGCACCACCCGGTTCACGCCCCCCGCCCCGCCCCCGCCCCCGCCTCAGCCTGCCGGCCCCGACTCACCCCGCCCCGCCCCCCGGCTCACCCGTCGCCGGTCGTTCCGGCCCGTACGCCGCGCCGCCACTGCACCGCGAGCACCACCAGCCCCACCGCGAGCCAGCACGTCCCCACCACCTGGGCGCTCCCGGTCGCCTCCACGATCACCGCGATCAGCACCCCCGCACCCACCACCGGCACCAGCACATGCCGCCACCAGCTGGGCGGCCCGGCCATCCGGCGTACGGCGAACCAGCCGACCACCGACGCGTGCAGCAGCACGAAGGCCGTCAGTGCGCCGATGTCGACAACCGACACCAGATGGTCGAGCCCGTCGTCCCGCCGGGCCGCCCACACCGCGGCGATCAGCGTCACCGTCGCGGCCAGCAGGATCGCGATCCGCGGCACCCCGGACCGCGGATCGACCCTGGAGAGCACCGAGGGAAGCCGCCGCTCCCTGGCCATCGCGAAGAGCAGCCGGCCCGCGGCCGCCTGCCCGGCCAGCGCCGCGAAGGCCGCCCCGATCGCCTTGCTGACGGCCACCAGATCATGCAGCCAGCTCCCGACCGCCGAGTCCACCGTGTCGTAGAAGGCCGACCCCTGCGCGGCCGGGTCGGCGGCCAGCTCCGCCGACGTCATCGGTTCCAGCAGCGCGGCCAGATACGCCTGCGCCACGAACAGCACACCCGCCAGCACCAGACAGAACAGCAGCGCCCGTGCCACCTTCGCCGAGCCCCCGGTCACCTCCTCCGCGAACGAGGCGATCGCGTCGAACCCGAGATAGGACAGCACGGCCACCGACACCGCCCCCAGCACCGCAGCCGCGGAGAAGCCGGAATCACCGGTGAGAGGGGTCAGCCAGCCGCGCTGCGCCCCGTCCCGAACGAGCACCACCACCGCCGCCACCAGGAACACCAGCAGCACCACGATTTCCATCGCGAGCACCGCGAAGCCGACCCGGGCGGCGGCCCGCACACCCCACAGGTTCAGCAGTGTGGTGACGACGACGGCGAGGGCTGTCCACACCCACCGCGACACCGAGGGCACCAGAGAATTCAGCGCGATGCCGGAGAAGAGATAGGCGACCGCCGGGATCAGCAGATAGTCGAGCATCGCCATCCACCCGGCGATGAACCCCGGCCCCTCCCCGAGCCCCTTGCGCGCGTACGCGAAGACGGAACCCGCCAGCGGGGCGACGCGCACCATCTGGGCGTAGCTGAACGCCGTGAACGCCATCACCACGGTCGCCGCGACATAGACCAGCGCGACCGCGCCGTCGGACTTCGCGTCCAGCGTGCCGAACACCCCGACGGGCGCCATCGGCGCGATGAACAGGAGCCCGTAGACCACCAGATCCCGGAACCCGAGCGTCCGCCGCAGCCTGCCGCTCTCCTGATGCGCCCCTGCTGCCCCTGCTGCCCCGGCTGTCCCTGCTGCCGCGGCCGTTCCCGCCGCCCCGGCCGTTCCCGCCGCCCCGGCCGTTCCCTCGGTACCTGCTGACCCCGTCGCCCCGGCTGCCCCCGCCGCTGTCCCCTTCGACTCAGTGCCGCCGCTGCCGGTGTCCGACATGAGCCCTCCCTCGATCGCGTACGGATCAGTCTCGCCACCCGGCCGATCTTCCGCGCGTTCGACTCGGCCTTACGATGGGTCGCATGACTGCTACGACACCTCGCCGCGTCCTGCTCGCCGCTCCCCGTGGCTACTGCGCGGGCGTGGACCGTGCCGTGATCGCCGTGGAGAAAGCCCTGGAGCAGTACGGCTCCCCGGTGTATGTGCGCCACGAGATCGTTCACAACAAGTACGTCGTACAGACCCTGGAGAAGAAGGGCGCGATCTTCGTCGAGGACACGGCGGAGGTCCCCGAGGGTTCGATCGTGATGTTCTCCGCGCACGGCGTCGCGCCGACCGTGCACGCGGAGGCGGCCGAGCGGAAGCTCGCCACGATCGACGCGACCTGCCCCCTGGTCACCAAGGTCCACAAGGAAGCCGTCCGCTTCGCGCAGGACGACTTCGACATCCTCCTGATCGGTCACGAGGGCCACGAGGAGGTCATCGGCACCTCCGGCGAGGCCCCCGACCACATCACGCTGGTCGACGGCCCCGAGGACGTCGCCGGTGTCGAGGTGCGCGACCCGTCGAAGGTCGTCTGGCTCTCCCAGACCACACTCTCCGTCGACGAGACGATGGAGACGGTCGGCGCCCTCAAGGAGAAGTTCCCGCTGCTGATCTCGCCGCCCAGCGACGACATCTGCTACGCCACGCAGAACCGCCAGATCGCGGTGAAGCAGATGGGCGCGGACGCCGACCTGGTGATCGTCGTCGGTTCGAAGAACTCCTCCAACTCGGTCCGCCTGGTCGAGGTCGCCCTCGGCGCCGGTGCGAACGACGCCCATCTGGTCGACTTCGCCGAGGAGATCGACGAGGCCTGGCTGGAGGGTGTCTCCACGGTCGGCGTCACCTCCGGGGCGTCGGTCCCCGAGGTGCTGGTCGACGGCGTCCTGGCCTGGCTGTCCGAGCGCGGTTTCGAGGACGTGGAGATCGTGAAGTCGGCCGAGGAGTCCATCACCTTCTCGCTGCCCAAGGAGCTCCGCCGCGATCTGCGCGCCGAGGCGGCCGCCCTCTCGGAGAAGTAGAGCCCCGAAGGCGCCCTGCTCTGCTTCCGGGACGTTCCGCTTTCGGGAAGTGGGCCGGGCGACCTGCCCGTACCGTGGACTGCATGCAGATCTTCGGTGTGGACATCGGCGGATCCGGGATCAAGGGCGCTCCCGTGGACCTGGACCGCGGAGACCTGGCGCAGGAGCGCCACAAAGTACTGACACCGCACCCGGCCACGCCCAAGGGCGTGGTCGAGTGCGTGGCCGAGGTTGTCGGTCATTTCGACTGGAAGGGCCCGGTGGGCGTGACCTTCCCGGGTGTCGTCACCGGCGGGGTCACCCGTACCGCCGCCAACGTCGACAAGAGCTGGATCGACACGGACGCCCGCGGACTGATCGGTGACCGCCTGGGCCTCCCCGTCACGGTGCTGAACGACGCGGACGCGGCCGGCGTCGCGGAGATGACCTTCGGCGCGGGCCGGGGCCGCAAGGGAACCGTGATCGTGCTGACGCTCGGTACGGGGATCGGCAGCGCCCTCTTCGTGGACGGCCGGCTCGTACCCAACACCGAACTGGGCCATCTGGAGCTGAACGGCCACGACGCGGAGAAGCACGCCTCCACCAAGGCCAAGGAGGACGAGGACCTGAGCTGGCACCACTGGGCGCACCGGGTGCAGAAGTACCTGGCCCATGTGGAGATGCTGTTCTCGCCCGAGCTCTTCATCATCGGCGGCGGGGTCAGCCGCAAGGCCGACAAGTTCCTGCCCCTGATCGAACACGTACGGGCCGAGATGGTCCCCGCGGAGCTTCAGAACAACGCGGGCATCGTTGGCGCCGCGATGGCGGCCGGCAGCAGCTAGGCCCTGTCCGCCGGCCCTCCGCGCCGCTCAACGGCGCGGGCGGCGCGGTGACTGCGAGGGGCGCGCCGTCTGCGCGGCGAGCAGCATGCGGCGCTGCCGCTGACGCATCAGCCGCACCTTCCGTACGGTCGCGATGAGCCCGGCGATGAGCGTTCCGCCGTACAGCCACCCGGCGTGCACGGCGAGCGCCGTCACGACCGCCATGGTCTGGCCGCCGAACCCGCCCGTTCCCCCGGCGATCGGGATGACACCGATGGCGAACGCGATCGGCACGATGATCGGCGCGGTCACCAGGTCCGCGGGCCGCACCCACAGCGCGGTCAGCGCGCAGACCGGCAGGAACAGCACACCGAACACCACCGACGAACCGTCGAGGACCAGCAGGTCGAGGCAGGCCAGTACGAACATGGCGGCAGCGGCGAAGAGCCCGGCCCCGATCCCGGTCAACCGGGGATTCGGCAGCCTGCGCAGCGCGAGGACGACGGGCGGCACCGGACGTCGGGAACGGCCCTCCGGCGCGCTCACCACCCGGTAGACGGTCGCGGTCTCCTCGATGGTGCCCTGGGAGGACGGCGACGGGGACGGGGACGGGGAGGGGGGCAGCGGGGCCTGGCGAGACTGCCTGCGCTGCGGGGGACGTGTCCTGTGCTGCTCCACCGGGACAACGTAGGTCGCCGGGCAGCAGGAAGCAGGTACGGGACACGCCCTTTGCGCGACCTAGGGGATGAGTTCGATGCCACACGGCCGAACGGGAACCGAACCGGCACCCGGCACGGAGCCGAACCGGCACCCGACACGGAACCGAACCGGCACCCGACAAGGAACCGAACCGGCACCCGGTACGGAGCCGAACCGGCACCCGGTACAGAAACCGATCCAGCACCCCGCACGGAACCGAGACGGCACCCGACACAGTGATCGAGCCGGCACCCGACACAGCGACCGAACCGCACCGACACAGCGACCGAGTCGGCACCGACACAGTGACTGAGCCGCACCCGACACAGCGACCGAATCGGCACCCGACACAGTGACCGAGCCGCACCCGACACAGCGACCGAATCGGCACCCGACCGGACCCGTGGGGCCCCGGTCGCCCCCGCCCGTAAACTGGAGAATCGACCCACCCGGGCCGTGCAGAACCACCCCACTTCTCTCCACTCCTCAGGAAGTCGCCAACGTGTCGCTCACGATCGGAATCGTCGGCCTGCCGAATGTCGGCAAGTCGACCCTGTTCAACGCCCTGACCAAGAACGACGTGCTGGCGGCCAACTACCCGTTCGCCACGATCGAGCCCAATGTCGGCGTCGTCGGCGTCCCGGACGCCCGGCTGAACAAGCTGGCCGAGATCTTCGGCTCCCAGCGGCTGCTCCCCGCGACGGTCGACTTCGTCGACATCGCCGGCATCGTGC
Source organism: Streptomyces sp. NPDC047917 (assembly GCF_043204345.1). NCBI lineage: Bacteria > Bacillati > Actinomycetota > Actinomycetes > Kitasatosporales > Streptomycetaceae > Streptomyces > Streptomyces sp. NPDC047917. The sequence goes on from NZ_JBIDCA010000002.1 coordinate 217,590, forward strand.
GCGGCGCCTCGGAGGGTGAGGGCCTGGGCAACAAGTTCCTCGCGAACATCCGCGAGTCCGACGCGATCTGCCAGGTCATCCGCGCCTTCAAGGACGAGAACGTCGTCCACGTCGACGGCAAGGTCTCGCCCAAGGACGACATCGAGACGATCAACACCGAGCTGATCCTCGCCGACCTCCAGTCCGTCGAGAAGGCCATCCCGCGCCTCACGAAGGAGTCCCGCCTCCAGAAGGAGAAGGTCGCGGTCCTCGCCGCGGTCGAGGAGGCCCAGAAGATCCTCGAAGCGGGCGACACCCTCTTCCACGCCGGCATCACGGCCTCCACCGAGAAGGGTCGCCTCCTCCACGAGCTGCACCTCCTCACCACCAAGCCGTTCCTCTACGTCTTCAACGTCGACGAGGACGAGCTGGTCGACGAGGACTTCAAGAACGAGCAGCGCGCCCTGGTGGCCCCCGCCGAGGCGATCTTCCTCAACGCCAAGATCGAGTCCGAGCTGATCGAGCTCGACGACGACGAGGCCCTGGAACTCCTCCAGTCCATGGGCCAGGAAGAGCCCGGCCTGGCCACCCTCGGCCGCGTCGGCTTCGACACCCTGGGCCTCCAGACCTACCTCACGGCAGGCCCGAAGGAAGCCCGTGCCTGGACGATCAAGAAGGGCGCCACGGCCCCCGAGGCGGCCGGTGTGATCCACACCGACTTCCAGAAGGGCTTCATCAAGGCGGAGATCGTCTCCTTCGAGGACCTGGTCGAGACCGGCTCGGTCGCCGAGGCCCGCGCCAAGGGCAAGGCCCGCATGGAGGGCAAGGACTATGTGATGCAGGACGGGGACGTCGTGGAGTTCCGCTTCAACGTGTGACGGGCACCACTTCGTCACGTTGCTGATCTCGCAGACATGCAGGTCAGGAGGGGTCTGGCTCTTCGGGGTCGGGCCCCTGTCCCACTTTCCGTGTCGGGACCGCCGGATGGCCCCTCAGGGCAGGTCGGTTCACGGGGATGGCCTGATGACCGATGCGGTCAGCTCTCCCAGTCGACGGACGCCACGGTCCCGTCGTCGGCCATCTTGACGGCAAGGAGTTCGTCGCTGGTCTCGGCGTCGATCGTGTAGTCCATGACGATCCGGGCCTCGGCCTCCCCGGTCAGGTGCCACAGTCCGATCTGGACGGGGTGCATGGCCGCGGTGAACGCGTCGACGCTGATCGCTTCGCCGTTCGCATCCCGGGTGAGGCGCTTGATCACTTCGGCGTCGTCGAGTTCGTCGGCGTGGTGGTCGATGAAGTAGCGGTCCTGCCGCAGGTACTCGCGGATCGCCGCCCGGGCCGCGGTGTCCAGAGCCGGCAGATGAGCCAGGCGCGTCGCGAAACGCATCCAGTTCTCCCGCGTCCAGCCCGGACTCGCGGTCGGCCCACAGCCGGACTTCGACCTTGCCGCTCCCCAGCGAGGCCGCGCCTTCCCAGATGACGTCCGTCCCGTCCGCCGACGGCACCCCAAGGTGCCCGAAGTAGGGGTGATCGATATCTTCATGGGGCCCGTCATTCCGATGGGCGGGGACGGCTTGAGAAGCAGTGAACGTTCCTGGTCGCCGGCTCTGTCGGTACAGCGCCTCGGGTGTCACCTGCTCGTGGCATGAGGCGTACGCGTGCGGTCTGCTCGACATGACAACCGTGAGCGCATGCCGCTACGCAGACTGCCGCCACGTCTTCTGGCTCGGCCGACACGGCTGCCGAGGGTTACGAAGGTAGTCACTAACCTCCATGTTGCTAACATTGTTGTTAGTGTCATGGGTGGAGGTCGACGAGACGTGGTGGATTTTGTAGGGCGTCGCCAGGAGTTGGCGACGTTGGAGCGAGAACTGCAGAAAGTAGCGTCAGGGATCGGCAGGGAGCGGCCCGGTCGGTGCGTGATGTTGCGTGGGCGGCGCCGGGTGGGCAAGTCGCGGCTGGTCGAGCGGTTTGCGGAGCGCTCCGGAGCCCCTTTCTTGTTCTTCGCTGCGACTGGTGCATCCCCCAGGGACGATCTGGCACGGCTGGCCAGGGACGCCCAAGTGTCGACGTTGCCGCTGGCGGGGCTGGTGGCCGCCGCGCGGCCGGAGAACTGGGATGCCGCGTTCGATGTGCTGGCCGCGGCCCTGCCTGCCGACCGGGCCAGCGTTCTGATCATCGACGAAGTGCCGTACCTGATGGATATCGACGGCGCCTTTGAAGGGATGCTGCAACGGGCCTGGGACCGGGCGCTGGAGACCAAGCCGGTGCTGCTGGTCCTCATCGGCTCCGATCTGTCGATGATGGAGGCATTGAACAGCTACGGACGCCCCTTCCATCAGCGTGGCCGGGAGATGGTGCTGGGACCGCTCAACCCCGCCGAGGTGGGGCAGATGCTTGAGCTGGATCCGGCGGAAGCCTTCGACGCCGCACTGGTCACCGGTGGGCTGCCGCTGATCTGCGCAGAGTGGCCGCGAGGCGCAGGGCTGTGGGACTTCCTCGGCGAGGCGCTGCGCGATCCGGTCTCGGCCCTGCTGGTGTCGGCCGAGCGTTCGCTGGCCGCCGAATTCCCCCCGCAGGTACAGGCGCGCAAGGTGTTGGCGGCCATCGGGAGTGGCGAGCGGACCTTCACCAATATCGCCCGTGCAGCAGGCGGGATCGGGGCCACGCCGCTGCAGCGAGCTCTGGAGCTGCTTACGGACAAAAGGATCGTCGCCGGCGAGTTGCCTGTATCGCTGCGCCCGTCGAAGGACCGCCGCTACCGGGTGACAGATCCGTACCTGCGGTTCTGGCTGCACATGCTCGGCCCGTCGATGGAGGAGATCGAGCGAGGGCGGGGCGATCTGACCTTGGCGCGCATCCAGGAGAACTGGACCAGTTGGCGTGGTCGGGCCGTCGAGCCCCTTGTCCGTGAGGCCTTGGCACGGATATTGCCCGACGACCGACTGCCCGCGGCCCCCGCAGTGGGCGGCTACTGGACCCGTACCAACGACATCGAGATCGATATCGTCGGGGCCGACCGCGCCCCCATCGCCAAGGAACTGTTCTTCGTCGGCTCCATCAAGTGGCTGGAGCAGTCGCCCTTCGACCGGCATGATTCGGCCGCTCTGTATCAGCACCGGGCAGCCCTCACCGACGAACCCGTTCCAGTCGTGGCTGTCTCGCGTAGTGGAGTCGACTGTCCGGGACTCGACGCCGTCTACGGCCCCGGCGATTTGCTGACCGCCTGGCCGCTGTGAGCAGCGGATGCCAGGTGAGGTAGAAGAATCGGTGGGGCCTCGGTCGCCTGCCGGCGCTGTTGTGCAGCGTTGGCGGCCCTGAGCCTCCTCGTGCCCAGGTTCCGGGACAGGAAAGGCTCCCCGCCGCGGTGTGCGGTGAAGGGGAGCCTTGGAGGACCGACCGTCCACCGGATCAGTTCCTGCCCTCGTCGTCCTCGTCCTGTGCGCGAGGTGCGGCGGGTCGGTGCGGGCTGTGCGAGGTGCCCCAGAAGTAGGGAGGCGCCATGTCGTCCTCACTCGTCTCCTGCCTGTCTTGATTCCGTTCGCCTGCGCCGCTCTCCGCGGACCCCGGCATGAACGTGTCTGCGTCGTCCGAGTCCGCGGCCACGTCGCTGAACGGCGCGCCCTCAGGAGCTTGGAAGCGCGGCGACCAGGGCCCGGTGGCGTCCCCCTCGCTCGGAGGCTCACCCTCCGGCCCCTCGTCGGGCGCCTGGAGAAGGGTCCGCCTGATCTCCTCGGCGGCCTCGTCCAGCCCGGCCGCCTCCAGGCTCCGCACCACCCGGTGCACGAACACCGTGTACTCGTCCATGTCCGGCTTCAGTCCCACTGCCGTCAGCAGCAGGAGCAGCCGATCCGAAACCCCCACTTCCTCCTCGCGGTCGGACGTCCCTCCTCCTTGGGTGTGCCCGTCCCACAGCGGGCCCCCGACGGTTGCTTCGGTCCGCGCGTCCACTGGCGGGACGAGCAGGTGCCGGAAGATCTCGGGCACCTCCTCGTTCTTGGCCGCCGCCGAGATCTGGGCGAGCGGACCGATCATGTCGACTGCCTTCTCGATGTCGTCCTCGTGACGGGCCAGCCACCACACCACGGCGCTGCCCGTGCTCTTGAGCACGTCGTCACCGAGGTATCCCCGCTTGTTGCGCTCGTGCTGACGCTCGTACTCCCAGAGCTTCTCGTCCTTGCGAAGGTCGTTCATTTTCCGCAGGCGCTCGCGGTCAGCGGGCGCGAGGGTCAGTGTCACATCGGCCGCCAGGGCCTTCACCCGTCCGCTCCGGTCCGGGAGCGGGGCACCCAGCTCCCCTTCCAGGAGATACCGTGCGAAGCTCGCCCGGCCGGGCTCCTCGTGGCGGACCACCTGCAGAGCCCGGCTGACGACCGAGGAAACGGCGAGGGCTGGGGAGGCGCCGTCGGACCAGTCGGACCAGTCGGCGTGGTCGGGTACCGGCCTCCACCACACGGTGGCGGAGAAGAGGAAGTCGTAGCCGTCCGTTGCACTCGGCAGCGCCGCGTCGACCACCCGAGTCTCCTGGTACGGCTGCTCCGTCGGCGCCGCGGGCGGCTCAGCTTCCACGGGCTCGTACGGATCGGCCGGCGCGCGGCCACCGCTGAGGACTGCCATCACGAGCAGCAGGGAGCCCGAGGATGTGACCATGGACATGAAGCCCCACAGCCACGGCGACCAGTGCAGGAGGTTTCCGAGCACAGCCGGTGCGAGGCCGCAGAGAGCGACGAACAGCAGGCTGGGAAAGCGGTGTTTCATCGTGCCTCTTCCGTGGTCCGTGGTCCGGCGCCCGCACGCTTCGTACCTTCCGTGCGGACGTGCTGCGCGTTGTCGATGTGCTGCCAGAAGAGGGCGGCGACAGCCGCCCGGGACGGGTGGTGCCTGGGCCCCGCCCAGTCGCAGGTGATGGCGTAGAGGCGGTGCAGGGCGGCTGCGCGGCCGTCTGTCGCCCCGACCATCACGCCCAGCGCCATCTCCTGCGTACTGTCGCCCGCCGCGGCGTTCAGCCAACTGCTCACCATCGGGGTCCAGAACTCCGTCGGCGCACGGGAGAAGACCGTCTCCCAGCCCAGGAACAGATCCGGCCACGGCGACGGCTCAGGTGCCCGGTCGCTCCTCAACAGTTCAGCGAGCAGCTGGAGGTGGAGTTCTGCCCCGCGCGGCTCCCGACGCGTCCGGTCCCGCAGACGGTCGATCAGCAGCCGGTAGGGCCGACGGTCGCGTCCGGCTAGGTCGAGAAGTACCTCCCGGGCCCCGCGCGCCGCCTCCCCCTTCCGTACGGCGAGGTGATGGAGCCGCACCATCGCCTGATCCGGGTGCGTCGCGCCGAGGCTCTGGAGGCAGGCAGTGGTCAGGACACGAACGAGACCGTCCGACAAGGGGCCGGACCTCGCGCACTCGTACATCCGTCTGCGGAACCATCCCCCGAATCTCTCGTGGCGGAGACCGAGTTCGAGGGCCGCCACGGCTCGTGGGTCGCAGGATGCCCCGGTCGCGTGGTCCGCCCAGCGGACCACAAGCTCGAAGAGGTGGTCGGGCCGCCCGACGGCCAGGGACCGCTCGCCGAAGCGGACGACGACGTTCACCCGGTCGTCGGTGGTCAGACCGTGGAGTCCGGCGGCATGGCCGATCCAGTTCCTGAGGTCGTCGCGGGTCCCGGGGAAGTTCGCCCAGAAGTAAGTCCGTACTGCGTCGGCGTAGGCCAGCCGCCCGAAGTGGAGCCGCCCTTCCAGGTCCCGCTCGATCCCGAGCTTCGCCAATCGCTCCCCGAAATCCGTCCGTGCGAGCTCGGTTGTCGTTTCTTCTTCGTGCCTCACCGTCCTCATCAAGCCGTGCCACGCCTCGTAGACGGTGTCGGCGCGGGCCTCCTCGAACACTGCTGCCGCAAGCAGCAGGGCCCGCTCGGGTGCGGTGCGGACCGTCGCCACCTGCCGGCCCACCTCACCGGCACGGTCAGTCACCGCGTGCATCGCCTGGTCGAGCCATCCCGCGAAGTCGACGCCGAACCGGCCGCTGTTGCGAGCAGACCTCACCAGCCCCGCGAGCCGCGCCAGTTCCCGCATGGGGGAGCGTTCGCACAGGCGCTGGAGGTCGTAGCTCCCCAGGTCCGTGGAGTGGAAGGCCATCCGGTCCATACGGAGGTACCGGGTGACAACGGCGATCCCCCGAGGGCGCCCCAGCGCCACCGTGTGCGGTTCGAGCTCCGGTGCGTGGGCGTGCTCCATGCCCGACGGCAGGACGACCACCATGTGGGCCCCCGCCTCCTGGACCTGTGACCGGCGCACGATCAGGAGGCGCTGGGCCTTGGCATACGTCTCCTCGTCGACGATGCCGGAGAGGTCGAGGAGGAAACGGTCCCTGTCCCCGGGGGCGAGAGTGGCCTCGTCCTTGTCCGTGGCGGGAAGCTCCTCGAACCGGTCCTCCTCCTGCTCCTCTTCAGCGCCTGCGTCCTCACCGAGCTCGTGCAACAGCATGATCGCTGCGGCGCGTCGGCCGCTGCCGGGCGCAGCCTCCAGCAGCACTACCGACCCGGGCTTCTCCAGGCAGTCGGCGGCGATGCGATAGCCCATCGGCCGAACGAACCGGTCGGCCAGACGCACTCGGTCCTCCCGGACGATCCGGAGGGACTCGACCCCTTTGCGGATCATCCAATCCGCGCCGCCGTAGAAGACGTACTGGGGCCCTACGCCATTGTTCACCGGGCCACGCGGATCGTTGACGGTGACGCGGTCCCGCTCGGTCATCGTCCGTCGTCCGAGCGCCGACGCTCGCGCTCGAAGCGTTGGTGGACCGTACCGCTGTTGTCGCCCGCCGTGAACTGAACCCCAGTGTTGTCGCCCTCGAAGTGGGGAGCGTTGTACTGGTGCCCCCCGCCGGTGTTCACGGGCCCCTGTGGTTCGTTGACGAAGGTGCCGGACAGATCTCCGTTGAGGTTTCCGATGCCGCGCACGCGCTGTTCGACGTCGCGCGTCCGCATCCTGGTGTGCCTGGCATCCTTGGCCGACTTCTTGCGGGACTTCGGCTCCGCCCGCTCCCGCACCGCGCAGGCGTCGCGGTCCACCGCACCCAGTTCGGGCAGGAGCCGGGCGAGGGTGTCGCCGAGCGCCGCCAGGTCCGATTCGGCGTTGCGGTGGTCGAACCTCCTGTACTGGCAGTCCGCCAGCTCCAGCAGATCGTCCGGAAGGACGGAGCGGTCGATCCGCGTGGTCTTTCCGACAAGCACGGGGATCACCAGGATCCCGCGGTCGAGCGCGGTCTGGATCTCGCGACGGGTCCAGTCCTGCTCGGCTTCGAGGGCGGGGCGACCGTCGGCACCCCGCACCTCCGTCCAGCGCGGGCCGATCACGGCGAGGAGAGCCTCGCATTCCTCCACCGCCCTGACCAGTTCCACTGGGAAACGGCGTCCGGGCTCGATCGAGTTGCTGGCGAAGAAGATCCGCTCGTCGCCGAACCGGCGGGCGAGTTCCCGAGCGATCATGGTCGCTGCGGACTCCTCGTCTCCTGTGCGGTAGTTGACGAAGACGTCGGGCATGAAGGTTCCCTTCGTGAAAGGAAGACGGAGTGGAAGGGCACGGGGCCGTGGACCGGGTTCCGGTCCGCCCGGGCCGTGAGGTCCCGACTGTGTGGACGGCATGGCGCATCCACGGGAGGGCGTGCGGAGGGAGGCGCGCCCGCCCGGTGCGTCACTGTTCGCGGGCAGCCCGAAGGAGCCGGGGGCGCGATGCGACGCGTCGAGCGGCGATCAGAGGGTTCCGCCGGGGACCATGCGATCCGGAGGGCCGGAGAGACCGGGTAGTCCGGCGAGCCGGGCGGCTCGACTCCGTGTCGGTCGTGGAGGGGCTGTCAGTCGTGCGCGGGGGCGAGCACGCGTGCCAGCGCGGGCTGCAGATCACGTACGGCGCGGCTGCTCCGGAACCGGGAGAGTTCCCGTGCGAGACGCCGGACATCGCTGTTCACCGTCGCCGAGGGTACGGCCGGCATCACATCCAGGAGATCCCCGGCGATCGCGCACGCGTGCTCTACCTCTCCGGAGGCGGCATGGGCCAAGGACCGACGGAAGCCGTACCGGGCGCGGGTACGCAGCGCGTGCGGCGGGAGGCGGCGGTACTCCCGGTCGAGTACCTCGGCGGCGGCCTTGGGACGGCCGAGATCGTGCAGGCACCAGCCGGTCGACATAGCCGCCGGGTCGCTCACATGGGAGGTGCCGATCACGGGCTCGGCGCCATCGCGGGCGTCGTCGCTGGCGAGCAGTTCCCGCGCCCTGTCGAGGCTGCGGAGGCAGTCGACTTCGTTGCCGACGAGCGCATGTCCCTGGGCCTCCCGCTGGGCCGCGAGTCCCCGGATGCGCGGCGGGAGTTCGCTGCTCTGGGCGCGGCGGGCCAGGGCAACGGTGCCGGCGGCGTCCCCGCCGTACATGGTGACCAGGGCGCGCCGCACCAGTGCGTAGGAGCCGAGGTACGGGTCACCCCCGGCGCGCGCCAGTTCGGCGGCCTCGCCCGTCCAGCCGAGTGCCGCGTCGCTGTCTCCGGCTTCCTGGGCCATCCAGCCGGTGAACTCCGCGAACCGCGAGGCGAGGAGGAGTGCAGGGGCCCGAGAAACGGACCGGGCGTCGGCGGCCAGCCCGGCGATCATGCGAGTCTGCGTCTCCAGCAGGGGCAGCAGGACCTTGGGCGTGGTGGACTGGCCGAGCTTCCGCAACTGGTCGAACTGCATGCGGAAGGAGGGCAGGAGGGGGTCGTCGGCGGAGGACAGCGCCTGACTGCCGCGTTTCAGGCCGAGGTCGATCAGCGCCCCCGTACCCGCCGAGAGGACAGCCCGGCGCCCGACGAGCCAGCGGCTCGGACCGGCGGGGGGTTCGGCGGTGCCCGAGTCCGAATCCGCCTCGGGTCGGGTGACCAGACGCTGCAGCTCGCCGTCCGCGCCGAGGAAGGCGTCGCACCGCCGGGCTAGTTCGGGGGACGCGGAACGCTCCCCGCGCTCCACCTTGCTTATGTGCCCCTTGTCATAGTTGAGTGCCACGGAGAACTCGGTCAGAGTCAGCCCCGCTTCTCCTCGTAAACGGCGAAGCTCCGGGCCAAAACGTAAAGTCGTGCTCATCATCAACCTCCCCTTGAACAGTGACCGCGAGAGCCGCCCGCCCTCGCGGGAGCCGTCGTCCGACGGCCAACGGGCGACACGAAACCCGATGACGAACACCCGCTGTGACGGCGTCGTTTCGGTCCGCATCCGAAAGTGAGTCTGGCACGACGCACGCCTGGAGAATCAGGGTTCGGCGGTGTTGCCCGTTGCCACTTTCGTTCTCCGTTGTTCCCGTCCGTTTCTTGGGCTGACCGAGGTCGGCAACGATCGGTGCACAGCGATCGAGAACGAGAGGAGACGCCCTCAGCTGGGCCAGGGGTAGCGGTCGCTCACCTGCTCAGTCTCGTTGCAGGCCCTGCTGGTGCGCCATGGATTTCTCTGCCGCGGTGCCCCGGCCAGGCCGTGGTCATTCCGCAGGAAGCTCGTCGACTGCGTGTGACACGGCGATGGCAGATGAGTGCGGCGGCTGTGCCGACGAAGGTGAGGAGGTGTCCGGCCCTGCGTCAGTGGCGGCGATGCTGGCGTCGGCAGCCGGCCAGCCGCCAGGACACGGTCCGCTCGGCCACTCAGCGGTGGCGTCCGAGTCGTTGTGAGGAATCGATGCCCTTGCGGGCGATGCGGTGTCGGACGCTGCGGGTGCCGAGCCATCGGCGCAGGTGTTCGTAGCCGTAGCTCTTGTCCGCGTGGAGCCTGTCCGGGCCATCGGTGGCGGCTACGCCCTGTTGGCAGGGTTGCTGCTGTCGAGGGATGACCGATGCGGTCAGCTCTCCCAGTCGACGGAGACCACGGTCCCGTCGTCGGCCATCTTGACGGCAAGGAGTTCGTCGCTGGTCTCGGCGTCGATCGTGTAGTCCATGACGATCCGGGCCTCGGCCTCCCCGGTCAGGTGCCACAGTCCGATCTGGACGGGGTGCATGGCCGCGGTGAACGCGTCGACGCTGATCGCTTCGCCGTTCGCATCCCGGGTGAGGCGCTTGATCACTTCGGCGTCGTCGAGTTCGTCGGCGTGGTGGTCGATGAAGTAGCGGTCCTGCCGCAGGTACTCGCGGATCGCCGCCCGGGCCGCGGTGTCCAGAGCCGGCAGATGGGCCAGGCGCGTCGCGAACGCATCCAGTTCGTCCGCGTCCAGACCGGACTTGGGGTCGGCCCACAGCCGGACTTCGACCTTGCCGCTCCCCAGCGAGGCCGCGCCTTCCCAGATGACGTCCGTCCCGTCCGCCGACGGAACCTCAAGGTGCCCGAAGTAGGGGTGATCGATGCTTTTCATGGGGCCTGTCATTCCGATGGATGGACGGTGCCGGTACGGCTTGAGGAGCGGTGAGCATCCCGGGCACACGATACGGCCCGATCGTTTCGCGTGGCGGAGCCGAATGTCCCTCCTGATTCTCAGGTCCTGGCCGGTGGTCGCCGCCGCCGTGCGGCGTCGGCTTCCTGGGTCTTCTCTTGTTCTGTCTTCTGTTCTGCCGCAGGTTCCGTGCCCGGGTCCTGCCGGGACCGCAGGTCGGTGAGGAGGCCGTCCAGTGCGCTGTCGAGGGTGGCGGCATTGGTGTGGTCGAACCAAGTGGTCCGGATGCGTTCGTTGTTGCCCTCGGGGGTTTCGTGGTCGGCGGCGAGTTGTCGCAGGGAACGGGTCTCGTCGCCCAGGGCGCGGCCGACGGCCTGGAAGAGGCACCGCACATAGTGTTCCGCGTCGTCGGTGGGGATGCCGTGTCCGGCGGCCCACGAGGTGAGCGCGGCGAGGTACGCGTAATGGGTGGTGAGTGTCCCGGTCAGTGCGGAGAAGACGTCGAAGGCCGCCTCGTCCGCTACCGGAAGCGCCCCGCCGAGCTGCTCGAAGAAGGCGTCGACGGCCGGGTGCGCCGGGTACGTCACGGTGACGGAGCGGCGTTTGCGTACGGAAGGCAGCGGGATGGCGCGGACCAGCGGGGCGTCGGTGGCGAGCAGGTCGCGCAGGTGGTCGTTCGAGACCCCGGCCATCACGTTGACCACCACCTTGCCGCCGTCCACGCGCAGACCGTCCAGCGCCTCGTGGCGGTCCTGGCGGCGTACGGCGGCGACGATCAACTCGGCGCGGTCCACGACCTGTTGGTTGTCGGCGCAGACGTGTACACCGTCGAATCGCTCGGAGAGTCCGGCGGCGGTGCGGGCGCCGCGCGGCGACAGGAACACTTCGGGCCTCGGGCTGCCCGTGTCGCACAGGCCCTCCACGAGGGCCCGGCCGATCTCTCCCACTCCGATGATGCCGATACGTTTCACGCTGTCGTCCGCTCCGGTGTGTGGTGGCCGTGACCCGCGCCCGTGAGGTCTCGCGGATTCCTCCACAGCAGGGTGATGGCCAGGGCGCCGGCCAGGCAAGGGGCGACCCCGGCCCAGCCCAGGCCCGGCGGCAGGCCGGTCGCGCCGGAGGTGTCCTTGGTGAGCAGCCCGATCAGCCCGGTGCCTGTGCCGAGCACGAACAGCGCGGTCGAGGCGGGGCGGGCCCATCGCCTGCCCGCCGTGACGGCCCAGGTTGCCGTGGACCAGGCCAGAATGCCCAGCACTCCGATGACGGACAGCAGGACGAGGTAGGTGCTGACGGCCGAGTCCACCCGGGCCTGGGAGTAGGCCGGGTATCCGGCTCGGACGTGGTCGGCCAGCAGATGGGTGGTGGCGCGGTCGGCGTACGGGGCGGCGGTCGCGATGACGGTGAGCCCAAGTCCCGTGTACATCGCGCCGATTGCCCCTCGCGTGTGGGTGGTCTCCGGCATCGGCGTCCTCTCGGTCTGTGTCATGTGATGGCATGTTGTGTGATGGCACATCGCGGTATGGCGCGTTGCAGCATGCCATTTCGTGGTGTGCTGCGTTGTGTCGTGTGATGTTGCGTCAGGCCCATTGGGTGTGCCCTGCTCCTTCAGGGCTGCGCGGGGGAATCCGGGCCCCGGCTGCGGCGTACGCGACGGCGGCGATGCCGTGCGTCTCTTTTCTCCGTGCCTTCGGTACGCCGCTCAAAATCTACGACGTAGGTTTCGTTGTGCACGCTAAGTTCTACGGCGTAGATTTGGCAAGAGGGCTTGGCAGTAAGGACAAGGAGGAGTGGGTGTGGCCAGACGTGCACGGGGCACCTCGGCGGGGCTCGACCGGGAGCGGATCGCGGCCGCGGCCGTCGCGCTGGTGGATCGCGACGGCCTTGAGCGTTTCGGGGTACGGCGACTCGCCGAGGAGCTCGGGGTCGACCCGATGTCGCTCTACCACCACGTCAAGGGCAAGGCCGCGCTGCTGGACGTGATCTGCGAGGCCGTGCTCACCGAGGTGGTGGCGCCCGCTCCCGATGGCGCGCCGCACGACTGGGAGGAGATCGCCCGGCGAACGGCCCACTCCTACCGGGACATGGCGTACCGGCACCCTCGGGTGTTCCCGCTGCTCGCCACCCGTGCGCAGACCTCGCCGGTGGCCATTTCCGCCCTGGAGAGCCTGGTCGCGGCGACGCGTGCGGCCGGCCTGCCCGAGCGGGTGGCGGCGGACGCCCCCATGGTGCTGTTCGGCTTCCTCAACGGGCACTTGCTGGCCTGCACCGGCGCGGGCCCCGACGGGCCGGCTCCCGTGCCCGGGTTCGACTCCGGCACGCACCCGGGCATGGCCGCCCTCGCACCCCGGTGGGCCGACTTCGGGTCAGTCGCGGAGTTCGACCGGATGCTCGACATCGTGCTCGGCGGGATCAGGGCTCAGGCAGCCCGCTCGTCCTGAGCGGGAGGCTTGTGCGCGGAGAACGTCAGCCGGTCGCCCACGCAGAGCGTGATGTCCACGTAGCCCAACGTCTGAAGGCGTACGAGGAGCGCGGCCGGCTCCACCGGGTTGTAGACGTCGCCCTTGTGGAACGCGTGCAGCGACTGGCTCGGCAGACTGTCGGCCCCGACGAGCACGCCGCCCGGCCTGAGCACCCGGAGGATTTCCGCGAGGAGGGTGTTCTGGAGAGCCGTTGTCGGTACGTGGTGCAGCATCGTGAACGAGGCCGCCGAGTCGAAGGAATCGTCCGCGAACTCCAGCGCGGTGCCGCTGCCCCGGTGGACTTCCACGTTCGTCCCGGAGAACCGGTCGGCCAGCAGCGACGCCGCCTCGGCCTCGATCTCCACGGCCACCAGGCGGTCGACCTTGGTCCGCAGCCATTCGGTCGCCGCTCCCGGACCGGGGCCGACCTCCAGCAGTTCCTTCCCGAGATCGGCACGCGCGACGGCCAGCGGCAGTACGTCGTCATGGAGATGGGCGGCCCACTCCGGGCTCGCGCACAGTTCAGCGTGGTCGGTGTTCATGACGACCACGCTAGAGAGGGCTGCCGCCGCCCAGAAGGACGTAACCTTCCAAACCATGTCGGGAAACGGACAGGGCGATGCGCTGGTCTTCATCGGGACGTTCCTCATGCCGCCGGGAACACGGTTCACCCAGCACACCCACCCGACACATCAGCTGGCCTGGGCCTCCCACGGCACCCTGACGGTCGACGTGCATTCCCGGCGGTGGGTACTGCCCACCACACGCGCCCTGTGGATCCCGTCCGGAGTGCCGCACGAGGTCGTCTCTGCCGGTCACACCACGATGACCTCGCTCTACCTGCCGATGTCGCCGCCTGCCGACCCGGGGCAGTGGGACACGGTCCGGCCGACCCGGGTCACGCCGCTGCTGGCCGAGCTGATCGGCTACCTGGACGATCCGGAACTCGACTCCGGGCGCCGGGCGCACGGTGAGGCGGTGCTCCTCGATCTGCTCCGGCCGGTGACGGCCACCGCTCTTGAGGCCCCGCTCCCCACGGACCCACGCGCCCGTCAGGTCGCCGGGGAACTGCTCGACGATCCCGCCTGCGCGCTCGCGGTGGAAGCGTGGGGGCGCCGGGTCGGCACTTCCGGGCGCACACTCGCCAGACTGTTCCTGGCCGACACCGGCATGTCGTTCGGCCGCTGGCGCACCCTCGTTCGCCTGCAGGCGGCGCTGCCCGCCCTGGCCGCCGGCGAACCGCTCCATCGGGTGTCGCGCGGAGTCGGCTACGAGACGGTCAGCGCGTTCGTCGCGGCGTTCCGACGTGAGACCGGCACCACTCCGGGCACGTACTTCGGCGCGCGCCGATAGGAGGTCGTCCCGCCGAGGCGCCGGTATCCGGGGTACCGGTGCCTCGGCGTACCGGTGCCCGGTGGCCTCAGTGCGTCGGTGCCCCGGTCGCTGCGACCGGTCATGGCGCCGGGTGCTCCCGTCGCCAGAAGCCGGGCAGCCACCAGCACAGCGCCGATCGGTCCTTTGGCCATGGCGCGCGGCCTTCCGCCCTCCAGTCCTCGAACGAGTCGAGCGCGGGGTCGATCGGGCGCCAGGCCGGGTCGAGCGGTTCGTCGGGCGCAGGAGGACGGACGAACCGCCGGCCGTGCCGGTCGCAGGCGCCGAAGTCCCGGTAGTTGTGCTGGGCCTCGATCAGCGAGATCCGGTTCGCCCCGCCGGGCATGGCGGGCCACCGGAACTGGATGGCGTCGTCCTCCCAGAAGCAGACGGGGCAGATCGAGTGCGAGCCGGGCAACTCGTCCAGAACGAGATGCCCGCAGCAAGGGCACGGACAGCGGTGGCTCATCTGCGCAGTCTCGTCGGTGGACCGGTACCGGGGCCAGGGATTTCCGGGTTGCGGAGGGACCGATGCGCGCCCCGCCCGAAGGCTGAACGGTCGGTTGCTTCGGGTGACGTTCGCGAGGGGTGTGTGCTTTGCGGGCGGTCACGCGAAAGCCCCGGGAGGCGAGGCGTGACGACCATGAATTGCCAGTCCATGGAGTTCTTGGGAGATCTTTCGAGACTCGGCGGCGGCCGCGGTGGCTGTCGGCCTCTTCGTCATTTCGTCACTCTTCGTGTCCGTTGAACGGAGAGCTGTGGTGCTCGCCTGTCTGCACTAACCCGGCGCGCGCGGCGAACCGGGCGCCGCAAAGCTGTGGGCATACGCGCTCCCGCCGTCATCCCGGCGAAAGACGAAGAAGGTTTTTCCTGTGCGTCTGTACCGAATAGCGCTGTGGACCACCATTCCCATAGCGCTTCCCCTCCTCGCGGCCCCCGCCGGAGTGACGGCGGCCCGGGCCGTTCGCGATACGACTCCGGAAGGGCCGCTCTCCGTATGGCGGCCCGAAGCGGCCGCGCGGCCGGTCGAGCCGGTGGCCGGTGCGGCGTCCCAGTTTCCGGCGCTCGGGGCGGTGTCGGTGGCGCTGCCCCGGATTGCGCCCCGGCCCGCCATCGTCCCGCGGACGCGGTGGCGGGCCGACGAGACCAAACGGGACCCCCACGCGCACTACGCGGGAGGGGTCAGGGCGGTCTTCATCCATCACACCGACACCCCCAACGGCTACGACTGCGCCGACGTGCCCCGTACGCTGCGCAATCTGTACACGGGCCAGACCCGTGACCGGAGTTGGGGGGATCTCGGCTACAACTTCCTCGTCGACAAGTGCGGCACCATCTACGAAGGCCGCGCCGGCGGTGCCGACCGCCCCGTCGTCGGCTCCCACACCCTCGGGTTCAACCAGGGCACCACCGGGATCGCGGCCATCGGCACCTTCGGGCCGGGGACACCGGTACCGGCGGCCATGGAGCACGCGATCGCGGCCCTCGCGGCCTGGAAGCTCGGGCTGGGCGGCGTCGACCCCGCGGGCAAGGTGCGGCTCACCTCCACCAACGGCAAGAGCCGTTACGCCAAGGGCACTTCGGCCGAGTTCGACGCAGTCTCCGGCCACCGCGACGGCTTCGCCACCAACTGTCCCGGCGAGGCGTTGTTCGCGCGGCTCCCCGCCATCCGGACCCTCGCGGCGAGCCTTCAGGGCAGGTTGTCCCCGCGCACACCGTCCGGCACCCGGCCGGCCGTGGGCCCGGGGAGTGCTCGTCGCGGCGGAGAGTGACGGGCCGGCGGGGCCGGCGCCGGTCCCGGCTGCCGAGCGGGGTGACGGGCCGCTCCGAGTGCCCCTCGAATCAGCGCGGTTCGCATCCGGCCCCCGCAGGCGGCGCCCAGGAGTCCCGGTGGGATGTTCGCGCGGTACCGGACTCCGCCAGTCCTCCTCCGGTCCTCCTCCCGGAGGCCATTGAGCTGGGCGGGACCGGATGACATGATCGGCAGCGCTCGGCCGCATCCACGCGGCCTGCCACTGCTGATCAGGGGGAATCATGGAACGGCGCCCGGCCGCGAGATCCGGCTTCAACTGGTGGCTGCCCAGCGTGTACGCGGCGGCCGTCGTCCTCACCGGGGCCCTCGGCTCCGGCAGGGCGACGGGGATCGTCGCGGCGGTGGGCGGTGTGCTGCTCGGCCTCTACTACGGCTTCGGCAGCAGGCTCCGCGCCCGCGGCTGACGCCCCGTACGCCCGGCCGGTCACGGCTGTACGACCTTCAACTCCGTTACGCCTGCGGGCTTCTGCGGGTCCTCCGACTCGACCGTCAGCCGTACCGACCGGGCCACCCTGCCCGCCCGGTACGGCTGCCAGTGCGTGCCGTCGGACGATGTCTCCAGGCGGTACGAGGACGGGCGCACGTCCGACCAGTCCGGCTCGGCCGATGTCACCGCGGCCGCACGTCCCAGGTCCACGGTCAGCGCGCCCGTCGCTCCGTCCGGGGACCAGGAGGTGGCCAAACTGCCGTCCACCGCCGCCGCCGCGTACAGGCCGGGGGACTCCGATGTCGCCGTCGCCGGGCGGCAGCGGGCCGCGTCGGTGGTCGCGGCGAGGTCCGGGCGGCGGGTGGGGAGCGTGAGCGTGCCGGTGAGCAGGCGGGGGCCGGCGGGGGAGTGGACGGTGAAGGGGGCGCCGGAGGTCAGCCGGACCGTCGTCGTCCGGGGACCGATCGCGAGGTCGTACGTACGGCCCCGGTGACGCAGGCCCGTCAGCGTGACGCCGCTGCCCAGCTGAGGCGGCAGCATCGGATCCAGAAGCACCCCGTCCTCCCGCAGCCGCAACCCCGTCAGGCCGTGCGTGAAGACCTGGAGGAACCCGCCCTTCCCGGTGAGGAAGTCCTCGGCGGGGAAGCCCGAAAGCGGGTCCTGGGCGCCCGACTTCGCGCCCCGGGCCTCGCTGAACAAGGCGTACGGCCCGCGCGTGAACGGGCGTACGGCGCGCTGGAGATAGGTGTACGTCGCGCAGCCGGGCTCTCCGATCGTGGCCGCGTCGATCGCGTGGACCGAGTCGGTCATGGCCGGGCCGTCCGGGTCGGTGTGCGCCGCGTAGAAGTCGAGCGTGGCGGCGGCCGCGCCCGGCTCCATCGGCCACTCCAGCGGGTAGATCAGCAGCACCGTGTCGGCCTGCTTGATCGTCGAACCGTTGTAGCCCGCGTACTGGAGGAAGAGTTTCCGCTTCGGGTCGTACGGGATGCGCAGGCCGTCCGCCACCCGCTTCCACTCGACCGGCGCGGTGTGTCCGAGCAGTTGCGCGGCGCGGGTGGCGTTGCGCAGGGCGGTGGCCGCGACCGCGTTGGTGAAGACCCCGTCGGTGACGCCGTTGCTGTACTCGTCGGGGCCCGCGACCTCCTTCACCGAGTAGCTGCCGTCGTCGTTGGCGGTGGCCCGCGAGGCCCAGAAGTCGGCGATCCCCTCCAGCAGTGGCCAGCCGTGCCCGGCCAGCCACTCGTGGTCCCCGGTCGCCAGGTAGTACTGCCAGACGGCCAGCGAGACGTCGCCCTGGAGATGGTTCTGGGTGACGCAGTGCGGCGGGTTCCAGCTCTGGCACTCGGACCACAGATCGCCGCGGCTCGCGCTCGTCCACGGGTAGAACAGGCCCCGGAACCCCAGCTTCCGGGCATTGGCGCGGGCGGCCCCGCGGGTGCGGTAGCGGTACTCGACGACCGGGCGGGCCAGCTCGGGACGGGTGGCGAGCAGTGCCGGGTACATCCAGGTCTCGGCGTCCCAGAACACCATGCCGGCGTAGTTGTCGCTGGTCAGACCGGCCGGTGCGATGCTGTCGCGGGATCCGGTCCGGGTGGAGGCCAGCAGTCCGTACAGCGCCGCCCGCAGCCACTTCTGCAGTTCGGGACGGTCCGGTACGGCGATGTCGGCCGCCCAGGCCCGCCGCCAGGCCGCGCTGTTCGCTGCGAGGACCCCGGACCAGCCGCGCCCGGCCGCGCGCCGGGCGGCCTCGCGGGCGGTGGTGCGCGGGGCGGCGGAAGTGAGCGCGGTGTCGATGCCGACGTACTTCTCGAAGGTGTACGTGCGCCCGTCACGCACCCGGCGCGTGCTCCGTGGCGCGACCGGCGCCCCGGGCCCCGGCCCTCCGGTGCGCAGCTCCTGGACGATCGCGCCCTCGGTCCCGGTGCCCCGGGTGCGGAACGTACCGTCGTCGGCGAGGGCGATCCGGCGTGCGCCCTTCGGGTCGAGCCGGCCGGTGACGGTCGCGGTGCCGTTCCAGTGGGGTGTCATGCGCAGTCGCACGGCGCCCGTGTGCACATCGGACCGGTCGGTGAGCACCTCGTACGTCAGGTCGGTCGCGTGGCCGTCGGCCGTGGTCCACCGCAGCGACGTACGCACCAGTCCACAGCGCAGGAAGAGCGTCTGGCGGTAGCGCGAGATCCGGCCCGGGGGCGTGCCGGCGCCGTAGGTCTCGGCGCCGACACGCACGTCGAGACCGGTCCAGCTCGGCAGTGCGGCGATCACCTCCCGGCCACCGGCCAGGTCCTTCTCGCGCCCGAACAGGCCGGAGACGAACGCACCGTCGTAGCGCGGGGTGAACAGCGGCCAGCCGGTCTTCTCGCCCGACGCCGCGTATCCGGCGCCCGCCGCGGGCACCCGGTGGCCCAGGTATCCGTTGCCGGTGTAGGCGTCGTAACCGGCCGCCTCGCCGTACCGGGTGGACGTCGGCGCCCAGGCGGGATCGGTGTCCCGGCCGCAGGCGGTCGTCGCGGAGGGAGGCGCCGCCGTCGCAGGAGGCGCCGCGTACGGGGCGGGGTCCGAAGGCGCGATCAGGGCGCCCGCGACCAGGGACGTGAGGCACGTGAGGAGAACGAGGCGCGAGAGGCTCACCGTACGAAGGTAGGGACGCGCGCGCCGCGCGGGGGTGCGCGGCGCGCGGGGTGAACGGCTGACGGGGCGGCGGACGCCGGGGGACGCCGGGGGACGCCTTCCCTCAGGCCGCGAGGCCGGTCTTGAGGCCCGCGCCGCACAGCGGGACGACGACGCTCCGGTCCGTCCAGCCGCCGACCGCGGCCCAACAGGCGACGCCCGTCGTCTCCACGTAGAACCCGCGCGCCGCCAGATCGAGCTGCGCGGCACGGATCTGATCCTCGGTCACCGTGAGGAAGGTGCCGCCCGACTCCCGGACCGCCGCCAGAATGGCGCGGGCGCGCGGCGGTCGCGGGATGGCGATGCCCTCGGCGAGGGTGGCGGCGCCCGCCGGGCCGTCGGGCAACAGGTCCTCGGCGCCCGCGCGGAAGGCGGCGGCGAGCGGCGAGACGTTCTCGGCCTGCACGGCGATCAGCGCCGGGCGCCGGTCGATCAGTCCCCGGGCGTGGAGCTCGGCGGTGGCCAGGGCCGCGCCGAGGAGCAGGGTGCCGTTGCCGACCGGTACGGCGATGGCGTCCGGGAGACGGCCGCCGAGGTCCTCCCACAGCTCGTACACGTACGTCTTCGTGCCGTGCAGGAAGTACGGGTTGAAGACGTGCGAGGCGTAGAAGGTGCCGGGGACGTCGGCGGCGGCGCGGGCGGCGGCCGCGGTGGCCTCGCGGTCGCCGGGGACGGTCTCCAGATGCGCGCCGTGCGCCCGGATCTGCTCGGTCTTCTTCGGGGACGTGCCCTCGGGGACGTACACCGTGCAGGGGAGCGAGGCGCGGGCGCAGTACGCGGCGACGGCCGTGCCCGCGTTGCCGCTGCTGTCCGCGACGACGCGCTCGGGCGACAGCCGGCGGGCCAGCTCGGCGAGCATCACGGCGCCACGGTCCTTGAAGGAGAGCGTCGGCATCAGGAAGTCGAGCTTGGCCGAGACCGTGCCGGTGACCGGGACGAGCGGGGTGCGGCCCTCGCCGAGGGTGGTCGTGGGCGAGGAGAGCGGCAGCACCTCTTTGTAACGCCACAGTGAATTGACGCGCCCGGTCAGGGAGTTGAGGCGGAGCGCGTCCATCGCTTCGAATTCGAGGTCCCAGGGGCCCCGGCAGACCGGGCAGCACCAGGTGAGAGCGGTGGTGCCGGCGCGGGTGCCGTCCTGCGGGCAGATGTATGCGGGCATGCCCGTCAGCATGTCAGGCGCGTGGCAGACCCATGGCGAAGGTATTGCGGAGCCCATCGGACCCTTGTGTGATTCCCATGTATCGGTCAATCTTTCGCTGTCGGCAGGGAGCGGGTGGTGCGGGAACTCGCGGCAGTTGCTTGTCATGCCCATGCCCAATTTCATGCCGTTCTGTTTCTGTCCGTTCTGTCTCCGCTCCGTGTGCAACCCCCCACCAGTGCACCGCAATCGAGGAGGACCCCCCACATGTCAGTGCTGCGTCGCACCCCCCACACGCGTCGAAGACTCGCCGCGGCGAGTGTCATGGCCGGCGCCGCCCTCGCGCTCTCCACCGCGGCGGTGCTCCCCGCCTCCGCGTCCGGGACCGCGGCGGAAGGCCGGATCGAGAACGCGGGCGCCCCGGGCACCATCGGCGGCAGCTACATCGTCACGCTGGACGACTCGGCGGCCAGGGCCGGCTCCGCGCAGGGCAAGGCGCTCGCCAAGGAGTACGGCGCCAAGATCAAGAAGACCTACCGCGCCGCCCTCAACGGTTACTCGGTCGAGCTCTCCGCCGCGCAGGCCAGGAAGTTCGCCGCGGACCCGGCCGTCAAGTCCGTCGTGCAGAACCGGACCTTCAGGGTCACCGGCACCCAGCCCTCGCCGCCCTCCTGGGGGCTCGACCGGATCGACCAGAAGTCCCTGCCGCTGAACCAGAGTTACACCTACCCCGACAACGGGGGTGAGGGCGTGACCGCGTACATCATCGACACCGGTGTGCGGATCACCCACAGCGACTTCGGCGGCCGGGCCTCCTATGGCTACGACGCCATCGACAACGACAACACCGCGGACGACGGCTACGGCCACGGCACGCATGTGGCGGGCACCGTCGCCGGTTCGGCGTACGGCGTCGCCAAGAAGGCGAAGATCGTCGCCGTCCGGGTCCTCGACGACAGCGGCTCCGGCACGACCGAGCAGGTCGTCGCGGGCATCGACTGGGTGACGGCGAACGCCGTCAAGCCCGCGGTGGCCAACATGAGCCTCGGCGGCGGGGCGGACTCGGTGCTCGACGCCGCCGTGCGCAAGTCCATCGCGTCCGGCATCACCTACGCCGTCGCCGCGGGCAACGAGTCCACCGACGCCTCCACGAAGTCCCCGGCGAGGGTCACCGAGGCCATCACGGTCGGCTCCACCACCAACACCGACGCCCGCTCCAGCTTCTCCAACTACGGCAGCGCGCTGGACATCTTCGGCCCCGGCTCGTCGATCACCTCGGCGTGGAACACCGGCGACAGCGCCACCAACACCATCTCCGGTACGTCGATGGCGACCCCGCACGTCGCGGGTGCCGCGGCCCTCTACCTGGCCGAGCACCCGAGCGACAGCCCGGCACAGGTCTCGGCCGGACTGGTCGCCGCGGCCAGCACCGGAGTGGTGACCGGCCCGGGCACGGGCTCGCCGAACCGCCTGCTGAACGTCGGCACCGGCACCACCACGCCGCCGGGCAAGAAGTTCGAGAGCACGACGGGCTACACCATCGCCGACAACGCCACCGTCGAGTCGCCGATCACCGTCAGCGGTGTCACCGGCAACGCGTCGGCCACGCTGAGCGTGTCCGTCGACATCACGCACACCTACATCGGTGACCTGAAGATCGACCTGGTCGCGCCGGACGGCTCGGTCTACGGCCTGAAGGCCTCCGGGAGCGGCGGCAGCACCGACGACGTGAACACCACCTACACCGTGGACGCCTCGTCGGAGGTGGCCAACGGCACGTGGAGGCTGCGGGTCGCGGACAACGCGGCAGCGGACACCGGGAAGATCAACTCCTGGGGCCTGCAGTTCTGACGGACCGGCCGGCCGATGGGCCGGCGGGAACCGTACGTCCCTGACGCGCCGAACGATCGAGGCGCCGGCAGGTGGGGCGGCCGCTGCGGCGGCCGCCCCATTCCGGTGTTCCGGTGCGAGCGCCTCCGCGTGCGGGTTCATGCAGGAGAAGGCGGACGCGGTTGCGGTGAACCGGACGCGGGGAGGAGGCGTGAGAAGAGCTGAGAACCCTCTGGTGGCCGCTGGCCGGATATGCGTAAGGGCAAGCCGAATCATCACTTCGAGTGAATCTCTGGCCTGTGCTTGCGGTTCACAACCGACGGTTGTCAGGCTGTTGCAGACTGTCAACCTGTTGGGAGTGGCCTGTGACTTTCGGTGAGCAGCCCGCGTATTTGCGTGTTGCAAGCGATCTGCGAGAGAAGATCGTCAACGGTTCGCTGCCGCCGCATACGCGCCTGCCTTCGCAGGCCCGTATCCGCGAGGAGTACGGAGTCTCGGACACCGTCGCGCTGGAGGCGCGGAAGGTGCTGATGGCCGAGGGGCTGGTGGAGGGGCGTTCCGGTTCCGGCACCTATGTGCGCGAGCGCCCGGTCCCGCGGCGGATCGCCCGCTCCGGCTACCGGTCCGCGGCCGGCGCCAGTCCGTTCCGCCAGGAGCAGACGGCGGAGGGGGTGCACGGGACGTGGGAGTCCCGCAGTGAACAGGAGGGGGCGAGCGCCGAGATCGCCGAGCGCCTGGCCATCGAGCCGGGCGACCGGGTGATGCGGACGAGGTACACCTTCCGCGAGGCCGGTGAGCCGATGATGCTCTCCACCTCCTGGGAGCCGCTCGCCGTGACGGGGCGTACGCCGGTGATGCTGCCGGAGGAAGGACCGTTGGGCGGGTGCGGGGTGGTCGAGCGGATGGCCGCGATCGACGTCGTCGTGGACAACGTGGCCGAGCAGGTCGGTGCGCGTCCGGGGCTGGCGGAGGAGCTCCTGGCGCTCGGCGGCGTGCCGGGGCACGTGGTGATGGTGATCGAGCGGACGTACTTCGCGTCGGGCCGCCCGGTCGAGACGGCGGATGTGGTGGTGCCCGCCGATCGCTACCGGGTCGCCTACCACCTTCCGGTCAGGTGAGCGGTACGCGACGGGCGGCGCCCGTCGCGGTCCATCGGGTCGACGCCGGGTCGGACGCCGGGCCGGTGTCCGACCGGATCCCGTGACCGGGGAGTGGTCGCCGGTCCCCTTCGGCTGCCATGTGATGTGACTGCCATGTGATTGTCATGTCCCGATCCTGCCTTTCCCCGGACCGTGTACGTGGCCGGGGCCGCGCACCGGAAGGCGGAAGCGAGGCCCGGCCGGTGCACCGGCCGGGCCTCCTGCGTTCAGTGCGGGGCGGTGGCTCGGGACCGGCGGTGGCTCGGAGTGGCCGACGGGCGCCAGGGGCGCAGAGAGGGGCGCATCCAGCCGGGTGCGCCCCCTCTTGTCGGCCGGATCCGTATCTCTTTGTGTAATTACGTATCCGTTGAGTAAAGGTCAGGCGTACGCTCGGGCATATGCGTACTGCGGTTTCCTGGGGATCTTTACTGACGTGCACGCCGTTCGAGGGAGGGGCGCAATGCTCGGGAGGGACACGATGAGCGACAGCGGTGCCGTGCTCCCGTGGCTGGTGATAAGGCAGGACGACAACGGCAATCGCTATCGCGTCGGCAGGTACGCCACGCAGGGCGAGGCGCAGAAGATCGCCGACAAGCTCGATGAGCACGGCCACAAGCAGCTCTACTGGGTGGAGCGCGTCGGGCAGAGCACCCGGCCGTAGCGCGAGCGCGAGGAGCGCGGCGGGCGGTGATCGCGCTCCGGCGCGAGCCGGTGCCGGCGTTCACCGGCTGCCGGCCGCGCCAGTCGCTCGCCGTCCGCGCGCCTTGCCCGTGCCCTCCGCTCGCTCGCCCGCGCTCTCCGTCCGCCCGCGCCCTCCGTCCGCGCCGACCGCCCGGCTAGGGTCGGTCCGACCGGGTTGCGGATGAACGAAGGCGGAGTGATGTCGGTCCTGATCGACACGGTGGCATGGGTGCGGGTGGAGAACGGCAGGATTCTCTGCGCGCGACCGAGAGGTAAGGACGTCTTCTACATCCCCGGTGGCAAGCGGGAGGGCCGGGAGACCGACCTGCAGACCCTGCTGCGCGAGGTCGAGGAGGAGCTGGCCGTCGCCATCCTCCCCGCGACGGTGTCCCACATGGGTACGTACGAGGCGCAGGCGCACGGCCATCCGGACGGCGTGGTCGTGCGCATGAGCTGTTACGCCGGCGAGTACCGGGGGACGCTGACCGTCAGCAGTGAGATCGAGGAGATGGCGTGGTTCTCCTACGCCGACCGACCGCTCGTCCCACCGGTCGACCAACTGCTCTTCGACGACCTCAAGGCATCGGGCGCGCTGGCCTGAGCCGTCCGCGCCGCCCCGTCCCGCACCGCCGTCCGCCGCCCGGCCCGACCGTTCGCGCCAGCGGTCCGAACAGGTCGGAAGCCGTGCGGGAGTTGGCCGGCGGACAGCGACGCCGGGGGTGGTCGACCGGGGCAGGCGCCAAGGCGGCAGCGCGTGACCGTCGCGTCGTGCGCCCCTTCTACCCGGGCACATCTGTTCGTGCGCGCGGCCGTACACCCGTACGCCCCACGTGTCGATCCTGGCGATAGTTCAACCCAAATATCGGGTATGTGCTGAATAGTCCTTGTAAACAGGGCGTTCCCCACTGCTGGTCTTGGGAAGTGATCGGCGTGATCGACAGTGAAGGCGACTGCGCCGAGTGGACCTTTCCGGCTGAGCCGGGCGCCGTGCGATCCGCGCGGCATGCGGTCCATGGGGCGTTGAGCGCCTGGGGGCTCGACGCCGTGGTCGGGGATGTGACAGTTCTGCTGGTCAGCGAGTTGGTCACCAACTCGATGCGCTATACATCGGGGCCCATCGGCGTGCGCCTGGTGCGCCCTCATCTCAACGGTGACGGCCCTTCCGTCCATCCCGGACTGCTCGTGGAAGTCTCCGATCCGCTTCCGGATCCGCCCACCGAACGTATGGCGGGACCGGAGGACGAAGGAGGCAGAGGGCTGCAGCTGGTGGCGTGTTCCGCCCGCCGCTGGGGGACCCGGCGCGGAAAGACCGGCAAGACCGTGTGGTTCGAGCTGGCCCTGCCTGGTTAGGAGTGGGGTGGGACGGACAGCGATCACCGGGGTCGGCCAGAAGCTGGCTGAAAGGGACTGAGACCGTGCTGTGATCGTGAACGCCGTGTCGGTTGGGGCCGGAGTGCTGAATACTGCGGGCATGACCGGTCCGGTGTGTGAGCTGGAGGGGACGGTCGCGTGAGCGAAATACCTGGGACAGCGGGCGACATCGTGTGGCAGAGCAGCCCGCCTGGCTCGATCTACGACTACATCAGGGTCGCCTCGTTCTCGATCGGCCCCGATGGCCTGATCGAGCAGTGGAGCCGCCGGGCCGCCGGCCTCTTCGGCATTGCCGCGGACGATGCGGTGGGCATGGACCCGGTCGAGGCATTCATGCCCGCCGAACTGCGCACGGACGGCCGTCGCACGGTCGGCGAGATCCTCGACGGCCGGGAGTGGACGGGCCTCGTCCCCTTCCGGATACCAGGCGAGGAGGCGGTGCGGGGACTTGCCGAGATCTATGTGATGCCGAGCGAGACGGCCGGCGGGGAACGGGCCGCGCTCTGCATCGTCGTGGACGTCCGGGCACTGCGCCACATCGAGACGGACCTTGCCGCGTCACAGGCAATATTTGGCCAATCCCCCTTCGGCTTCGTGCTGTTCGGTACCGACCTCGCGGTGATCCGCGCCAACCAGCGCTTCGCCACCGTCTTCGGCGGACGGGCCGAGGACCACCGCGGCCGCACCGTCGAGGACTATCTCCCCGGCCCCGAGGCCGACCGGCTCACCGCCACCATCGAGCGCGTACTGGCGACCGGAACGTCCGTCACCGATCTACGGATCGTCGGCACCGCGCCCGGCGAACCCGGCAGCCGCCACTGGTCCATGAACCTCTACCGCGTGCACAGCGGATCCGGGCGCCCCATCGGCGTCGCCGGACTGGCCACCGACGTCACCCGCAGGCACATCGCCGCCCGCGAGGCCGCCAGCGCCCGCCGCAACCTCGCACTGCTCAACGAGGCCGGCGCCCGGATAGGCAACTCCCTGGACCTGGAGACCACCGCCCGCGAACTCCTCGACGTCGCCGTGCCCGGATTCTGCGACCTCGCCTCCGTCGACCTCTACCAGGGGCTGCTCACCGGCGACGACGCGCCGCCCGGCAGCTGGGACTCGCTCCGCCAGGAATCCGTCGGCGGCTCCGCCGAACTGCGCCGCGTCGCGCTGGCCAGCGCGGTGGCGGACGTCCTGCCCGACACCGCCGCGGAGACCGGTTCGCCCGAGCTCGGCTCCGTACACCGCTTCTCGTTCAACTCGCCGTGCGCCGTCGCGCTGCGCACCGGCCACGTCGAGGACGTGCCCGGCGACGACCGGGGCTTCGTACAGTCCACGCTCGCCGTGCCGATGGTCGCCCACGACACGGTGGTCGGTCTCGTGCAGTTCTCCCGCACCAAGGGCAGCGAACCCTTCGGCGAGCGGGACCGGGCCCTGGCCACCGAACTCGCCGCCCGCGCCGCGGTCTGCATCGACAACGCCCGCCTCTACCGGCGCGAGCACGAACGCGCGCTGATCCTCCAGCGCAGCCTGCTGCCGCCCGGCGACCCGGTGGCCGCCGGCCTCGACATCGCCTGCCGCTACCTCCCCGGCAACACGGCCACCGAGGTGGGCGGCGACTGGTTCGACGTGATCGAACTCCCCGGCCACCGCACCGCTCTCGTCGTCGGCGACGTCATGGGCCGCGGACTGCGGGCCGCCGTCGCCATGGGCGAACTGCGCACCGCCGTACGGACCCTGGCCCTGCTGGACCTGGAACCCGCCGAGGTGCTCTCCGCGCTCGACGAGGTCGCCCGCGGACTCGGCACCCCCGGCGGCTCCAACGCGTCCGGCGGCGGTGCCCAGTGGCCCTCGCGGGCCGCCCACAAGTCCCGGGAGGCGGACCTCTCCGAGGTCTACCTGGCGACCTGCGTGTACGCGGTCTACGACCCGGTCACCCGGCGCTGCACCTTCGCCAACGCCGGCCACCTCCCCCCCGCCGTCGTCGAACCGGGCGAGGCCGCCCTGCTGCTCGACGTGCCGCCCGGCATGCCGCTCGGCGTCGGCGGTGAACCCTTCGAGGAGGTCGAGGTCGAGCTGAAGGAGGGCTCCCTGCTCGCCCTCTACACGGACGGGCTCGTCGAGTCGCGCGACCATCCGCTCGACGAAGGGCTCCAAGCCCTGCGCGCGGCGCTCGTCGAACCGGAACGGCCGATCGAGGACGTCTGCGACCACGTACTGACCACCCTCGACACCGGACACGGCGAGGACGACATCGCCCTGCTGGTGGCCCGTATCCAGGGACTGCCGGCCGGTGCGGTAGGCGACTGGCTGCTGCCCCGCGAACCCCGCTCCGTGGGCCGCGCCCGCGAACTGGCCCGCGGCCGGCTGCTCGCCTGGGGCCTGGACGATCTGGTGGACACCACCGAACTGCTGGTCAGTGAGCTGGTCACCAACGCCCTGCGGTACGGGGAGGGCGAGATAAGGCTCAGGCTGCTGCGCGACCGCACCCTCGTCTGCGAGGTGTGGGACGCCGGGCTCGTCCAGCCCCGGCGACGGCGGGCCCGCGACACCGACGAGGGCGGGCGCGGGCTCCAGCTGGTCGGGCTGCTGAGCGTGGCCTGGGGATCGAGGCGGACGCCGCGCGGCAAGACCGTCTGGTTCGAACTGGCCCTGCCCGACGGCGAGCCGGCCGCCGAGCTCTCGGTCGACCAGCTGCTGAGCATGTACTGACCGGACCGAACCGGACCGGTCACGACAGGGGCGAGAGGTCCTAGGCCGACTTCAGCGCGGCCAGCCGGGCCTCGACCTCGGCGCTGTCGCCCAGGCTGTCCAGCTGCTCGAACTGGGCGTCCAGGGACGAGGCGGCCAGTTCCTGCTTGCCCAGCGCCTTCGCCTCCTCGCGCCGCACCTTGTCCTCGAACCGGCTGAGCTCACTGGTCGGGTCGAGCACATCGATGCTCTTGACGGAGTCCATCATCCGGTTCTGCGCCTCGGCGGACTTGGCGCGGGCCACCAGCTCGTCCCGCTTGGCCTTCAGCTCCGACAGCTTGGTCTTCATCTGGTCCAGGCCCGACTTCAGCCGGTCCACCACCTCGGTCTGCGCGGCGATGGTCGGCTCCGCCGTCCCCGCCTCCTTCTCCGAACGCAGCTGACGGCCCAGCGCCACCTTGGCCAGGTTGTCGAACTTGTCCGCCTCCGCCGCCGACCCGGCCACCCGCAGCTCGTCGGCCTTGCGGCTCGCGGCGAGCGCCTTGCCGCCCCACTCCTTCGCCGCGGCCACGTCCTCCTGGTGGTCCTGCTCCATCAGCCGCAGATTGCCGATGGTCGTGGCGACCGCCTGCTCGGCCTCCGAGATGTTGGCCGTGTACTCGCGGATCAGCTGGTCCAGCATCTTCTGCGGATCCTCGGCCTGGTCGAGCAGCGCGTTGATGTTGGCCTTCGCCAGCTGGGTGACGCGGCCGAGAATGGTTTGCTTGGTCATGGACCTCTCCTTGTGCGAGTGCGGTTCTCCGGGTGAATTCCTGTTGCCGGGTGGATCCCTGCCGTTTCCGGGGGAATCCCTGTCGCTTCCGGGTGGACCCCTGTTGTTTCCGGGGGAATCCCTGCCGATGAAGCTGCGAGCGAGGTCTTGTGCCGCCGCCCCGGCGGCCGGCTCAGAAACGGCCGCCGCCCCCGCGCCGGCCGCGGGTGCCCCCGCCGCCGAAGCTGCCCGGCCCGGCGGCCCCTCCGTGCCCTCCGCCACCGAACCCCCCGCCGTACACGCCGCCACCCCTTGTCCCGCCGCCGCCCAGCAGGCCGCCGAGGATGATGCCGCCGAGCACCGCGCCGCCGACCCCGCCGCCCGTTCCCCGCGCACCGCCCGGACCGTTGCGGTTCCCGTACGAGCGCACGTCCTGCTCGGCCAGGCTCCGGGCCTGACCCGCCAGCGAATCCGCCTGGCGCGCCTCGGCCAGCGCCCCCTGCGGATCCTTCGACCCGGCCAGCTCACGGGACCGGTCCAGCCGCCGCTGGGCCTCCGCCAGCCGGGTCCGGGCCTGGCTGCCCACCGCCCCCCGGTTCGTGGTGATGAAGTCGGCCGCCGCGGCGATCGCCGAACGCGCCGTGAGCACCGCGCCGTCCAGGAGAGACTGCGCCCGCCGGTCGCCCTGTTCCCGCTCGCGGACACCGGCCAGCGCCGCGTCCAGCGCCGCGTCCGCCTCCTCCACCCTGCGCAGCGCGTCGATCGGGTCGTACGGACCGGCCGACATCCGGGCCCGCACATCGCCGAGCACCGACTTCGCACGGGCGATCCGGCCCCGCAGGTCCGCGGTCGGCGCACCGTCCCCGGCGCCCTCCAGCAGCCCGCCCGCATCGGCCAGATCGGTCTCCGTCTCGGTGAGGGCGGCGGGCAGCCGCCCCGCCGCCTCCGCGAGCTCCCGGCTGCGCCGCTCCACCGCGTCCACGAGGGTGGTCGCCTGGTCGACGGCGCCCTCGGTGGCCCGGATGTACACCGCCGCCGCCGAGTTGCTGGCACTGTCCACCGACTGCCGGCCCCGGTTGAGGCTCGACGTGGCGAAGACCAGCCGGTCCTTGGCCTGCTCGATGTCGCCGGCGACCGCCGCGAAGGCCGACTCCGCGTACTTCTCGCGCATCGTGGCCAGGGTGGCCTCGGCCGCGGCGACCCGCCCGGCAAGGGCCCGGAACGCGGCCTCGGCCGTGACCAGGGCCTGCGGAGCGCCGGCCTCCAGGGCACGCAGCCGGTCGAAGTCCGCGGAAACGGCGTCCAGCCGGCCGCCCGCGTCCGCGCAGCGGCTGATGATCTCGTCCAGCATCCGGCGCCTGGTCGGCTCGTCCTCGGGAAAGGCGTCGTCCAGCTGCTGCCGCAGCCGGAACGCCGCCGTCAGCTCACCCTTCGCGAAGCCGACGGCCTCCGTGAACGGGGCCGCGGCCTCCTCGCCGAACTGGGCGGTGGCGAAACCCAGTTCCTCCTCGCTGGTGCGCACCGCGTCATCGGTGTCCACCAGTGCCTCCTTCGCGCGGGCGTCGAGCTCCGGAAGCGGCGCCGGCTCGGGCGCCCCGCCGGGCGGGGCCGGGCCCCAGCCCTTCGCGCCGGGCGTGGTGCGGGTCGTCGCGCGCCGCCTGCGCCGGGTGTACGCGTAGCCGGCCACCGCGGCGGCCCCGCCGACGACGACCACCGGAAGAATCAGGTCCCCGGTGCCGGTGCCGCCGGAGCCGCCGCCGGGATCGGCGGCACCGGGCGTGACGGCCGGAGTGGGTACGGGCCGGTCCGCCAGCACGGCGGAGTACCCGTCCGCCGCGCCGATCGCCGCGCCGGCCCAGTCGTGTTCCCTGAGCGCCGGCTCGATCGCGGTGTTCGCCACGTCCCGGAGCTGGGAGTCGGTGAGGCGGGAGCCCTGCTCGACGGTGTACGCGTACTGCCGGTCGTGGGTGGCGACCGCGAGCAGGACGTCGTCGCGGCCGAGGCCGTTGCGGTCGGCCGTCGTATCGGCCCAGCCCTGCGCGGACCGGCCGGAGAAGTCCCGTACGTACACGACGAAGAGCTGTACCCGGCGGTCCGCGTACAGCCGGTCGAGTGCCGCGCGCACCTGGTCCCTGCGGTCTCCGAGCGCCCCCACCTTGTCGGTGATCTGACCGTCCCGGGACAGCGTGACGGGATCGTCGGCGCGGGTGGTCGGCGCTGCGGGAAGGGCCAGCCAGCACACCGCCGTCAGCACGGTGAGCAGGGCCCGGCCCGGTATGGATGTCCGGGTACGGCTCACGGGCGGCGTCACATTCGTGAGGCTATGTCCACCTTCCGCCACCCGCGACCCGGCGACCGGGCCCGCCGACGGCACCCGGGCGGTGCGTCATGATGCCCTTCGTACGGCGACGGCACACCGAAACACAGGGGGAGACGGACGTGCTCACGGGGATCGGACGCGGGGCGGGGCGGATACGCGAGCGGGCGGCCCGGTTCCGGTGGACCTGGCCCAGGAGGATCGCGCTGGGAGCGGTCCTGGTGATCGTGGTGCCGGTCCTCACCGCGGGCATCGCGCTGCGGCTCAACTACTCCGGCGACCCGGGCGACAACACCCGCACCCGTGGCCACGACGCCATCTGGCTCGGCCACGCCTGGGTCGACGGGCGCAGGACCGACGCCGACCTCGCCGCGTTCGCCGCCCGGATCGAGGGGACGGGGATCAAGGACCTGTACGTCCACGCCGGACCGCTGGAGCACGACGGCACCCTGCCCGCCGACCGCTACCCCCGGGCCCGGTGGCTGATCGACGCCGTCCACCGCACCCTGCCCGGCATCCGGGTCCAGGCCTGGCTCGGCGATGTGCTCGCCACCGAGGGGCCCGACGGGCTGCGCCTGGAACGGGCCGGATCGCGTACCGCCGTGGTCGCCTCCGCCCGGCAGATCCTGGACGCCGGATTCGACGGCGTCCACTTCGACCTGGAGCCGCTGCACTCCGGCGACCGGAACTACCTCTCGCTCCTGGACGACCTGCGCGCGCTCACCGGGGCGCGCCGGGCACAGCTGTCCGTCGCCGCCCACCAGATCGACCCGCTGCCCGCGGCGCACCGGGTGATCGGTGTGGTCAGCGGCGGCAGCGAGAAGTGGTGGTCGCAGAAGTTCTTCGGCCAGGTCGCGCGCCGGGTCGACCAGATCGCCGTCATGTCGTACGACACCTGGATGCCCCTGGAGGGCCTGTTCGGCGGCTATGTCGCCCAGCAGACGGCGCTCGCCCTCGAAGTGACGCCGCGCGACACCGATCTGCTGATGGGAGTCCCGTTCTTCCACGAGAGCGACCTCGGACACCACGAGTCGGCCGAGACGGTCCCGGCCGCGGTCCGGGGGATCCGGCTGGGACTGGGGCACACCGACCGCGACCGCGAACGGTTCGGGCTCGCGCTCTACGTCGACTTCGCCGCGCGGGAGGGCGACTGGACGGCGTACCGGGCGGGCTGGAACTGAGCGACGGTGTACCGGGCGGGCTGGAACTGAGCGACGGCGTACCGGGCCGGGGCCGGGCCCCGAGCACTCCGCCCCGGACCGGTACGCCGCCACGTCACGAGGCGGTTCAGATGGAGAACCGCTCCTTGGCGAGCAGCGGCCGCACCCTCGACCGGAACCCACCGGTCCGGAACGGCCGTTGCAGCAGACCGGGGCGGATCGCCTGGGCCAGCGCCGCGGCGATCATGCCCTGGTCCAGCGCGAGCAGGTAGTCGCTGACCCGCCCGGTGCCGACGTTGACGGAGTCCCGGAAGCCGTATCCCGCGTGGTAGGCGCCGAAGTCGCGGTCGAGCGCGCGCAGGTTGGCGATCGCCTCGGCCGGTGCGTACGGCAGGGCGAGGAAGGAGGCGTGCGGGGTGACCACACCGTTGGTGAACGCCGAAGCGGGCGGCAGCGGCTCGCCGTCCTTCGTGTACGTACGGTCGGTGTTGGAGGCGTAGCCGTCGACCTGCATGCCGATCGCGTCGACGCCGTACTCCTGGTAGCCGCCCTCGGGAATGTTCGAGGGGGAGAAGCCCCAGTACCCGTACCCCGCCTCCTGTGTGCCGTGCTCGATCTGGCTGCGGACGTACCGGTGGTGGGTCGGACCCCACGACTCCGGCGACCACTCCGCCTCCGGCACGAACAAGGGCACCATCAGGGCCTCGAACATCGAACCGCCCCAGGTGGGCACGAGCTTCCGGCCACGATGGGTGTAGTGCCCCTGCCAGACGCGTACGCCGTCCATGGCGACGTAACTGCCCTGCGGGTGCTGCTCCTGCTCGTGCTCGGGCAGCATCGTGCGCAGCAGGTGCCAGTAGTGGTCGGCGGGCAGTGAGCCGTCCGCGATCCCCAGGTAACTGGCCATCCGGGGCTCGGTGTTGAGCGCGCCGTAGTGGTGGCCGGTCGGCTCCTCGGTGTCCGGCCAGAACCCGCCCCGCAGCTGACCGGGGCCGGCGACCGGGTCGGCCGGGTCGTACGGCGTGTAGTAGTAGGACCAGTCCGCGGTCGCCAGGACGCGGGCGATCCGGGGGCGCAGCGCGGGCGAGGCGTCGGCGGCGATACGCAGGCCGGTGATCAGCCAGGCGTTGTCGACCGAGGACAGGAACGGGCGGACCGGGTCGCCGGTGCCCGGCCACCGGGTGAGGACCGAACCGTCGTGCGCGTCGTACCAGTTGAGCCAGAAGCCGTGGTGCCGCTCCAGCTTCTCCACGGCCCGCACGGTGCGCTCAAGACGCCGGTGCATGGTGTCGTCGTCGATCACCCCGAGCCCGGCGGCGGCCACGGTCGACCAGAGGCCGCACCCGATGTTGGTGGGGGAGGTCTGACGCGACTGGACGGGGGCGCCGGGCCCGCTGACGTCGATCTTGTCGACGGCGAGACCGAAGTCGGTCGTCATGGCCTCGATCGAGCGGTACGTGTCGCGGAACCAGCGCAGCAGCAACGGTGCGTGCGAGCCGCGCACCGGTTGGGCGGCGCCGGCCGGCGACGCGGCCAGGGTGCCGAGCGACAGGGCGGCGGCCCCTGTTCCCGCTGCGGTGAGAAACGTACGACGGTCCATCAGAACCCCTCGAAGAGATGAGCCACCGACTGTGGGCGGTGGGCGGATTTCGTTCGTCGGTCGTGATCTGCGGGCGCGGGGCGCCGTTTCCTCGTACGGCACCCGCGTGCGCCGCCGCACGTGAGCAGGGCTGGACACGAGCGGCGCCGCACGCGGGCACAGGGCCGAGAAGGCCCTGCTGTACGGGGACCGGCGTCCGTCAGGTGTCGCCGGTTCCCGTACGGGCGGGAGCCGTCAGGTGGCTCCCGGTCGGGGGGAGCCGACATCGGTCGGCTCGGGGGAGCCGAGGTCGGTCGGCTCGGAGGGGGGCGAGGTCAGTCGGCGATGCGCGGCAGGGCGCGGGTGCGGCCCATCTCGCCCAGCCAGACGGCGGACGGCTTGGGCAGCCGCTCGAAGGTCTCCGGGTCCCAGCCGATCAGGCCGAAGGTGGGCTTGTAGGAGCCCCACTCGTAGTTGTCGAGCGCGCTCCAGGCCAGGTAGCCCTGGATGTTCAGGCCGTCCTGGATCCCGGAAGCGACCTCGTTGAGGGCGCCGGTGTAGTAGTCGACCCGACGGCTGTCGTCGTCGGTGGCGATGCCGTTCTCGGTGACGATCAGCGGGATGCCGTTGCCGAGGACCTCGGCGGTGTGGCGCAGCGCGTACCCGACCGCGGAGGGGTAGTACTCCCACTGCGTGAGGGTGCGCTCGACGCCCTCGGCGGTGGGTATCGGGCCGTCGGTGCCGATCCTGGTCCGGGTGTAGGACTGCACACCGATCCAGTCGTCGCCGCGGGCGGCCTCGATGAAGACGTCCTCGCGGGGGTGCCGGTAGGCCGCGGTGACCTCCTCGGCGCCGGGCAGGGCCTGGTAGACCTGGTTGGCGATGGTCCAGCCGACCTGGATGTCCGGGTTGATCGCCCGGACCTCCTTGACGGCCGCGTGGTGCGCGGCGATGACGGCGTCGGTGGTCTCGTCGTCGGGGGTCGGCAGGCCGGCGGGCGGGAAGCTGTTGTCGCCCCGCTTGGCCTGGCCGGCCATCACGGCGATCATGTTCGGCTCGTTGATGGTGCAGACGTGGCCGACGCCCTCGGCGATCACCGGCGCGCAGGCCGCGACGTAACGCGCGAAGAGCTCGGTCGCGCCCTCGGCGGTCCAGCCGCCGCGCGCCTCGAACCACTGCGGCACGGTGAAGTGGTGCAGGGTGATCATGGGGCGCAGGCCGCGCTCGATGGCGCCCTCGACCATGCGGCGGTAGTGGGCGAGCTCGGCGCGGGAGAAGCGGCCCTCGGCCGGCTCGATGCGCGCCCACTCGATGGAGAACCGGTAGTCGGTGAAGCCCAGACCGGCCAGCGTGTCCATGTCTTCGTTCCAGCGGTGGTAGCTGTCGCAGGCGTCCAGGCTGGGCTCCTGGATGTGGGTGCCCGCGGCGTGCTCCTTGACCCACCAGTCGCTGTTGGTGTTGTTGCCCTCGATCTGGTGGGCGGCCGTGGAGGCGCCCCACAGGAAGTTTTCGGGGAACGGGACCTGGGTGTGCGTCATCGCAAACTGTCTCTCTGGTGATGAAGGGGTGTGGCCGACGGAGTGTGGGGCCGTGGCCTCGTACGTTTCGGTGGGGCAGCCGGGCGGGCTACTTCATGCCCGCCGTGGCGATGCCCTGGGTGAAGTGCCGCTGGAGCGCGATGAACAGGATCACGACGGGCAGGACGACCAGCAGGGAGCCGGCCATCAGCATGCCGTTGGAGCCGCCCGCCTTGTTGGGGTCGGTGGCGAAGGTGGCCAGGGCGACCGGCAGGGTGTACTTGTCGGGGTCGTTGGTCGCGATGAGCGGCCAGACGAAGTTGTTCCAGGAACCCAGGAACGTGAAGATCGACAGCGTCGCCAGGGCGGGCTTCACCAGCGGCATCACGATCCGCCAGAAGATGTACCACTCACCGGCGCCGTCCATCCGGGCGGCTTCCAGCAGCTCGTCCGGGATCGACTGCATGAACTGCCGCATCAGGAAGACCCCGAAGGCTCCGGCGGCGAACGGCAGCACCAGGCCGGCGTACGAGTCGATCAGCTGCAACTTGCTCATCAGCACGAACAGCGGCAGCAGCATCAGGTTGCCGGGCACCATCAGGGCGCCGAGAACCAGGCCGAAGATCTTGTTGCGGCCGGCGAAGTTCAGCTTGGCCAGGGCGTACCCGAGCATCGAGCAGAACACCAGGTTCGAGACGGTGACCAGCACCGCCACGATCACCGAGTTCATGAAGTACAGCGGCAGATCGAGCTTGTCGAGCAGCTCCCGGAAGTTGTCCAGGGTCCACTCGGTCGGGATCCACACCGGCGGGCTGGCCGTCAGTTCCTGCTGTGTCTTGAAGGCCGACAGGGCCATCCACAGGAACGGCGCCGACATGATCAGCAGGCCGGCCGACAGCAGGACGTAGACGAGTACGCGCTTCGGGTTGCGGACCTTCTTCGTCCCGGACGGCGGTGTGTTGCCGGGCTGCTTCGACGGCGCCGTCGAGACGGCGCCCGGTGCACTGGTGGCGCTCATTTCGTGTTGTCCTTCAGCAGTCGGAGCTGGAGCACCGTGATGCCCATGATCACTACGAAGAGGACATACGCCATGGCGCTCGCATAGCCCATGTGGAAGAAGTTGAAGCCCTCGCGGTACATGTTCAGCGAGACGGTGAGGGTGGAGTCCGAAGGACCGCCCTGGGTCATCACGAACGGCTCCTCGAAGACGTTGAGGTAACCGATGGTCGTGATCACCGTGGCGTAGAGCAGCGTCGGCCGCAGCAGCGGCACGGTGATTCCCTTGAACTCCTGCCAGACACCGGCGCCGTCCAGCCGCGCGGCCTCCCGCACCTCGGTGGGGATGGCCTGCAGACCGGCGATGAAGAGCACCATGACCGTACCGAGGTTGCGCCAGACCGCCATCGCGATCATCGACGGCATGGCGAGCGTCTCGGAGCCCAGGAAGTCGGGCGAGGTGAGGCCCACTTC
Source organism: Streptomyces sp. NPDC047917 (assembly GCF_043204345.1). NCBI lineage: Bacteria > Bacillati > Actinomycetota > Actinomycetes > Kitasatosporales > Streptomycetaceae > Streptomyces > Streptomyces sp. NPDC047917. Next base: position 254,304 of record NZ_JBIDCA010000002.1, read on the forward strand.
GGAGAAGAGCCCCGCGACGAGCCCGTCGCTCGGGTCGAGGACGAACCGCCAGACCACGGCGACCGCGACGATGGTGGTGACCACCGGGGCGTAGAAGCCGACGCGGAAGAAGGTCCGCGCCCGGTCGATGCCGTTGTTCAGCAGTACCGCGACGACCAGACCGAGGCCGATCGTCAGCGGGACGCCGATCACCACGAAGTACGCCGTGTTGAACAGCGACTTGAGGAACTTCTCGTCGCCGAACAGCTTGACGTAGTTCTCGAAGCCGATGAAGTTCGCGTCCAGCGGGTGCGTCACGTTGCGCAGCCCGAAGTCGGTGAAGCTCATCACCAGCGTGGCGATGATCGGGAACGCCATGAAGACGAGGAAGAGGACGAGGAAGGGGGTGGAGAACAGCCAGCCGGCCACGTTCTGCACGCCCATCGAGGCCTTCTTGCCGCCCCGGCGACCCGCGGGCCCGGTGGCCGGGGACCCGGAGGTCCCCGGCCCGGCCTGCGCCTTGGCCGCCTGCGCGGCCTTTGCGGTCATGGTGCGCATGACTCCTACTTCATCCGGCCTTCGATTACTTCAGAAGGCCTTCGATTTGGGACTGGGCCGTCTTGAGCGCGTCCTCGGCGGACGCCTTGCCCTGGGTGACCTTGGCGATGGCCTGGTCGACCTTGTCGGTGATCTCCGTCCAGTTGGACAGCGACGGGGAGGCCTTGGCGGTGTCCATCTGCTTCTTGAACACCTGGAGGTCGGCGTCGTCGGCGAGGGAGCCGGAGGTCCACGCGGAGGTGTTGGCCGGCAGGTCCTTGGTGCGCTTGTACCAGTCGGCCTGGCCCTTGGTGTCCGTCAGGTACTTGATGAACTCGGTGGCCGCGGCCTTGTGCTCGCTGTCCTTGGAGACCACCAGGGAGGAGCCGCCGGCCATGGAGGCGGAGGTCTTGTCGGCGGGCACGTTGGCCACCGCCCACTTGCCCTTGATCTGCGGCTGGCCCTCGTTCAGCAGGGTGACGTGCCAGGGGCCGCCGAAGAACATCGGGACGCGGCCGTTGCCGAAGTCCTTGACCACGTCGTAGCCGGGCTGCACGGACTTGTTGGAGAGCCCCTTGTCGAAGTACGAGCCGTACTCCTTGAGCGCCTTGACGGCCTCGGGGCTGTCGATGACGGCCTCGCCCTTGTCGTTGACGATCTCGCCGCCGGCCGAGTACAGGAAGGAGTAGAAGTTCTGCACCGTGTCCAGGCCGCTGGGCTGGATGGACAGGCCCCACTTGGTCCCGGCCTTCTTCTGGTAGGCCGATGCGAGGTCCTGCATCTCCTTCCAGTCGGTCGGAGCCTTGGTGACGCCGGCCTTCTCGGCCAGGTCGGTGCGGTAGTAGAGGACGCGGGTGTCGACGTACCACGGCACGCCGTACGCCTGGCCGTCCACCTCGCCCTGCTTCCAGCCGGACTGGAAGAAGTCCTTCTCGTTGAAGGTCTTGGTGTCGACCGGCTCCAGAACGCCCAGCTCGGCGAACTCGCCCATGTAGCTGCCGCCCATCTGCGCCACGTCCGGCAGGGTGCCGGCGGCGGCCGCGGAGACCAGCTTCTGGTGGGCGACGTCCCAGCCGACCGGGGTCACCTTGACGGTGATGTTCGGGTTGGCCTTCTCGTAGACCTTGGCCACATCCGCGAGCTTCTCGCCCTCGGCCCCCATGGCCCAGACGGTGAGCGTCTGCTTCTTGTCCGCGGCGACATCGTCGCCGGAACTGCCGCACGCGGTCAGGCCGAGCGTGAGTGCGGCGGCGACTGCGATGCCGATCGAGGCGTTTCTGGCGGTGCGGGGCATGGAGGGCTCCTCCTTGAGCAATCCTGATGTATGCGCTGCCTGTAAGCGCATACATCACTCTGCGGCAGACATTCGGGAATCCGCAAGAGGGTGCTAGGTCACACTCGTGCAACGTGCTGGACATCTGAATGTTCAACTTGGCACGGTATGCGCGCCAAATGAGAATTTGGGCATGATGTGACCGATTTCGCTGCTCACCCGATGATGATCAAGGGGCTGTGCCGCCGGGGCCCGGGCCGTTACGGTCGTGGTCATGGCTTCGTTCGAACATGACTTCCCCTTCGACCCGGCATACAGCTACACGCTCCAGGACCTGCTGCGCGTCCCCGCTCCCGCCGCTCCGGACGATTTCGACGCCTTCTGGCGCGAGTGCTACCAGGAGGCCCGCAAGGTCGCCACGGAGCCGGAGCTCGGCCCCGTGGAGGAGGAGCGCGACGGGGTGCGGATCCACGGTGTGACCTTCACCTCGGTGGGCGGCGTGCGGATCGGCGGCTGGGTGGCGCTGCCCGTCGAGGGGGCGGCGGAGTACGGATTCGTCATCGGGCACGGGTACGGCGGCCGCGAGCAGCCGGGCCCCGACGTGCCGCTGCCGCTGCCCCGGTCCGCGGCGATCCTGCCGTGCGTACGGGGGATGAAGTCGCGCGGCCTGCTCCCGGGTGTCCCGGACGTGTCCGCGGCGCATGTGCTGCACGGCATCGAGTCGCGCGACACGTATGTCATCGGCGCCTGCGTGGCGGACCTGTGGTGCGCGGCGTCGGCGCTGCACGAGCTGGTGCCGGAGCTGGCGCCGGGGGAGGGCGGCCCCGGCCTGGGCTACCTCGGGGAGAGCTTCGGCGGCGGGCTGGGGGCGCTGGCGCTGCCCTGGGACGACCGGTTCGGGGCCGCACAGCTGACGGTGCCGACCTTCGGCAACCACCCCTTGCGGCTCACCCTGCGGTGCATCGGCAGCGGCGAGTCGGTGCGGGCCCACCACCGCGACCACCCCGAGGTCACCGAGGTGCTGCCGTACTTCGACGCCGCCACGGCCGCGACGCGGCTGGAGGTGCCCACCCTGGTGGCCGCGGCGCTCTTCGATCCCTCGGTGCCGCCGCCGGGACAGTTCGCGGTGCACAACGCGCTGGCCGGCGAGCACGAGCTGCACGTGCTGGACGCGGGGCACTTCGAGTACGAGGGCACGGCGGCCGAGGCGGCGGAGCTCCGGGCGGCCCGGCAGCGGTTCTTCGGGGAGCGGCTGGGCCGGTCCCGGTAGCCGGTACGGGGGCCGGCCCGCCCGGGCCGGTTCCCGTCAGCCGCAGCCGCAGCTGGCGCGGCGGATCAGGGACACCGGGAGCATCAGCGACACCGGCTCGCTGCCGCTGTTGCCCAGTCGCTGCACCAGCAACTCCACCGCCTGCTCGCCGAGTTGGCGGATCGGCTGGCGTACGGTCGTCAGCGGCGGCCGGACGATCCGGCTCAGCGGAATCCCGTCGAAGCCGGTCACCGCGATGTCCTCGGGCACCCGGACCCCGCGCCGCTCCAGCGCGCGCAGCGCGCCCACCGCCATCTGGTCGTTGGCGAAGAGCACCCCCTGCGGCCGTTCGCCCTCCCGGTCCAGCAGCGCCTCCGCCGCCCGCGCGCCCTCGACCTGCGTCATCATCTCGGCCCGCAGATCGGGCGCGTCCGGCACCGGCAGCCCGGCGTCGCGGCACGCCTGCCGGAAACCGAGGAAGCGCGCCTCGGCGTCCGGCGACTCCACCTCGCCGCCGACGAAGGCGAGCCGGCGCAGCCCGTGGTCCTCGATCAGATGGCGGGCCAGTTCGCGCTCGCCGTCCGCGTTCGCGACCTCGATGTGGTCGAGATGGTCGATCTCGCGGGGGCCCGCGATCATCACCACCGGGAGCCGGCGCGATATCACTTCGAGGTCCTCGGTCGGCACCGTCTGCGCCAGCACGGCGAAGCCGTCGACCCGTCCCGCGACCTTCGCGACGCTCTCCGGGCCGCCCTCCAGTGAGGCGGCGATCAGCAGCGCGTAACCGTGCCGCCGTGCCGCCCGCTCCATGCCGCGGATGATCTGGTCGGAGTAGAGCATCACCGCGTCGTCGGCGTCGCTGTCGGCCTCCGCGTCGGCCTCGGCCTCGGGGTCGGCCATGTCGGGGAAGCAGAGCCCGAGCACACCGGTGGTCCGGCTGGCCAGGCCGCGGGCGTTCCCGCTGGGTACGTAGCCGAGCTGGCGGGCGGCTTCGAGGACCCGCTCACGGGTCTGGGCGCGGACCGAATCGGGGGTGCGGTAGACCCGCGAGACCGTGGCAATGGAGACGCCGGACCGCTCGGCGACGTCGTACACCGTTGGGGCGCTCACTCGACCGACCGTCCGCTTCTTGTTCCGTACCGAAGCACCTGCTGTTGCATGTACCGACCCTCTTCTGAAAGCGCATTCACCCTAGATCGCGGGCCGCGTGACGGGCAAGACCGTCCAAAAGGATGACAGGCAACCTTGCAAGATGTCCTGTACACCTTTTACGTTGGGGGCATGCCGGAACCCACTGGAACCACCCTTCCGGGCCGCCGCGCCGCGCCGTCCGCCGAGCCGGGCGCCGAGGAGCTGGCGACCCGGCTCACGGCCGTGGTCGGCCGGCTGCTGCGGCGGCTGCGCAGTACGTCGTCGGGCGGGCTGCTCACACCGACGCAGCGCTCGGTGCTGTCCCGGCTGGACCGTGAGGGGCCAGCCACCACGGCCGCGCTGGCCCGCGCGGAGTACGTGCGTCCGCAGTCCATGCGGCTGACCCTCGGCGCGCTGGAGAGCCAGGGGCTCGTCGAGCGCGCGCCGGATCCGGCCGACGGCCGCAAGGCGGTGATGTCGCTGACGGCGGCCGGGACCGCCTCGCTCGCCGAGGTCCGGGCGGCGAAGCACGACTGGCTCGCCGAGGCCATCGCGGCCGGGCTCGACGCGGACGAGCGGCGCACCGTCGCCGAGGCCGCCGAGCTGATCGACCGGCTGACCGCCGGGAAATGACCTCCCGGACCCGGTGCGGGGCACGGTCCCGGTCCCGGCCCTGGGTGGCCACTTGGCCGGTAGGTCACAACCCGCCTCCGGCTCCGGTTCCGGTCCCGGTTCCGGTTCCGGCGGCGCCCCAGGCCCGGGCTCAGGCCCAGGTCCCGGGCTCAGGCCCAGGCCCAGGCGTACCGGACAGACGGCCGCGACGGCCCCGTGCCCGAATCCGCGCCGGGCAGCCGCCCGCACCCGGGGCTCGTACGCCCCCGTACCTGAATACCCACCCTTCACCCCACCGCACAGGAGCATCACCATGACCGCCACCACCCTGGACCCGAGGACCGCCCTGGTCGTCATCGACCTCCAGAAGGGCATCGTCGGCCGGGAGACCGCCCACCCCGCCGCCGGCGTCGTCGCCAACTCCGCGGCCCTCGCCGACGCCTTCCGCGCCAAGGGCCTCCCGGTCGTCCTGGTCCATGTCGTCGACGGCGCCCCCGGCCGCAACGAGACCCCGATGGGGGCCGGCGGCCGGCCGCCCGCCGACTGGGCGGACATCGTGCCCGAGCTCGGCCCGCGCGACGGCGACATCGTGGTCACCAAGCGCACCTGGGGCGCCTTCCACGGCACCGATCTCGACCTCCGGCTGCGCCGCGCCGGTGTCACTCAGGTCGTCCTGGCGGGCATCGCGACCAGCATCGGCGTCGAGTCCACCGCACGCTCGGCGTACGAGCACGGCTACAACGTCACGATCGCCACGGACGCGGTCACCGACATGGACGCGGACGCGCACCGCAACAGCGTCGAGAAGATCTTCCCGCGCCTGGGCGAGACGGACTCGACGGAGGCGATCGTCGCGCTGCTCGGCTGATCCCGTTGCCGGCCGATCGCCACTGCTCGGCTGATCACCATTGCCGGCTGATCGTCACTGCTCGGCCGATCACCGTTGCCGGCTGATCCCTCGATTCCCGGCGGGCGATACCCGGGGAGCGTTCCCGGTGGACGATTCCCCGGGCCGGCCCGACCGGCTCCCGTGCGGCGCGGCAGACCGGGGCGCTCCGCCGCACGGGTGAGGTTCGGTGCCGTCGCGCCGTGTCTGCGCCCCCGCCCGCGCGGGGGCGTTTTCAGTGGACGGAAGGAATCAGTGTGATCAACTGCATATGCCACCAGAAACGCACAATCTGGCACACCCGTGGACGGGTGGGTCGGGCCGGCCCCGGAGGTATCAGCCATGTCCCACGTCGGCGTCCCGCGCGGGACGGCCCGAAAGCGCCGCTCCCTCGCGCTCCTCACGACGGGCGTGCTGACGCTCCCCGTGCTGGCCGGCTGCAGCTCCGACGACGGCGCGACCGGTGTGACGGCCCCCCAGGACATCGCGGTCGCCGGCCGGAGCGCGGTCGCCGAGGGCGGCACGGTCAACTGGGCCGTCGACGCCCTGCCCACCACCCTCAACGCCTTCCAGGCGGATGCCGACAGCACCACCACCCGGATCACCGGCGCTCTGCTGCCGACGCTCTTCCCGCTGGACGCACAGGGCCGGCCGCAGCTCAACCCGGACTATCTGGAGTCCGCGAAGGTGGTCGAGAGCGAGCCCCGGCAGGTGGTGCTCTACCGGCTCAACCAGCAGGCGGTGTGGAGCGACGGCCGGGAGATCGGGGCGCCCGACTTCGTCGCCCAGTGGCGGGCGCTGAGCGGCAAGGACTCGGCGTTCTGGACCGCCCGCAACGCCGGCTACGAGCGCATCGAGAAGATCGAGCGCGGCGCCGACGACCTTGAGGTACGGGTCACTTTCGCCAAGCCGTACGCGGACTGGCGCTCGCTGTTCTCCCCGCTCTACCCGAAGGACGTGACCGGCTCGCCGGACGCCTTCAACGACGGGGCCCGGACCACCCTGAAGACCACCTCGGGACCGTTCCGGCTGCGCGGTGTGGACAAGGCGACGGGCCAGGTCACACTGGTCCGCAACCCACGCTGGTGGGGGGACCCGGCCAAGCTCGACTCACTGGTCTTCCGCGCCGTCGCCCCCAAGGACCGGACCGGGGCCCTGGCCGCGGGCCGGGTCGACGTGGCCGACGTGGACGCCGCCGCGGCCCACCGGATCGTGCAGGCGGCCGGCGGCACGGGTACCGACGTGCAGCCGCTGGCCCAGGGCCCCGGCGCGGGGGAGGGCCCGGCCGCGGCCCTGCGCTCCTGGGCGGTGTCGCACGGCTCGAACGCCAAGGAGGCGGCCGCCGCGCGGGCCGCCAGGGAGAAGAACCGGGCCGCCGCCGACGTGATCGCCGCCGAGCAGGCCGGGCTGCGCGCCTATGTGGTGCGCAAGTCGCTGGAGCCCGCCTACACCCAGCTCGCGCTGAACGGCGAGTCCGGGCCGCTCGCCGACGACCGGGTGCGTCGGGCGGTCGCCCGCGCACTGAACCGCCAGGAACTCGTGGACACCGTGCTGGGGCCGCTCGGCCTGCCCGCGCGGCCGCTCGGCAGCCATCTGGCGCTGGCCGGGCAGCCCGCGTACAAGGACAGCAGCGACGCGCTCGGAGGCCAGGACACCGAGGAGGCACAGGCGCTGCTGGCCGACGCGGGCTGGACGCCGGAGGGCGCGGTCGCGAAGTCGGACGGCACCAAGGCGGGCAGCGAGGCCGGTAAGAAGGACCCGGAGAAGAAGGAAGCGGAGAAGAAGGGGACGGGCCCGGCCGCCGGGAAGGCGGGCAGCACCGACGGCAAGACCGGCGACGGCGCGGCCCGGCACGAGCCAGCCCCCGACGACGGCCTGTACATCGTCGGCGACGACGACAAGCCCGGCGAGGGCGACCCGGCGGGCGGCGCCACCCACGTACTGGCCCCCGCCCCCGCCGCCGCGTTCCACAGTTCCGCACTGCTGCGCCAGGCCGGCTACCTCTCCGAGTCCGGCCTCTCGGAGGACGTCCCCTCCAGGGTCGCCGCCCAGGACAAGCGGCCGGGAGGCGCCGCCGGCGCGTACGCCCCCGCGGGCACCGCGGCTCCCGCACGGGCGGCCGACGGGCGCCGCGGTCCGCTCGGCAAGGACGGCAAGCCGCTGACGCTGCGCTTCGTCCTGCCGTCCGGTCCGGGTTCGGAGCCGCTGCGCAACGTCGGGGACAAGATCTCGGCGATGCTCGAATCGGTCGGCATCCGTACGGAGATCACCAAGGTCTCCGACGAGAGCTACTTCCAGGACCACATCGCCTCCGGAGACTACGACCTGGCCCTGTACTCCTGGCCCGCGACCGCCTACCCGGCCACCGACGACCGCCCGATCTTCGCCAAGCCGGTGCCCGCCACCGACGGCTCGCTGCTGGTCGAGCAGAACTACACCCGGGTCGGCACCGACCACATCGACCAGCTCTTCGACCAGGCGGTCTCGGAGCTGGACGAGGACGCAGCCCGGGATCTGATGAAGCAGGCCGACGCCCGGATCTGGGCCGCCGCCGGATCCATTCCGCTCTACCAGCGCCCGCAGCTCGTGGCGGCGAACAGGAAACTGGCGAACGTCGGCGCCTTCGGCTTCGGGGCACCCCACTACCAGGACATCGGTTTCAAGAAGCCGCAGGCCGCCGGAGCCCCGGCGAACAAGAAGAAGTAGCAGGTCAGAAGAGGGTCGGAAGCTCAGAACTGGCTCAAATCCCTTGCCCGCCGGCTTGCCCGGCAGGCAAGGTCGTCGCTACCCGTCGACCCGGGCGGCCGCTCGATCCCCCCACCTCCGAGACCCCCCACTCCGGAGCCCCTACTCCGGCCTCTCGGAGATTCCGCTTCGGAGCCCCACCTCCGAAGCCGTGCAAAGTCCCGTGTCCGCCTCCCCGTCTCCGCCCCCGCCTTCTCCTCTGCGGGGCCGTGGCCGCGACATCCGGTGAAATTCACCGGAAGAACCGGCCGCGGAGGCGGAAACAGGAGGCGGACACGGGCTTTCACCTCCTGTGCGGCACTCGTCCGCATGCTGCGAGCCTGTCGTCCGGGCAGGCCCGGCGGGCCGCTCGGAGGCCCGTTCCGAGGCCGGTAGGACTTGCCCGGGAAGCCGCGGCGGCGCCAGCCCCGTACCATTGGACGAGCCGTGGCGCGTCCGCCCGGCGGGCGTACGAGGACTTGAGACCGACTTAGACGCCTGATCCCACGATCCGAGAGAAGCGCAAGCCACCCATGCCCACGCGCCACGACATCCGTAACGTAGCCATCGTCGCCCACGTCGACCACGGCAAGACCACGCTGGTCGACGCCATGCTCAGGCAGGCCGGCGCCTTCGCCGCGCACGCCGCCGAGAACCTCGACGAACGCATGATGGACTCGAACGACCTGGAGCGTGAGAAGGGCATCACGATCCTCGCCAAGAACACGGCGGTGAAGTATCACCCCAAGGACGGCGGGGACCCGATCACGATCAACATCATCGACACCCCCGGCCACGCCGACTTCGGTGGTGAGGTCGAGCGCGGCCTGTCGATGGTGGACGCTGTCGTGCTCCTGGTCGATGCCTCCGAGGGCCCGCTCCCGCAGACCCGCTTCGTGCTGCGCAAGGCGCTCTCCGCGAAGATGCCGGTCATCCTCTGCATCAACAAGACCGACCGTCCCGACTCCCGGATCGCCGAGGTCGTCGACGAGACGTACGACCTGTTCCTGGACCTGGACGCGGACGAGGACCAGATCGAGTTCCCGATCGTCTACGCCTGCGCCCGTGACGGCGTCGCCTCGCTGACCAAGCCGGAGGACGGCACCGTCCCGGCGGACAGCGACAACCTGGAGCCGTTCTTCTCCACGATCCTGGCGCACGTCCCGGCCCCGGAGTACGACGAGGACGCCCCCCTCCAGGCCCACGTCACCAACCTGGACGCCGACAACTTCCTCGGCCGTATCGCGCTCTGCCGCGTCGAGCAGGGCGAGCTGCGCAAGGGCCAGACCGTCGCCTGGATCAAGCGCGACGGCACGACTTCCAACGTCCGCATCACCGAGCTGATGATGACCGAGGCGCTCACCCGCAAGCCGGCCGAGAAGGCGGGCCCGGGCGACATCTGCGCCATCGCCGGTATCCCGGACATCATGATCGGCGAGACCCTGGCCGACCCCGAGAACCCGGTCGCGCTGCCGCTGATCACGGTCGACGAGCCGGCCATCTCGATGACCATCGGTACCAACACCTCGCCGCTGGTCGGCAAGGGCGGCAAGGGCCACAAGGTCACCGCCCGCCAGGTGAAGGACCGCCTGGACCGCGAGCTGATCGGTAACGTCTCGCTCCGCGTCCTGGACACCGAGCGCCCCGACGCCTGGGAGGTCCAGGGCCGCGGTGAGCTCGCGCTGGCCATCCTCGTCGAGCAGATGCGCCGTGAGGGCTTCGAGCTCACGGTCGGCAAGCCGGAGGTCGTCACCAAGCAGGTCGACGGCAAGACCCACGAGCCGATCGAGCGCATGACGATCGACTCCCCCGAGGAGCACCTCGGCGCGATCACCCAGCTGATGGCGACCCGCAAGGGCCGCATGGAGACGATGACGAACCACGGTTCGGGCTGGGTCCGCATGGAGTGGATCGTTCCGTCCCGCGGCCTCATCGGCTTCCGTACGGAGTTCCTGACCCAGACCCGCGGCACCGGCATCGCGCACTCCATCTTCGAGGGCCACGAGCCGTGGTTCGGCGAGCTGCGCACCCGCCACAACGGCTCGCTGGTCGCCGACCGCTCGGGCTCCGTGACGCCGTTCGCCATGGTCAACCTCCAGGAGCGCGGTGTCATCTTCACCGAGGCCGGCACCGAGGTCTACGAGGGCATGATCGTCGGCGAGAACTCCCGCGCCGACGACATGGACGTGAACATCACCAAGGAGAAGAAGCTCACCAACATGCGTGCGGCTTCCGCCGACACCACCGAGAACGTGGTGCCGGCCCGCAAGCTCTCGCTGGAGCAGTCCCTGGAGTTCTGCCGCGAGGACGAGTGCATCGAGGTGACCCCGGAGACGGTCCGTATCCGCAAGGTCGTCCTCGACCAGAAGGAGCGCGGCCGCGCCGCGTCGCGCGCCAAGCGCTGATCCGACGCCGGGCGCACAACGCGCCCGCACATACAACGGGGCCCGGCCTTCCGTCAGTTGACGGGGGGCCGGGCCCCGCCGTGCGTCGGGCCGGGAGCTCTTCGGAACGCATCGGTGTGCATCAGCAACGGGATGGACGCGCAGGAGTGCCGTCCGGCAGGCTCATCACGCCGTTGTCCAGTGGTTTTCTCCGGCCATCCGTCCGCATATCGATCGTCGCTCTCCGAAAGCTGCGTTAACGGTCCGTTTCGAGCGTGTCTGTCTGGGATCACTTTGTCCGGATTTTGGGCAATCGCGATTCCTTGATGTTGTCAAAACGAGACCCCTTAAGTGTGGTTTACAGCCCGGTCGTACTTAATAGTTGGCTCCATTGAGCTCGGGTCAATGGGTCACGCACTGTGGGGAGTGCCGACTCACGAGCACACTAGGGGCACTGAAACGATCACCGTCAGGGGTGTCGGTGTATCGACTCCAGTGCCCTTCTTGTAGTCAAAAGTGGACTCATGAGGAGGAAACCCATGCGTGGTGCCAAGAGCGCCAAGTGGGTCGCGGGAGCGGCCATCATCGCCCTGGCCGCGACTGCCTGTGGTGGGAACGACAAGGACAGCGACAGCGGCATGAACTCCGGGAAGGCGGACCCGAACGGGATCCTGACCGCCCAGCTCGGAGAGCCGCAGAACCCGCTGCAGCCGGCGAACGCCAAGGAGAGCCAGGGCAGCCGTGTCCTGCGCACCATCTTCTCCGGCCTGGTCGACTACGAGCCCGGCACCGGCAAGCTCACGTACGTCAACGCCGAGTCCGTGACGCCCAACGCCGACTCGTCCGTGTGGACGGTCAAGCTCAAGCCGGGCTGGAAGTTCCACGACGGCACCACGGTCACCTCCAAGTCCTTCGTGGACTCCTGGAACTGGTCGGCCAACGTCAAGAACAACCAGACCAACTCCAGCTGGTTCCAGGACATCAAGGGTTACGCCGACGTCCACCCCGAGAAGGGTGCTCCGAAGGCGGACAAGATGTCCGGCCTGAAGATCGTCGACGACAACACCTTCACGATCAGCCTGACCGGCCCGGTCTCGTACTTCGCGTACAAGCTCGGTTACGACGTCTGGGCGCCGCTGCCCGAGTCCTTCTTCAAGGACCCGGCCGCCGCCGGCCAGAAGCCGATCGGCAACGGCCCCTACAAGTTCGTCTCGTGGGACCACAAGAAGCTGATCAAGGTCCGGAAGTTCGACGGTTACCAGGGCCCGAACAAGGCCAAGAACGGTGGCATCGACTTCAAGAACTACACCACCGCCGACGCCGCGTACTCGGACCTGCGGTCGAACAACCTCGACTGGATCGAGCAGATCCCGACGACGTCGCTGACCAGCTACAAGCAGGACCTCGGCGACCGTGCCATCGACGCCGAGTACTCCGCGGTGCAGTCGATCGTCCCGGCGTTCTACACCAAGCAGTTCAAGGACATCAACCCCAAGGTCATCCAGGGTCTGTCCATGGCGATCGACCGTGACACGATCACCAAGACCGTGCTGCACGGCACCCGTACCCCGGCCGACTCGTTCGTCGCCCGCGGTGTGCTCGGCTACAAGCCCGGCGCGCTCGGCGACATCGTGAAGTACAACCCGGCCGAGGCGAAGAAGCTCATCAAGGACGGCGGCGGCGTCCCGGGCAACAAGATCTCGATCCAGTTCAACGCCGACCAGTCCCACAAGCCGTGGGTCGACGCGGTCTGCAACAGCATCCGCAAGGCGACCGGCGTCGAGTGCGTGGGCGACTCCAAGCCTGACTTCCAGGCCGACCTGAACGCCCGTGACAACAAGCAGGTCAAGTCCATGTACCGCGGTGGCTGGGTGCTCGACTACCCGGTCAACTCGAACTTCATGCGCGACCTGTACGGCACCACCGCCGCGGGCAACACCTCGGGCTACTCCAACAAGGAGTTCGACGCCCTCGCCGCGAAGGCCGACAAGGCGAAGACGCTCGACGAGACCGTCAAGATGTACCAGGACGCCGAGCAGCTCCTGAAGAACGACATGCCGGCCATCCCGCTGTGGTTCTACAAGAACAACTCGGGCCAGTCCACCAACGTGTTCGGCAAGATCGTGTACGGCCAGGACGGCGACCCGATCTTCACCGACGTCCAGGTCAAGGCCAAGAAGTAAGCATCGGGACCCGAAGGCCGGTTCCGCCGTTCCTCTTCAGGGGCGGCGGAACCGGCCCGTAGGCGATGCCCCGGGGCTCTCCCCCCACACCCCGCGGCGGAGACAACTCTGAGAAGGCCATCGCCGACCCCTCACGGCATGGAGGCATGATGGGGCGTTACGTCGCAAGGCGACTGCTCCAGATGATCCCGGTATTCATCGGGACCACTCTGATTATTTTCCTCATGGTCCACATCCTTCCCGGTGACCCAATCCGGGCGATGTGGGGAGACAAGGCGGCAGACCCCGCACAGGTCGCGTCGCTCCGCCATGAGTTCGGGCTCGACCAGCCCCTGTGGAAGCAGTACATCGACTACATGGGCAATCTCTTCCAGGGCGACTTCGGCAAGACCTTCGGTGGTCGCGAAGTCATCGACGAGATGTCCGAGTCCTTCCCGGTGACGCTGCGGCTGACCGCGGTGGCGATGCTCATCGAGATCATCGTCGGCATCGGGCTCGGCGCCTGGGCGGGCCTGCGGGCCGGCAAGGCCGCCGACACCGGCGTACTGATCTTCACCCTGATCGTCATCTCGATCCCGGTGTTCGTGCTCGGCTTCCTCGCCCGCTTCGTCCTCGCGGACCAGCTCGGCTGGGTGGCACCGAACGTCCAGGACTCCACGGACTACGCGCAGTTGTTCCTACCGGGCTTCGTGCTGGCCATGCTCTCCATGGCGTACGTGGCACGGCTGACCCGCACGACCTTCGCGGAGAACCTGCGCGCCGACTACATGCGTACCGCCATGGCCAAGGGCCTGCCGCGTCGCCGCATCGTCGGTGTCCACCTGCTGCGCAACTCGCTGATCCCGGTCGTCACCTTCCTCGGCACGGACATCGGCGGCTTCATCGGCGGCGCGGTCGTGACCGAGGGCATCTTCAACGTCCAGGGTGTCGGGAACCTGCTCTTCAAGGCGCTGCAGCAGCGCGAGGGCTCGACGATCGTCGGCGTTGTCACGGTCTTCGTCCTCGTCATCCTTGTGATCAACCTGCTCGTCGACCTGCTGTACGCGGTCCTGGACCCGAGGATCCGGTATGCCTGACGTCACCGAGACCAAGACCGAAGCAGCGGTGGACGCCGTCGCCGCTCCCTCGGCCGCGGACGCCCAGAGCAAGGACAAGCCGCGCAGCCTCTGGGGTGACGCCTGGTTCGACCTGCGTCACCGCCCGATGTTCTGGATCTCCTCGATCCTCCTGCTGGTCCTGCTGGTCATAGCCGCCTTCCCGGGGCTCTTCACCGGCGTCAACCCGCGCGACGGCGACCTGACCAACCACTTCCTGACCAAGCCGGAGCTGGGGCACTTCTTCCAGCCCGACTGGTTCGGCTACGACGGCCAGGGCCGTTCGATCTACGCGCGTGTCATCTACGGCACCCGCGCCTCGATCCTGGTGGGTGTCGGCGTCACCGCCGCGGTCACCCTGGTCGGCGGCCTGCTGGGCATGCTCGCCGGCTACTTCGGCGGCTGGCTCGACTCCGTCATCTCCCGGGTCACCGACATCTTCTTCGGCATCCCCTTCCTGCTCGGCGCGATGGTCGTCCTGAACGCCTTCACCGAGCGCAAGGTGTACGTGGTGATCCTGGCCCTGGCCTTCCTGGGCTGGACCTCGATCTGCCGTGTCATGCGTGCCTCGGTGATCACCGCGAAGCAGGCGGACTACGTGACGGCGGCCCGCGCCCTCGGCGCCGGCACCCCGCGGATCCTCTTCCGGCACGTCCTTCCCAACGCGCTCGCCCCGACCATCGTCGTGGCCACCATCGCGCTCGGCGGGTACATCTCGGCCGAGGCGACGCTCTCGTTCCTCGGGCTCGGACTCGCGGACCCGACGATCTCGTGGGGCATCGACATCGCCGAGGGCAGCCAGGCCATCCGCGACAACCCGCATGCGCTGCTGTTCCCGGCAGGAATGCTCAGCCTCACGGTCTTCGCGTTCATCATGCTGGGCGACGCGGTCCGCGACGCCCTCGACCCGAAGCTGCGCTGAGGAGGGCGTACGACGTGACCATCATGGACAAGACAGCAGACATCCCGGCGCCCCGCTCCGGGGGACCGGACGACGCCCGACTCCTCGAAGTGCGCGACCTGCACGTGGAGTTCCACACCCGGGACGGCGTGGCCAAGGCCGTCAACGGTGTGAACTACAGCGTGGACTCGGGCGAGACCCTGGCCGTGCTCGGTGAGTCCGGTTCCGGCAAGTCCGTGACCGCCCAGGCGATCATGGGCATTCTCGACATGCCGCCCGGCAAGATCCCGCAGGGCCAGATCCTGTACCGCGGTCAGGACATGCTCACCATGAGCAACGAGGAGCGGCGGAAGATCCGCGGCCAGAAGATCGCGATGATCTTCCAGGACGCGCTCTCCTCGCTCAACCCCGTGCTCTCGGTCGGCTACCAGCTCGGCGAGATGTTCCGGGTCCACCAGGGGCTCTCCCGCAAGCAGGCCAAGCTCAAGGCCATCGAGCTGATGGAGCGGGTCAAGATTCCCGCCGCCAAGCAGCGGGTCAACGACTATCCGCACCAGTTCTCCGGCGGTATGCGCCAGCGCATCATGATCGCCATGGCACTGGCGCTGGAGCCGGACCTGATCATCGCGGACGAGCCGACCACCGCGCTCGACGTGACGGTCCAGGCCCAGGTCATGGACCTGCTCAAGGAGCTCCAGACCGAGTTCAACATGGGGCTGATCCTGATCACCCACGACCTCGGCGTCGTCGCCGACGTCGCGGACAAGATCGCGGTCATGTACGCGGGCCGGATCGTCGAGACGGCACCGGTGCACGAGCTGTACAAGCGGCCCGCGCACCCGTACACCCGCGGTCTGCTCGACTCGATCCCGCGGCTCGACCAGAAGGGCCAGGAGCTCTACGCGATCAAGGGCCTGCCGCCCAACCTGCTCAAGATCCCGTCCGGCTGCGCCTTCAACCCGCGCTGCCCCAAGGCGGAGGACATCTGCCGCACGGAGATTCCGGCCCTGGTGCCGGTCTCCGAGCAGGACGGCAGCGAGCTGCCCGGACGCGGCAGCGCCTGCCACTTCTGGAAGGAGACGATCCATGGCTGAGCTCGACAAGACGGACGGTTCCATGGACGCCACCCCGAACGTTACCGACGTCGTGACGGTCGACGCCGCCACCGAGACGGCGGCGGTCGCCGCCATCGAGGCCCCGGTGGAGCGCGGTGAGCCGATCCTCCAGGTGCGCAATCTGGTCAAGCACTTCCCGCTGAGCCAGGGCATCCTGTTCAAGCGCCAGGTCGGCGCGGTCAAGGCCGTGGACGGGGTCTCCTTCGACCTCTACCAGGGCGAGACGCTCGGCATCGTCGGCGAGTCGGGCTGTGGCAAGTCCACGGTCGCCCGGCTGCTGATGGCGCTGGAGACGGCCACGTCCGGCGAGGTCTTCTACAAGGGCCAGGACATCACCCGGCTGTCCGGCCGCGCGCTGAAGGCGGTCCGCCGGAACATCCAGATGGTGTTCCAGGACCCGTACACCTCGCTGAACCCGCGCATGACGGTCGGCGACATCATCGGCGAGCCCTTCGACATCCACCCCGAGGTGGCCCCGAAGGGCGACCGGCGCGCCAAGGTCCAGGAACTGCTGGACGTCGTCGGCCTCAACCCGGAGTACATCAACCGCTACCCGCACCAGTTCTCCGGCGGCCAGCGCCAGCGCATCGGCATCGCCCGCGGCCTCGCGCTCAACCCGGAGATCATCATCTGCGACGAGCCGGTCTCCGCGCTCGACGTGTCGGTGCAGGCGCAGGTCATCAACCTGATGGAGAAGCTCCAGGACGAGTTCAACCTGTCCTACGTCTTCATCGCGCACGACCTGTCGATCGTCCGGCACATCTCCGACCGGGTCGGCGTGATGTACCTCGGCAAGATGGCCGAGATCGGTACGGACGCGGAGATCTACGACCACCCGACGCACCCCTACACCCAGGCGCTGCTGTCGGCGGTCCCGGTCCCGGACCCCGAGGCCCGTGAGCGCGGCGAGCGGATCATCCTCACCGGTGACGTCCCGTCGCCGGCGAACCCGCCGTCGGGCTGCCGCTTCCGCACCCGGTGCTGGAAGGCCCAGGACAGGTGCGCCACGGAACTGCCGCTGCTGGCGGTCCCGGAGCGCTTCAAGGGCAAGGACACTCCCGCGGCGCACGAGTCGGCGTGCCACTTCGCCGAGGAGAAGGACATCGTCGGCGCGGCTTCCTGACGGAGCCCGACCCACACGGAAGCGCCCGGAACCGATCGGTTCCGGGCGCTTCTTCCTTTTCCCGGAACCGGGCGCGCAGGTGGCTCGGGTCAATGGGCTCACGTGCTCGGTTCCGCGGGACCGGGGAGCCCCGCGTCCTGGGACCGGTCGGGTCCTGTCCGCGGGGCGCCCCGGGGCCGGGGCTGGGGTGTCAGGCCCCGGCCTTGGGGTCTTCGGTGGTCTTCTTGCCGAGCTCCGGCGCGGACGAGGCCGTACGGGCCTTCGGGACGGCCGCGGCGGTCTGGGCGTCCTCCGGGTAGTGGCAGGCCGTCAGATGGCCTTCCCGGCTGCCCTCGACCCGCACCAGCGGCGGGGCCTCGCTCGCGCACTTGTCCGTCGCCTTCCAGCAACGGGTACGGAAGCGGCAGCCCGACGGCGGGTTGACCGGGGAGGGCACGTCGCCGACGAGGCGGATGCGGTCCCGGGCCGGCGTGTCGTCGGCGGTCGCCTCGGGCACCGCCGAGAGCAGCGCCCTGGTGTACGGGTGACGCGGATTGCCGTACAGGTCCTCGCGGTCGGCGATCTCCACGATCCGGCCGAGGTACATGACCGCCACGCGCTGCGAGAAGTGGCGCACGATGGCCAGGTCGTGGGCGATGAACAGGAACGCGATGCCGAGTTCCTTCTGCAGCTTCTGCAGCAGGTTCACCACCTGGGCCTGGATCGACACGTCCAGTGCCGAGACCGGCTCGTCGGCCACGATCAGCTTCGGCTCCAGGGCGAGCGCGCGGGCGACCCCGATGCGCTGGCGCTGGCCGCCGGAGAACTCGTGCGGGAAGCGGTTGTAGTGCTCCGGGTTGAGCCCGACGGTCTCCAGCAGCTCCCGCACGCGTGCCTCGCGGCCGCCCGCCGGGTCGATGTCGTTGATCTCCATCGGCGCGGTGATGATCTTGCCGACGGTCTGCCGCGGGTTCAGCGAGGCGTACGGGTCCTGGAAGATCATCTGGATCTCGGAGCGGACCGGGGCCAGCTCCTTGCGCGAGGCGTGGGTGATGTCCTGCCCGCGGTAGGAGATCCGGCCGGCCGTCGGCTCCAGGAGCCGGGTGATCAGCCGGCCCGTGGTCGACTTGCCGCAGCCGGACTCGCCGACCAGGCCCAGGCTCTCGCCCTGGGCCACGGAGAAGTCCAGCCCGTCCACGGCCTGCACCGCGCCGATCGTCCGCCGGATCGGGAAGCCGCCCTTGATCGGGAAGTGCTTGGTGAGTCCGGAGACGTCCAGGAGGGGATCTGTGCTGCTCATGGTGGGGAAGTCCCGTCTCTTGTACGTCAGTTGGGCCGGGTGCCGGCGAAGTCTGCGAAGAACTCGGCGCGCTGATCCGCGGTGAGGTGGCAGGCGGCGCCGCGCCCGGCGGTGAGCTCCAGCGGCGGCTGGTCCGTCGCGCAGCGCTTGCCGCCGACCTGCTCGGTGAACGTGCACCGGGGGTGGAAGCGGCAGCCGGTCGGCGGGTTGAGAAGGCTCGGCGGGGAGCCGGGAATCGGCGACAGCGGTACGTCGACCGGACCTTCGAGGCTCGGCATCGAACCCAGCAGGCCCCAGGTGTACGGGTGCTGGGGCGCCCGCAGGACCTCCTTCTTCGTACCGCGCTCGACACAGCGCCCGCCGTACATCACCAGCACGTCGTCCGCGATGTCGGCGATGACCCCGAGGTCGTGGGTGATGAAGACGATCGAGGTGCCGGTCTCCTGCTGGAGGTCCTTGAGCAGGTCCATGATCTGGGCCTGCACGGTGACGTCCAGCGCGGTGGTCGGCTCGTCCGCGATCAGCAGCTCCGGGTCGCAGACCAGCGCCATGGCGATCATGGCGCGCTGGCGCATACCGCCGGAGAACTGGTGCGGGTAGTCGTCCACCCGCAGATCGGGCTGCGGGATGCCCACCTTGGTGAGCATCTCGACGGCCCGCGCGCGGGCCTCCTTCTTGGAGGCGCCGGTGTGCTTGCGGTACGTCTCGCCGATCTGCTTGCCGATGGTGTGGTACGGCGACAGCGAGGCCAGGGCGTCCTGGAAGATCATCGCCATCTTGTTGCCGCGCAGCCGCTCCAGCTCCCGCTCCGACGCGGTCAGCAGGTCCCGTCCGTCGAGGAGGATCTCGCCCTCGATCTCGGTGTGGTCGGGGTGGTGCAGCCCGAGGATGGTCAGGTTGGTGACGGACTTGCCGGAGCCGGACTCGCCGACGATGCCGAGTGTCCGGCCCTTCTCGACGTCGAAGGACAGCCCGTCGACGGCCTTGACCATGCCGTCTTCGGTGGAGAAGTGCACGCGCAGATCGCGTACGGAGAGGAAGGGGGTGCTCACTGGATCTCTCCCTAGGCGAGGCGGACGCGCGGGTCGATGAGGGCGTAGACCGCGTCGACGATGATGTTGAAGATGACGATCGCCGCCGCCGCTACCAGGACCACACCGAGGATCAGCGGCAGGTCGTTGTCGCCGACGGCCTTGACCGAGAGGGCGCCGATGCCGTGCAGGCCGAAGGTCTTCTCGGTGATGATCGCACCGCCCAGGAGGAGGCCGATGTCGAGGCCGAAGATGGTGACGATCGGGCCCATGGCACCGCGCCAGGCGAACCGGAAGAACACCGTCCGTCGGGACAGGCCCTTGGCGCGCGCGGTGCGCACATAGTCCTCGTTCAGCGTCTCGACGAGCTGGGAGCGGGCCATGCGGGTGTAGTTGGCGGTGAAGATCAGCGCCAGCACCAGCCAGGGCAGCAGCAGCCCGGAGAACCAGCCGGACACGCTCTCGGTGAAGGGGACGTCCTTGGGGCGGCTCAGGATGTGCCACTGGTCCGCGAGGTAGTACATGGCGACCACGCCGACGATGTAGATCTGCATCGAGGACCCGATCAGCGACGCCGAGGACGCCACCTTGTCCAGCGCCTTGCCCTGCTTGACCGCGGCGAGCATGCCGGTGCCGACACCGAAGACCACGAAGACGACCGCGCTGCCGATCGAGAGGGAGAGCGTCGTGGGGAGGCGGTCCAGGATGGTGCCGAGGACCGGCTCACGGTTGTGGAACGAGTAACCCAGGCACGGGGCGGGGCAGTGCCCGAAGGAGCTGTAGTCCCGGCCGACGAACACGGCCTGGAGCCAGTGCCAGTACTGCACGGGCAGCGGGTCGGCTATGCCGAGGTTGCGTTTGACCAGCGCCAGCGTCTCGGGTGTGCACACCTTGCCGCAGGCCACACGCGCTGGGTCGCGGGGCGCGACGTAGAAGAGGACGAAAGTGATGGCACTGATGATCAGCAGGATGACCAGTGCGCCGATTGCCCGGCGGATGAGGAAGCGGAACATGGCGATGGATTTCCCTGGCAGACGCCGACGAGGGGGAGTGGAGCGGGCGGGGCGCCGCACGGGCGCCCCGCCTCAGGAGTGTCGGCGTCAGGCCTTCACGAACAGCTTGTAGAAGATGGCCGAGGAGAACTGCGGGTGGAACATCGCCCCGCCGACCTTCTCGCCGTAGAGGTAGAAGCGGCGCTGGAACGTCTCGGGGATGATCGGCGCCTCCTCCGTCATGATCCGCTTGTCCAGCGCGGCCCAGGCCTTGCCGGCCTCCGTGGGGTCGGCGATGAGGTTGTTCTTCTTGATTCCTTCGTTGACCCAGTCGACGTTCAGCTGCGAGATGTTGTTCGCGCCGTTGGCGATCGTGCTGCCGTCGAAGAGCGGCTGGATCAGGGTGTAGCCGGTCGGCCAGTCCGGGGACCAGCCGAACCACATCACGTCGAACTTGTTGTCGATCTGCTGGATCTGGTCGTAGTAGCTGGTGGAGTCCAGCTGCTTGATGACCGGGTCGAAGCCGGCCGCCTTGAGGGCGTTCTCGATGACGACCTTGGTCTTGTCGTAGGTGTTGCTCTGCGGGAAGGCGTAGACGACCTTCTGGCCTTCCTTGCCGGCCTCCTTCAGCAGCTTCTTCGCCGCCTCCGGGTCGCCCTGCGGCTTCTTCAGCTTGCCGTAGACGTCGTCCTTGGCGTAGCCGAGGATGTCGGGGCTCAGGATGGAGGTCGCGTAGTCACCGGCCGACGGGCCACCGTAGATCTTGCGGATCTGCTCCAGCGGCCAGGCGTGGATGAGGGCCTGACGCACCTTCAGGTCCGTGATCCGCTTGGTGTTGATCGCGTAGTAGTAGATGCCGGTCAGCAGGCCGTTGAAGGTCCGCTTCTTCAGCTCGGGGTCGGTGAGGACCTTCTGGATGCGCTCGGCCGGGACGCCGCTGTACGCCATGACCGCGTACTGGTCGTCGCCGTCGTCGGCGATCATCCGGTCGGTGGCCTGGAGGGACTCGGGGCCGAACTCGTAGACGAAGCTGTCCGGGTAGGCGTTGCGGATCGCGTCCGTGTTGGGGTCCCAGTGCGGGTTGCGCACCAGCGTCATCGACTTGTCGATGGCGTGGGCCTTGATGCGGTACGGACCGCAGCTCATCGGGTCCTTGTCGTACTTCTCCTTGGTGTCGCCCTTGACCGGGACGGCCGCGTAGGAGTTCATCGCCAGGGTGAAGTTGAGGTCCAGGCGGGGCTCGGCCAGCTTGAAGGTGATCGTCTTCGCCTTGGCGTCGGTGACGACCGCGTCGAGGTGCTTGCCGCCGTACGGACCCTTGTACTTCGAGCGGAAGTCGCCCGGACCGACCAGCGCGTTCTGGACGTAGCCCGCACCCTCGGTGGTGAAGCTGGCGAAGCCGCGCTCGATACCGTGGCGGACGTCCTCGATGGTGAGTTCCTTGCCGTCCTCCCACTTCAGACCGTCCTTCAGGGTGAAGGTCCAGGTCTTGCCGTTGTCGGACATGGTGCCCGCGTCGGTGGCGAGGTCGCCGACCAGCTTCATCGAGCCGTCAGCCGCGATCTTGTAGCCGGTCAGGCCACGGATGAAGAGGTCACCGACCGCGGAGTTCCACGAGAAGTAGATGCGCTGCGGGTCCAGGTGCGAGAAGTCGTCCGGGGCGATCCCGCGGATCGTGCCGCCCTTCTTCGCGCCCGGTATCTCGGCGGCCGGACCGGTGGAGTCGGCCTTCGTGCCGACCACGACCGCGCCGGTGTACTTGTCGGTACCGCCGTGACCGGCGCTGCCGCCCTTCTTGGTCGTGCTGCCGCTGCTGCACGCGGAGAGGACCATCGAACCGCCGGCCGCGACCGACGTGGCGATGACGAAGTTTCTGCGGGAAAGGGACATGGCTTCCTGCTCTGGTCGAGGGAGAGAAACGATCTTTCCGGTGGGCCCCGTCGCCCGGCCGGAGGAAGTGCGGTTCAGCGCTTGGTCTTCGGGTCCAGTGCGTCACGCACCGAGTCGCCCAGCAGGTTGAAGGCGATGACGAAGATCACCATCGAGACGCCGGGGAAGAGCATGAACGTGATGTCGCTCTGGTAGACGTCCGATCCGCGCTGGATCATCACGCCCCAGTCGGGGGTCGGGGAAGTGAGCCCGACGCCGAGGAAGGCGAGGCCCGCCTCCGCGGTGACGTACGCGGGCAGCGCGAGCGTGGCCTGGATCAGGATCGGCGTCCAGAGGTTGGGCAGCAGTTCCTTGAAGATGATCCTCGCCGGGGAGGCGCCGGTCACCCTGGCGGCCTCGACGAACTCGCGCTCGCGCAGGGCGAGTACCTCGCCGCGCAGCAGACGCGCGATGGAGGCCCAGCCGAAGGCCGTCATGACCGAGATGAGGCTGACGACGGTCAGCCAGACCGGGGTGTTCTCCTCCGGGGAGACCAGGATCGAGATCAGCACCGGCCAGAAGGCGATGAAGAAGAGCGTGGAGGGGAAGGCCAGCAGGATGTCGATGACCCGGCCCACGAGGTAGTCGGTCTTCCCGCCCAGATAGCCCGCCGTGATGCCGATGGCGATGCCGATCACCGTCACCAGCAGGGTGGTTACCGCGGCGATGAGCAGGGAGTTGCGGATGCCGTAGAGCAGGAAGGTGAAGACGTCCCGGCCGAGTCCCGGCTCGATGCCGAACCAGAAGTCGCCGCTGATACCGCCGTTGGGCAGTACCGGCGAACCGAAGTCGTCCAGCAGGCTCGTGTCGTTCTGCCCGTACGTCGTGTACGGGTCCTTGCCGTACAGCTTCGCGATCAGCGGTGCGCAGATGGCGATCACGAAGAAGAAAATGACCACATAGGCCGAAATCATGCCGGTGCGGTCGCGCTTGAAGCGCAGCCAGGCCATCCTGCCCGGTGAGCGGCCGTCACCGCCCTTGGTCGCGGACGGTCCCGCTGTCGACTGCGGCTTCGCGTCCTCCACCTCAAGAGGGGTGGTGGCTTGCGGGGTTGGAATCGTCATGGTGCTCCTGGCCCGGAGGGTCGAAGGACTCCGCAGGGCAACACCTACGGGCTACCCGGACTTTTTCAACGCAATTCATGCAGGGTCAATGAATGTCCGACGCCCTTGGCATGCTCTTTGGAAATTTGACCAATCCGTGACCTTTTGAAGGGCGTGGCTTTGCTTCCGTTTGGCTTTTTCGAAGGCGTGTTCGCGACTTAACGGGTGAATTCCGGCAATGAGTCCGATATGCGGGCGCGGTTGTCTCGGAATTCGTACGGTCGATCGGATGGGCTCGCGGTCGATGCGCATTCGATGCGCGGCCGTTACCGCTCCGGTGTCTGCCGGGGGCCGCGCCCGCGACCCCTCCGGCCGTGAAGTGCCACTCGGGTGGGCCCCGACGCGCCCGAATGGGTGGAGTAAATGTGCGTGATGTCTGTGATGCGGTGATATTTGACCGTACGTAAGACGGAGCACTACGAGGAGGCACTCCATGCGCGGAGCCACACAGGCCAGGTGGGCCGCATGTGCGGTGGTCGTCGCCCTGGCGGCGACGGCATGCGGCGGCGGGGGCAGCAGCGGTGGCGGCGGTGGCGCGAACGGCATCGTGAGCTCTTCGTGGGGTGACCCGCAGAACCCGCTCGAACCCGCCAACACCAATGAGGTGCAGGGCGGCAAGGTCCTCGACATGATCTTCCGGGGGCTCAAGAGGTACGACCCGAAGACCGGCGCGGCCACCGACATGCTCGCCGAGAAGATCGAGACCAAGGACAACCAGAACTTCACGGTCACCGTGAAGGACGGCTGGACCTTCAGCAACGGCGAGAAGATCACCGCCCACTCCTTCGTGGACGCCTGGAACTACGGCGCGCTGCTGAAGAACAATCAGAAGAACGCCTACTTCTTCGGATACATCGACGGCTACAGCAAGGTCCACCCCGACTCCGGCAGCGCCTCGGCCAGCACGCTCTCCGGCCTCAAGGTGCTCAACGACAAGACGTTCACCGTCAAGCTGTCGCAGAAGTTCTCCCTCTGGCCCGACACCCTCGGCTACCCGGCCTTCGCCCCGCTGCCCAAGGCGTTCTTCACCGACCACGCCGCCTGGGTGGCCAAGCCGATCGGCAACGGGCCGTACACCGTCGACAAGTACACCAAGGGCTCGTCGATGAACCTGCGCAAGTGGGACAAGTACCCCGGCGACGACAAGGCGCAGAACGGCGGCATCGACCTCAAGGTCTACACCGACAACAACACCGCCTACACCGACCTGACGGCCGGCAACCTGGACCTGGTCGACGACGTGCCCGCCTCGCAGCTGAAGAACGTCAAGGCGGACCTCGGCGACCGGTACATCAACACCCCGGCCGGCATCATCCAGACCCTCGCCTTCCCCTTCTACGACAAGAAGTGGGACACCCCCGGCGGCATCAAGGTCCGCCAGGGCCTGTCGATGGCGATCAACCGCCAGCAGATCACCGATCAGATCTTCCAGAAGACCCGCACCCCCGCCTCCGACTGGACCTCCCCGGTCCTCGGCGAGGCGGGCGGCTTCAAGAAGGGGCTGTGCGGCGCGCCCTGCGAGTACAACGCGGCGAACGCCAAGAAGCTGATCCAGGAGGGCGGCGGCATCCCCGGCGGCCAGCTCAAGATCTCGTACAACGGTGACACCGGCTCCCACAAGGAGTGGGTCGACGCCGTCTGCAACAGCATCAACAAGGTGATGGGCAACAACAAGGCGTGCGTCGGCGCCCCCGTCGGCACCTTCGCCGACTTCCGCAGCCAGGTCTCCCAGCAGAAGCTGACCGGTGCCTGGCGGGCCGGCTGGCAGATGGACTACCCGCTCATCCAGAACTTCCTGCAGCCCGTGTACTACACCGACGCCTCGTCCAACGACGGCAAGTGGAGCAACAAGCAGTTCGACGGACTCGTCGACAAGGCCAACGCCGAGTCCGACAAGGCCAAGGCCGTCTCGACCTTCCAGGACGCGGAGAAGGTCCTGGTCGCCCAGATGCCCGTCATCCCGCTCTGGTACCAGAACGGCAGCGCCGGCTACTCGGAGAACATCACCGACGTGTCGCTGAACCAGTTCAGCGTCCCGGTCTACGAGCAGATCAAGGTCAAGTGACCCGTGGAGGGTCTTTCGTTCGGACGGCCGGACCCCGCGGGCCCGGCCCGATCCGGACCGGAGGCCCTGAGGCCGGGTGGCCGGTGCCAGGAACGCACCGGCCACCCGGCCTCCCCTTCCCCGGACGCGTCACTCCCCAGCCCGAGCCCTGACCACCGCGACCCCCGGAGCCCTTCATGGGACGTTATGTGATCCGGCGGCTGCTGCAGATGATCCCGGTCTTCTTCGGCACCACGCTGTTGATCTTCCTCATGGTGAACGTGATGGGCGACCCCATCGCGGGTCTCTGCGGCGACCGCCAGTGCGACCCCGCGACCGCGGCCCAGCTCCGCTCGGAGTTCGGCCTCGACAAGCCTGTCTGGCAGCAATACCTCACCTACATGGGCAATGTCTTCACCGGCGACTTCGGCACCGCGTTCAACGGTCAGAAGGTCACCGAGCTGATGGCCACCGCCTTCCCCATCACCATCCGGCTCACCGTCGTCGCGATCGTCTTCGAGATCGTCATCGGCATCAGCCTCGGAGTCGTCACCGGCCTGCGCCGCGGCCGCCCCGTCGACACCACCGTGCTCATCCTGACCCTGGTCGTCATCTCCATCCCGACCTTCGTCACCGGCCTGCTGCTCCAGCTCCTCCTGGGAGTCGAGTGGGGCATCATCAAACCCTCCGTCTCCTCGGAGGCGCCCTTCAACGAACTGCTCGTACCGGGCCTCGTCCTCGCCTCGGTCTCCCTCGCGTACGTCACCCGGCTCACCCGGACCTCCATCGCGGAGAACGCCCGCGCCGACTACGTCCGCACCGCCGTCGCCAAGGGCCTGCCCAGGCGCCGCGTCGTCATCCGGCACCTGCTGCGCAACTCACTGATCCCGGTGGTCACCTTCATCGGCACCGACGTGGGCGCCCTGATGGGCGGCGCGATCGTCACGGAGCGGATCTTCAACATCCACGGCGTCGGCTTCCAGCTCTACCAGGGCATCCTGCGCCAGAACTCCCAGACCGTCGTCGGCTTCGTCACCATCCTCGTCCTCGTCTTCCTGGCGGCGAACCTGCTCGTCGACCTGCTGTACGCCGTACTCGACCCGAGGATCCGCTATGCCTGAGCAGACACCGGACGAGGCGATCTCGTCCGCCGGAGCGGGAGGCGTGATGGACCTCGCCCTGGAGGAGGGCACGACCCTCGAAAGGACACCCGGCGGCCCCGAGGGCACCGGCCCCGCCGAGAAGCCGCGCAGTCTGTGGTCCGACGCCTGGCGGGACCTGCGCCGCAACCCGGTCTTCATCATCTCCGCCCTGATCATCCTCTTCCTGGTGATCATCTCGATCTGGCCCTCGCTGATCGCCGACCAGGACCCGCTCGACTGCGACCTGGCCAAGGCCCAGCAGGGCTCCCAGCCCGGGCACCCCTTCGGCTTCGACGGACAGGGCTGCGACGTCTACACCCGTACCGTCTACGGGGCCAGGAACTCGGTGACCGTGGGCGTCTGCTCCACCCTCGGCGTCACCCTGCTCGGCGGCATCCTCGGCGGCCTGGCCGGGTTCTTCGGCGGACTGTCGGACTCGGTCCTCTCCCGTGTCACCGACGTCTTCTTCGGCATCCCGGTGGTCCTCGGCGGCCTGGTCTTCCTCTCCGTGGTCACCAGCTCCACCGTCTGGCCGGTGATCGGCTTCATCGTGCTGCTGGGCTGGCCGCAGATCGCCCGCATCGCCCGGGGCTCCGTGATCACCGCCAAACAGAACGACTACGTGCAGGCGGCACGGGCGCTCGGCGCCTCCAACACCCGGATGATGCTGCGCCACATCACGCCGAACGCCATCGCACCGGTCATCGTCGTCGCGACCATCGCGCTCGGTACGTACATCTCGCTGGAGGCGACCCTCTCGTTCCTCGGCGTCGGCCTGAAACCGCCGGCCGTCTCCTGGGGCATCGACATCTCCGCCGCGTCCCAGTACATCCGCAACGCCCCGCACATGCTGCTCTGGCCCGCCGGAGCCCTGGCGGTCACCGTGCTCGCCTTCATCATGCTCGGCGACGCGGTGCGCGACGCCCTCGACCCCAAGCTGCGCTGAGGAGCCCGCTGCCATGTTGCTCGAAGTGCGCGATCTGCACGTGGAGTTCCACACCCGCGACGGCGTCGCCAAGGCCGTCAACGGGGTCAACTACTCGGTGGCCGAGGGCGAGACGCTGGCCGTGCTCGGCGAGTCCGGCTCCGGCAAGTCGGTCACCGCCCAGGCCGTCATGGGCATCCTCGACATGCCTCCCGGGAAGATCAGCGGCGGCGAGATCCTCTTCAAGGACCGCGACCTGCTGAAGATGAAGAAGGACGAGCGCCGGAAGATCCGCGGCCAGGAGATGGCCATGATCTTCCAGGACGCGCTCTCCTCCCTCAACCCCGTGCTCAGCGTGGGGGAGCAGCTCGGCGAGATGTTCGTCGTGCACCGGGGGATGTCCCACAAGGACGCCAAGCTGAAGGCCGTCGAGCTGATGGACCGGGTCCGCATCCCGGCGGCCAAGGAACGCGTCGGGAACTTCCCGCACCAGTTCTCCGGCGGCATGCGCCAGCGCATCATGATCGCCATGGCGATGGCGCTGGAACCGTCGCTGATCATCGCGGACGAACCCACCACCGCCCTCGACGTGACCGTCCAGGCCCAGGTGATGGACCTGCTCGCCGAGCTCCAGCGCGAGCTGAACATGGGCCTGATCCTGATCACCCACGACCTGGGCGTGGTCGCGGACGTCGCCGACAAGATCGCCGTGATGTACGCGGGCCGGATCGTCGAGTCCGCCCCGGTCCACGAGATCTACCGGGCACCCGCCCACCCGTACACCAAGGGCCTGCTCCGGTCGATCCCGCGCCTGGACCAGAAGGGCCGGGAGCTGTACGCGATCAAGGGCCTGCCGCCCAACCTGCTGCACATCCCGCCCGGCTGCGCCTTCAACCCGCGCTGCCCGATGGCCCAGGAGATCTGCCGGGGCGAGGTGCCGCCGCTGTTCGAGGTGGCCGAGCACCGCGAGAGCGCCTGCTACTTCTGGAAGGAGACGCTCGATGCACGCTGACCACTCGGGGCGCAGGGAAGCGCGCGAGGAGGGCGAGAAGGCCCGGGCGCTGCTCGCCAAGTCACGGGCCACCTCCGCCGCGGCGGGCGGCGAACCGATCCTGGAGGTCCGCGATCTGGTCAAGCACTACCCGCTGACGCAGGGCATCCTGATCAAGAAGCAGATCGGTGCCGTCAAGGCGGTCGACGGGGTCTCCTTCGACCTCGCGGCGGGCGAGACCCTCGGCATCGTGGGGGAGTCCGGGTGCGGCAAGTCGACCGTGGCCAAGATGCTGGTCCATCTGGAACAGCCGACGGCCGGCGCGATCAGGTACAAGGGCGAGGACCTCACCAAGCTGTCCGGGCGCGCCCTGAAGTCCGTGCGCCGCAACATCCAGATGGTGTTCCAGGACCCGTACACCTCGCTCAACCCGCGCATGACGGTCGGCGACATCATCGGGGAGCCGTACGAGATCCACCCCGAGGTCGCGCCGAAGGGCGACCGGCGCCGCAAGGTCCAGGACCTGCTGGACGTCGTCGGGCTCAACCCGGAGTACATCAACCGCTATCCGCACCAGTTCTCCGGCGGCCAGCGCCAGCGCATCGGCATCGCCCGCGGCCTGGCCCTGAACCCCGAGATCATCGTCGCCGACGAGCCCGTCTCCGCGCTCGACGTCTCCGTACAGGCGCAGGTCGTCAACCTGCTGGACCGGCTCCAGGCGGAGCTCGGGCTGAGTTACGTGTTCATCGCGCACGACCTGTCGATCGTCCGGCACATCTCCGACCGGGTCGGTGTGATGTATCTGGGACGGATCGTCGAGATCGGCTCGGACGAGCAGATCTACGACCACCCCACGCATCCGTACACCCAGGCGCTGCTGTCCGCGGTCCCGGTGCCGGACCCGACGGCCCGGGAGCACCGGGAGCGGATCATTCTGCACGGCGACGTACCGTCGCCCGCCAACCCGCCCTCCGGCTGCCGCTTCCGCACCCGGTGCTGGAAGGCGCAGGAGCGGTGCGAACTGGAGGTGCCGCTGCTGGCCGTCCCGGCCGTCTTCCGGCTGGCGGACACACCGGCCGGGCACGACTCGGCCTGCCACTTCGCGGAGGAGAAGCAGGTGGTGCCGCCGGAGGGGCTGCTGGAGACACCGGGGGAGACGCCGGGGGAGACGGCCGCCGAAGCCGGGGCGCCGGACGGCGCGGACGGACGGGGCGGGACGTCGGACGGACGGGGCGGTACGTCGGACGGGGAGGGCGGTACGTCGGACGGGGAGGGCGGTACGTCGGACGGGGAGGGCGGGGACGCGCCGTCCGGGAGCACGCGGGCCGGCTGACCGCGGGCCCGTTGACGCGTACGCAATCCGTCCGTCCCATGGCCGACACACGGACCGGCCAGCATGGTCGGCGTACGGCCGTGCGGGTGCCGTGTACCGGCCGGGAGACCGTCAAATCCTCCCGGCCGGGAAGCCGTTGACGCACCACGCCGGTGAACCCCTTGTCCGGTCGGCAGGGACGGTGGAGTATCGCTCGGGTGATACTCACTCGGGGGGCAAGGGTCACAGGAGCCGTTCTCTGCGCCGCGCTCGCGCTGATCGTCGCGGGCTGGGTCGTACGGGACGTCAGGGCGGCCGACGGCATCGAGCACTTGTGGCACTACTGGGCCGGCTACCGCGACGCCCGGATCTCGCTCGGGCCGACCACTTCGCCGTACGACGTGGTGCTGTTCGTGGTGTATCTCGCCGTGGCCGTCGCGGCCGTGCGGTCCTCGGCGGCCGGTGCCGCGCTGGTCGCCGCCGGAGTACTCACGCTCGTGGTGCGGCTGCCCGGGCTCTGGAACATCGGTCAGCCCCGGATGGACGCCCGGTTCGTCGACGACCTGCGCACCCGTGCCCTGCTCTGCGCCTTCGCGTCGCTCGCGGCGGGCATCGCGCTGATCATCACCGCGGCGGCCGGGCGCCGGGCGCCGCACGACCCCTCCGAATCCGTCCCGTCCCGGCCGGGCCCGGCCGCGGGGGTGATCGCCTTTCTCTGCCTCGGCGCGGCGGGAGCGGTCACGATCGCCTGGGAGATCCGCCAGGCGGTGCGGATCCCCTACATCTACCCCGACTGGTTCCTCGGCGGGGACCGGATCTTCCAGGGGCTGACCGACCCGCCGCCCGGCTGGTTCACGGCCGTCCTGGCGCTGCTCTGCCTGTTCGCGGCGGCGAGCGCGCTGCTCCGCGCCGTGCACGCCCGGCCGTTCGGCCTGATCGCCGCCGCTCTGCTGCTGGGCGGCGGCGGGCTGGGGGTGGCCCGGTCGGTGCACGAGAAGCTGCTGGAGAACTTCGCCGATCTGCCGATCGAGGCCCAGCTCACCGTGGCGACCGGGTTCTTCGAGGTGCTCGCCGGAGCGGTGGTGCTGCTGGCGCTGGCCCTGCCGGGGCAGGCCGCACCCCCGCCCCTGCCCGGCCAGGGCTACGGACAGGGGTACGGCCAGGGCTACGGACAGGGGTACGGCGGTCCGCGCCCCGGCGTCCACGGGCCGCCGCCCCCGTCCCAGCCGCCGCCCG
This sequence comes from Streptomyces sp. NPDC047917, assembly GCF_043204345.1. Taxonomy (NCBI): domain Bacteria; kingdom Bacillati; phylum Actinomycetota; class Actinomycetes; order Kitasatosporales; family Streptomycetaceae; genus Streptomyces; species Streptomyces sp. NPDC047917. The sequence goes on from NZ_JBIDCA010000002.1 coordinate 285,479, forward strand.
GCTGGTGACGGGGAGGGGCACCCGGCGGGCGCTCAGAGCCTGTCGGGTGGCCTCTGACCGGGCGGCCACGCCCTGGCACGCACGCTTCCCGCGTTGCCGGGATGGCCTAGTAGCTCCGCTACGAGGCCATCCCGGCGCCTTGGAATCGCACGCACCAGACCGCGTCCGCTATCCGATCGAAGGCCACCCGACAGGCTCTCAGCCGAGCAGCCCCAGCGACCGCTTCAGGAAGTCGACCTGGAGCAGCAGCAGATTCTCCGCCACCTGCTCCTGCGGGGTCATGTGCGTCACCCCGCTGAGCGGCAGCACCTCGTGCGGGCGCCCGGCCGCGAGCAGCGCGGACGAGAGCTTGAGCGAATGCGCGACCACCACGTTGTCGTCCGCGAGACCGTGCACGATCATCATCGGCCGCACCTGCTCGGCGGCCTCCGAGAGCCCCTCGTCGGTGATCACCGAGTTGTGCGCGTACACCTCGGGCTGCTTCGCCGGGTCGCCGAGGTAACGCTCGGTGTAGTGGGTGTCGTACAGCCGCTGGTCGGTCACCGGGGCGCCGACCACCGCCGCGTGGAAGATCTCGGGCCGGCGCGTCACGGCCAGTGCCGCCAGGTATCCGCCGAACGACCAGCCGCGGATCGCGACCTTTCCGAGGTCCAGCGGGAACCGGCCGGCCAGCGCCTGCAACGCCTCGACCTGGTCGTCCACGGAGAGCGCCAGGTTGTTCTTGACCGCCTTCTCCCAGCCGGGCGAACGCCCCTGCATGCCCCGGCCGTCCGCGACCACGACCGCGAAGCCCTGGTTCGCGAACCACTGCGACGTCAGATGCGGATTGAGGGCGGCGACCACCCGGCGGCCGTGCGGTCCGCCGTACGGGTCCATCAGTACCGGAAGCGGCCCGTCCGACTCTTCGTACCCCTCGGGGAGCAGCACGGCGCACGGAATTCGCCGTGCGCCCCCCTCGGTGAGCCGCACCCGGGCGGAGAGCACCGGCTCCTCGGCATGGCTCGTCACGGTCGCGATCCGCTTGCCGTCCCGGACCACCTCGACCCGGGCCCCGGAGCGGTCGAGGGAGTGGCCGACCAGCACCGTGACCCCGCCCGCGCGGACCGCCGAGTGGACCCCGGCCCCCTCGGAGACCCGCTCCACACCCAGTTCGTTGACCCGGTAGACGTGGGTCTCGCCGATCTCCGGCTCGGCCGCCTCCTCACCGGCCGAGGCCGACACCAGGATGTCCGATTCCCCGATGTCCAGGACCGCCTTGAGCTGCAACTGCGCCCCGGTCAGCAGCCGGTCGCCGACCGCGAGCACCCGGGCCCCGCCCTCGTCCGCGATCCGCACCAGCCGGCCGTCCGGCGCCCAGGCGGGCACTCCGGGGAAGATTTCCAGCCATACCGGATCCTCGTCGACATGCACCGTACGGGTCGAACCGGTCTCCGGGTCCACCGCGAGGAAGAGATGACTCCGCTGGTCGCGGGACTGCACCAGCAGCAGCGGCGCCCCGTCCGACGACCAGTGGACCTGCGCCAGATAGGGGTGGCGTGCCCGGTCCCAGACCACTTCGGTACGGGCGCCGTCCAGGCCCAGCACGAAGAGCCGCACATCGGCGTTGGGCGTCCCCGCCGCCGGGTAGGCGACCTCGGCGGGCCTGCGGTCCGGGTGCGCGGGGTCCGAGATCCACCACCGCTGCACGGGGCCGTTGTCGACCCGGGCGACCAGCAGCCGGTCCGACTCCGGAGCCCACCAGAAGCCCCGTGAACGCTGCATCTCCTCGGCCGCGATGAACTCCGCGAGACCGTACGAGACATCGTCCCCGTCCGGCTCGGCGAGTGCCCGGTCGCCGTCGCCGTCGGCACCCACGACGCGCAACGCACCCTTGGACACATATGCGATGTGTCGTCCGTCCGGTGACGGTCGAGGGTCGATCACCGGACCCGGAACCGGCAGCGCACGGGCCGTGCCGGCCCGCAGTCCGGCGACGTACACCTTCCCGGAGAGCGCGAAGGCGGCCAACTCGGCGGCCGCGTCCACCGCGTAGCCGACGATCCCCGAGGAGCCCTCGCGGCTGCGCTCGCGCCGGGCCCGCTCCTGCGCCGACAGCCGCTCCGCCGAACCGCCCAGCAGGGCCGCGGGGTCGGCCACCACACGTTCCACCGGGGCGCCGTCCCTGGGCAGATCCAGCACCAGCAACCGGCCCGACCGGTCCGTACCGGAGGCCGACCGCAGGAAGACCACTCGCTCACCGTCGGGCGAAACGGTGAACGACCTCGGGGCGCCGAGGGTGAATCGCATGGTCCTGGCGTGCTGACGGGGGAACGAGATCTGCTGCGAAGTCATGTGCCGAACCTAGTCCCTTTCGTTCGGATCGGGCCGGGGCCGACGGGTCCGATCCGGACGGGCGGGACCGGTCACCGACCGCCCGGTCGTGCGCCCCTCGTGCTGCTGTGCCCCGATCAATGCGTTGCGACGGATAGTTATGATCCGTAGCGCTCGGTGGGTATGAACCTGCTGGCTCCATGTGTGCTGCCCGTCCCGACCGTACTGATGGAGGTGAACCGCCGTGGCACTCTCGATTTCGGCGGTGGTGCTGCTGGCGATCGTCGTCTTCCTGCTGATCCGGAAATCCGGACTGAAGGGCGGACATGCGGTGGTCTGCGCACTGCTCGGTTTCTATCTCGCCAGCTCGTCGATCGCGCCGAGCATCTCGAACCTGACCACGAATGTGGCGGGCATGATCGGAAGCCTCAAGTTCTGAGGCCCGGCCCGTCGGCGGTCGGTGCGCGGTGGTGACGCGGGGCGGTGATCGGTGCGCCCGGCTCGTAGGGTGGTCCCCATGACGGACCATCCCGCCCGGCGCCTCCTCCTGGTGCACGCGCACCCCGACGACGAGTCGATCAACAACGGCGCCACCATGGCCAAGTACGCGGCCGAGGGTGCCCAGGTCACCCTGGTGACCTGCACACTCGGTGAGGAGGGCGAGGTCATCCCGCCCTCCCTCGCCCATCTCGCGGCCGACCGGGACGACACCCTGGGCCCGTACCGCCGGGGTGAGCTGGATGCGGCGATGAAGGAGCTGGGGGTCACCGACCACCGGCTCCTCGGCGGCCCCGGACGCTTCCGCGACTCCGGAATGATGGGCGCCGAACAGAACCACCGCCCCGGCGCCTTCTGGGCAGCAGACGTGGACGAGGCCGCCGGACACCTGGTGGAGGTGATCCGCTCGGTGCGCCCGCAGGTCCTCGTCACCTACGACCCCGACGGCGGCTACGGACACCCCGACCACATCCAGGCGCACCGCGTCGCGATGCGCGCCGCCGACCTCGCCGCCGATCCCGGACACCGCACCGGGTCGGGTGCCCCGCACACCATCGCCAAGATCTACTGGAACCGGATGCCGCGCACCGTCGCGAAGGACGGTCTCGCCCGCCTCCGGGAGACGGCGCCGGACGTCTTCCCCGGCATCGCCGTCCTCGACGACCTGCCGGGCGTGGCCGACGACTGCCGGATCGCCGCGGAGATCGACGGCTCGGCCCACGCCGCCGCCAAGAGCGCCGCGATGCGGGCACACGCCACCCAGATCGCCGTGGACGGCCCCTTCTTCGCCCTCTCCAACGACCTCGGCCAGCCCGTCTTCACCACCGAGTACTACGAGTTGGCGCGCGGCACGTACGGGGCGCCCCGGGGCACCCGGGAGGACGATCTGTTCGCGGGCGTGGCGGGAGCGGAGCGATGAGCGGCGGCAAGCAGCGCGCACCGCGCCCCCCGGCCCCCTCCGGCTCCACCGCGGCCACCGGCCTCGCCGCCCCTCTCAACCCCGGCCGGATCGCCGCCTACGTGGGCCTCGCCGTGCTGGGCGCGCTCGTCGGGATCGCCGGGGCGCTCGTCCAAGCCGCCTGGTTCCCCGCCGGATTGCTGCTCGCGCTGCTGGCCGCCGCCGGGCTCTTCCACGGTGGGCGCCGGCTCTTCGGCACCCAGCTCGGAGCCCTGGCACCCGCAGCGGGATGGCTGGTTTCGATCGTCGTTCTGTTGGGCGGACGCCCGGAAGGAGACTATGTCTTCGGCGACGAACTCGGCCTCACTCTCTTCATGCTGGGCGGGATGGCCGTCGCTGTGATCTGTGCCACCATGTCGCGATCGCCTCGACCGGGCGCCGACGGCGGCCGACCTGGCAGGTAATGGGCCACGTCCGTTGCCGTGATGCCTCCGGTTCGTCCGGCGTCCACGCAGCCGTTTCCCCCGGTCGCGGGGTGTCCGTCGGCGGCGGCCAGTATGGTGGTTCGCGCGCCTGGAAGGGCGCTGAAGATCTTGACCGGGCTCGTGGCGCCTGGCACGCACATCTGTGGCGTTACCGAACGCCCCGATAGCTCCGCCATGAGGACGCTCCGGCGCCTCGCAGCCGCACGCGCAGGGCGCCACTCCCTGATCCGGCCAAGATCTCCAGTACTCTCCTGGCCGTCCCCAGGCCTGCGCGTGGGGGAAGTACGGGCGGCGGAGCCAATCGGGAGAACCTGCTTTGAGTCGTGAAACTGACAGTTCGTCCTCCGGGCCCCAGGGGCGCGGAGGAGCCGCGTACCCCTCGGGGACGCCGCCGTACGGATCCCGCCAGTATCCGTCCCTGCACCCTTCGCAGGATGCTCCGGAGGACGCCCCGGAGCCTGCGGACCCGGCCCGGTCCGAGGAGCCGAGAACCGAGACGACGCTGACGACGCGCATCCGGATCAACATTCCGGGCTCGCGTCCGATCCCGCCCGTCGTCATGCGTACGCCCGTGGGCGACGCCGACAGCACCGACGTCGAGCGCACCGGCAGCATCCCGCGCCCCGGTTCGCCCGCGGCGGACGGTGCGCCGGCCGCGTCCGACGCCGCGCCGGGCACCGAGGCCCGGACCGATTCCGCGAGCGCGGAACCGGCCGCCGAGAGGCCGGCCAGGGAGAAGAGCGGCAGCGACTGGTTCGCTCCGCGCAAGCCCGCCACGAACACCTCGGTCGCGGGCGGTACGTCCGGCGGCGGTACGGCCGGTGGCGCCGAAGGCGTCATGGGTGCCGCGCCCACGCCGCCCACCCCGCCCCGCGCCGACCTGCCGTACTTCTCGGACGGCCCGCAGCGCACCGGCGAACAGGGCGCGCCCGGCCCCGACGACTTCGGGACCGGTGCTCCGGTGTCCGGCGGCCCGCGCCCGACGCCGAACCTCGGTGTACGCACCCCCGGCCCCGCCGGACCCACCACGGGCCCGGTCACCGGGACCTCGTCCCTCACGCCGAACCTGGGCGGACCGGGTGGACCCGGCGGCCAGGGCCCCATGGGCTCAGGCCCGGGCCCGATGGGTTCCGGTCCGATGGGTCCAGGTCCGATGGGCTCCGATCCCATGGGCTCGGGCCCGATGGGTTCGGGCGGTCCGGCGGGCCCGCAGGGCCCCGGCGCCCCCGGTGGCCCGCCGCGGATGTCCGACGACACCGCGGTGCTCACGCCGCAGTTCCCGGCCCCGGCCCCCTCCGGCCCCGGTGGCAACGTCTCCGGTGACACGCTCACCAGCGGCATCCCCGTCGTTCCGCCGGAGCGCCGGGCACCGTCCCCGTTCCCGGGCAAGCCCGGTGCCGGCGGCCCGGACGACCCGATGGGCACCGGACCGGCCGGACCCGGCGGTCCCGCCGCCGCGTCGCCCGCCCCCGCCCCGCGTTCCGAACCGGCGCCCGCGCCCGCGAAGAAGCAGGGCCGCTCCAAGCTGGTCCTCCTCGGCGCCGGCGTCGTCGCGCTGCTCGGTGTCGCGTACGGCGCCGGGCTGCTGATGAACCATTCCGACGTACCCAAGGGCACCACCGTCCTCGGCGTCGACATCGGCGGCGGCACGAAGGAAGAGGGCGTGACCAAGCTGGACGCGGCCCTCGGCAAGCGCGCCGTGGCCCCCCTCCAGCTGTCGGTGGACGGCAAGAAGACCCAGCTCGTACCGGACAAGGCCGGGCTCGCCCTGGACAGCCAGGAGACCGTGCGCTCGGCGGCCGGCAGCGACTACAACCCGGTCTCCGTCATCGGCTCGCTGTTCGGCGGCAAGCGCGTCGTCGACCCGGTGATCCCGGTCGACAAGGAGAAGCTCGGCGTCGCGCTGACGGACCTGGCGGGCGTCTCCGGCTCGGCCAACGACGGCACGATCAAGTTCGAGCCGGGCAAGGCCGTCGCCGTTCCCGGGAAGTCGGGCAAGACGCTGGACGTCAACCAGTCGATGACCTCGGTGCGCGACGCGTACCGCGCCCAGGTGCAGACCGGCCGGACGAAGGTCGTCCAACTGCCCGTCACCACCAGCGAACCCACCATCGGCCAGGCCGAACTGGACCGGGCGATGAAGGAGTTCGCGAAGCCCGCCATGTCCGGCCTGATCACCATCAAGGCGGGCCCCAAGCAGATCCAGTTCGGCCCGTCCAAGTCGCTGCCGCAGATCCTCTCGATGGTGCCGATCAAGGGACGGCTGATCGAGCACTACGACAAGAAGGCCATCGACACCCTCTGCGACGGAGTCTTCGACGGCATCATGATCACCAAGGGTGACGGCAAGAAGCACCAGCTCGGCGCGGACGACGTGGCGCACGCCATGCAGACCGCACTGCTCGGCAAGACCCCCGCCGAGCGGACCGTCGTCATCAACCTCGACGGCAACGGCTGACCGCCGCCCCGGCGCACCGCACGCCCGCCCCCGGCCGGACCCCCGGCCGGGGGCGGCGCCGTGTCCGGACCCACGCCCGCGGCAGCGCAGTCATACGCACCGCATGACATCTGTCATCCCGTTTACACGACCGGCGGCCCTGCCGCGGCGACCCCCTCCTCCGCCACGCTTGACCCATGACAACGACAACCGCCGAGGCCACCGGGGCGCGAACCGCCACGGTCCGCTTCGATCAGGTCAGCAAGGTGTACGGAGCCGTACGCGCCGTCGACGGACTCACCCTCGATCTGCACCCCGGCGAGACCGTGGCGCTCCTCGGCCCCAACGGCGCCGGGAAGTCCTCCACCCTGGATCTGCTGCTGGGCCTGCGCACCGCCGACTCCGGTTCGGTCCAGGTGTTCGGCACGACCCCGCAGAACGCCATCGCCGCGGGCCGGGTCGGAGCGATGCTCCAGAGCGGCGGCCTGATGGAGGACGTCACGGTCAAGGAACTGGTCGGCCTCGCCTGCGATCTGCACCCCAGGCCCTTCCCGGCGGCGGAGGTGCTCTCCCGCGCCGGCATCGCACAGATCGCCGACCGGATGGTCAACAAGCTCTCCGGCGGCCAGGAGCAGCGCGTGCGCTTCGCGCTGGCCACCGCCGGCGCCAACGACCTGATCGTCCTCGACGAGCCGACCACCGGCATGGACGTCACCGCCCGGCAGGCCTTCTGGGCCACCATGCGCGAGCAGGCCGATCAGGGCCGTACCGTCCTGTTCGCCACCCACTACCTCGAAGAGGCGGACGCGATCGCCGACCGCGTCCTCGTCCTGCACAAGGGCCGGCTGCTCGCCGACGGCACCGCCGCCGAGATCAAGGCGAAGGCCGGGGCCCGCCGGATCTCCTTCGAGCTTCAGGGCCCGGTCGACGAGGCGGCCCTGCGGGGGCTGCCGTTCCTCGCCGCGCTCGACGTCACCGGCAACCGGATCCGGATCCAGTCGCACGACGCCGACGCCACCGTCCACGCCGTGTACGGACTCGGCCTCTACCCGCGCGAACTCGAAGTCGCCGGACTCGGCCTGGAGCAGGCCTTCGTCGCCATCACCGAGGCCGAGGAGGCCAGGACCGCATGAACACACTGATCAAGCTCGAAGTCACCCGCACCCTGCGGAACAAGAAGTTCATGTTCTTCTCGGTCATCTACCCCTCGGTGATCTACCTCATCATCTCCAGCACCCAGAACACCACTGACCGGATCCCGCACACCGAACTCACCTTCCAGGCCTTCTTCATGGTCTCGATGGCCTCCTTCGGAGCGCTGACCGCGGTCCTCATGGGCAACAGCGAACGCATCGCCAAGGAGCGTGAGAAGGGCTGGGTCCGCCAGCTGCGGCTCACCGCACTGCCCAGCCGCGGCTACATCCTGGCGAAGATCGCCAGCGCGGCGACGGTCACCCTGCCCTGCATCGTCGTGGTCTTCCTGGTCGCCGCCGCCGTCAAGCACGTACGGGTCGAGACCTGGCAGTGGTTCGCGCTGGCCGGGGTCATCTGGGCCGGTTCGCTGGTCTTCGCCGCGCTCGGCGTCGCCATCGGCTACCTCGCCAGCGGGGACGCGGTCCGCCCGCTCACCATGATCATCTACTTCGGGCTCTCCATCCTCGGCGGCCTGTGGATGCCCAGCGCGACCTTCCCGCAGTGGCTCCAGAACATCTCCGAGTGGCTGCCGACGCACGCGTACGCTTCTCTCGGCCAGGCGATCGAGATGGGCGGATCGCCGCACGCCAAGGACGTCGCCATCCTCTGCGCCTACTTCCTGGTCTTCGCGGGCGGCGCGGCCTGGCTCTACCGGAAGGACACCCTGAAGGCGTGAACGACGACGAGACGTCCGTGGGCATCGGGCGCCCGCCCACCAACCGCAAGCAGTTCTCGATCAAGCTGCTCTGGATCGGCATCTGGCTCGCGTTCATGGGCGCCCCGGTCAAGGACCTGGCCGACGGCAACCACACCCCCTGGGCGACGGCGCTCGGCACGCTCGGCCTGCTGACCTTCGTCGGGTCCTACCTGCTCCTGGTCTTCCGCCACACGTCCAAGCCCCTGGACCGCCGTCTCGTCCACTCCACGATCGCCTTCCTCGGTGCCCTCGCCCTCCTCCTCACCCTGACGCTCGGCACCGCGTGGCTGGTCCTCTTCGTGTACGTGTCGGTCTCCGTCGGCGCCACCCTGCCGCTGCGGACGGCCCGTTGGCTCATCCCCGCCGTCACGGCCGTCCTGGTCGCCGTCGGCCTGACCGGCGACCACCCCCGCGAGATCATCACCGCCCTGATCTTCCCCGCGCTGCTCGGCGGGTTCTCGATGACCGGCGTACGGCAGCTGATCCGTACGACGATCGAGCTGCGCGAGGCCCGCGCCACCGTCGCCCAGCTCGCCGCCAACGAGGAGCGGCTCAGGCTCGCCCGCGATCTGCACGACCTGCTGGGCCACTCGCTCTCCCTGATCACTCTCAAGAGCGAGCTGGCCGGCCGGATGCTCCCCGACCACCCGGAGCAGGCGGCGGCCCAGGTCGCGGACATCGAACAGGTCAGCCGCCAGGCGCTGATCGACGTACGCGGCGCGGTCACCGGCTACCGCCGGCCGACCCTCCCCGGCGAACTCGCGGGCGCCCGCACCGCACTCGCCGCCGCGGGCATCACGGCCGACGTCCCGGCCGAGGCCCCCGACGACGTCCCCGAGAAGCAGGAGGAGGTGCTCGCCTGGGCGCTGCGGGAGGCGGTCACCAACGTCGTACGGCACAGCGGGGCCCGGCACTGCACAGTCACCCTCGCCCCCCGCCAGACCCTGGACGGCAGGCTCCTCGAACTCACCGTCTCCGACAACGGCGTCGGCCCCTCCGGCACGAAGCCGGGCAACGGCCTCACCGGCATCGGCGAACGACTCGCCACGGTCGACGGCACGCTGCGGACCTCGGCCGGCAACTCCGGTTCCGGTAAAGGCTTCACCCTGACCTTGAGTGTTCCGCTGGATTCCGGCCTAGGATCCACGGAATGAGCATGATCAGACTTCTCCTGGCCGAGGACCAGTCCATGGTGCGCGAGGCCCTCGCCGCGCTCCTCGGCCTGGAACCCGACATCGAGGTGGTGGCCCAGGTCGCCCGCGGGGACGAGGTACTGGCCGCCGCCCACGAGCACGACATCGACGTGGCGCTCCTGGACATCGAGATGCCGGGCATGACCGGCATCGACGCGGCCGCCGCCCTGCGGCGCGAACTTCCGGCCGTGAAGGTCGTCGTCGTCACCACCTTCGGCCGCCCCGGCTATCTGCGCCGGGCGATGGAGTCGGGCGCCGACGCCTTCCTGGTGAAGGACGCCCCGGCCTCCCAACTGGCCGCCGCGGTACGCAAGGTGCTCGCCGGCGAACGCGTCATCGACCCCACGCTCGCGGCGGCGGCACTGGCCGACGGGGCGAGCCCGCTCACCGACCGGGAGCGCGACGTGCTGCGCACGGCGGCGGACGGCTCCACCAACGCCGAGATCGCGGCCGCCCTCCACCTCTCGCAGGGGACGGTCCGCAACTACCTCTCCACGGCGATCCAGAAGCTGGCGGCCCGCAACCGCGCCGAGGCGGTCCGTATCGCCCGTGAGAAGGGCTGGCTCTAGCCCGCCGGGACGGCCTTCGGGGTGAAGGAGGCCGCCGGGGCCGCCGGCCGGCGAGTACGGCACGGCGTACTTCCTGCCGGGCTCCGTCGTGAAGGTCCGGGGCAGCGCGGAAAGGGCTGGGCGGCGCTGAAAGGACCCGGGGCCGCGCGGACAGGGCTGGGTAGCGCGGACAGGGCTGGGCAGCGCTGAAAAGTCCGGGGCAGCGCGGAAATTCTGGACTTGCGGGTCCAATCCTGTCGTCGCACAGTGGCACTCCGCCCTGGCTCTCCAGGGCCCCCGGTCGGTCGGACGCGGTATGCGGTCCGGTCGTGCGGGTTCATGGCGAAGGACCGAGCGATGGAGTGGACCATGTCGACGCGCCTTGAGGGCAGGACCGCGCTGGTGACCGGAGCGACCAGCAACATCGGACGGGCCGTCGCGGAGGCGTTCGCCGCCGAGGGGGCGCATGTCGTCGTCTCGGGCCGCAGTGCCGGACGCGGCAAGGAGGTCGTCGACGGCATCCGCGCCCGCGGCGGCCGCGCCGACTTCGTGCGGGCCGAGCTGGACGGCGGCGCCGCCGCCTCGCAGGCGCTGGCCCGGGAGGCGACACGGGTCCTCGGCGGCCGGATCGACGTCCTGGTCAACAACGCGGGCATCTACCCCGGAGGCACCACGGCGGCCACCGACGAGAAGACCTTCGACGAGGTCTACGCGGTCAACGTGAAGGCCCCGTTCTTCCTCACCGCGTCCGTCGCGCCCGCCATGGCGGAGGCGGGCGGCGGTGCGATCATCAACCTGGGCTCCTGGATCGCAAGACTGGGCGTTCCGGTCGGCGCCCTCTACAGCTCCACCAAGGGCGCCATGGAAACCCTGACCCGGGCCTGGGCGGCGGAGTTCGGGCCGCAGGGCGTACGCGTGAACGCGATCTCGCCGGGCGTCGTGCCGGCGCCCGTCCCCGGTGAGAGCCACCCCGGCGAGGCCATGATGAAGGGCACCCCCGCCGGCCGGACGGGCACCCCCGACGCCATCGCGAACGCCGCCGTCTACCTGGCCGGTGACGAGTCGTCCTTCGTGCACGGCATCGTGCTCGACGTCGACGGGGGCCGCACCGGCGTCGCCGTCATCGCCGGCTGACCCGCCCCGCCGCCCCGGCCGGGGCCGCCGTGCGAACGGGCCCGGGCCACCGTACGAACCAGGCGGGGCCGCCGCGCGCACCGGCCGGGCGCCGGGTCACGCCACCGCGTCGCCCGCGCGGCGCAGGTCCGCGATCCCCTGGTGGAGGGCGGCGCGCAGATGGGTGGAGCGGCCCGTCGACAGCAGGATCGACACGCCACCCTGGATCGCGGCCAGCAGCGCGGCGGCCCTGGCGTCGACATCCAGCCCGGCGGGAAGCAGGCCGTTCGCCTGGAGCGAGCGGATGCCCACCGCCAGGCTCTCCTGCCAGCGGCGCATCAGCTCGATCACGACCGCCCGCGCCCCGGGCGTCGAGCGCCCGATCTGGAGGAACAGCGACCCGAGCGGGCACTCGTCCCCCTGGGCCTCGTAGCGCCCGATCACCACATCACGCCACTGCTCCCAGGCCTCCCACGAGTCCAGGCGGCCCAGATACGGCTGCTGGTCCTCCAGGACGTGATCCGCCTCGAACCGGGCGACCGCGACGAGCAGTTCGTCCTTGCCGGCCGGGAAGTAGTGGAACAGCTGACTCCTGCTGGTCCGGGTCCGCGCCATGATGTCATCCAGCGTCACCGAAGCGACGCCTCTCTCCCGCAGCACCGCCGCGGCCCCCTCGACGATCCGGCTCCGTGTCGCCCTTCCCTTCGCCGTCAGCTCCCCGCGCACGATCCGCCTCCTCGGAATGGACTGGCGGGTCCACTGTAGTCGTGCCGGGACCGGTCCCAACTCCCTGATGCGGCAGAGGCGGAGTCGCTACGGTGGATGTGCCGACCCGCCTCCGTGCTGTGCGGGGCCCGATCTCGGCATGGGACACGACGAACCATGAGGAGTGGGCCGATGAGGGGCCGGGATCTGCTGATCGCCTGCATATCGCTGATGACCGTGGGCGGAGCGCTCACCGCCTGTTCGTCCGAACCGCCGCCGCCCGCGCCGCGCCCCTCGGGCATCGCGCAGATCAAGGCGTGCGACTTCTTCACGAAGGATGAACTCGACGAGTACCAGCTCCATGACGCCGCCCAGCTCAACTCCTCGGCCGGCTGCATGTGGCAGGGCACGAAGTTCTTCAAGGAGGCGAGTACCGCCCTGGTGCTGACGCTCCGGGACTCGTCAGCCGACAAGGTGCTGGCGGCCCTCGGCACGTCCGCCGGGGAGAAGTTCTCCGAGCGGCCCGCCGTCGACGGCCGCCGGGTCTGGCGGAACACGACACCCGGAACGGACGTCAGCTGCGCACTCCTCTTCGAGATCGACGGCTCCTCGTCCGCCGAGCTGAAGCTCTCGGAGTTCCTGGGCGTGTCCGACGTCGAACCGACCCAGAAGGACCTTTGCGAGGGACTGGACGAACTCGCCCCGCGGGTCGAGGGGAAGCTGCCCGCCGTCCACAGCTGACGGAGGTCCCGTGTGCACGGGACGCTGCCGCCGGTCACCCGGAACGCGGGACCGGCCCGCGGGGAATCGACAGCTGCCGGGACGGCAAGGTGGAGGACGAGGGGCCCGGCCGGTGTCACGGAGCGGCCCGCTCGCTCGACCTGAGCAGGTTCGACCGGGACCTGCTGCCCGGCACGTGGCGCGAGGCCCGGACCGGTCCGGGCATCAAGAACGCCGAGCGCAGTCACATGATTCTGCACCGCGCCCCGGACACCGGTCTCCACCTGGCGCTGTACGTCCGCGACGAGTACGGCAGCGTGCACATGGGCACGGACGACCGGGGCGAGGCCACCGCGCGCCACCCGCGGAAGTCGGTGAAACCGGGTCGATGACGGGCGGCCCGTCCGGCCGTCCGCGCACGCACGGCCGCCGCACCGGTGCGGGGGCGTCGTGGCGGCCGAGGGCGACCGCCCGGTGTGAGGGCGTACGCGCGGGGGCCGGGCCGCCCCCGCACGCTTGTGCTCCCTCAGTCCGTCAGCGTCTCGCTGAACTGGGACGGGCCGGTCGGGGCGCCGATCGTGGCCGCGCCGAACGAGACGGAACCGTTGGCGATGATGCCGGTGGCATCCGTACCGAAGATCCACAGGGCGCCCCTGCTGCCGTTCTCCGCCGGGTCGCCGACCACCATCTCCGCCCGGCCCCTGCCGTCGTAGTCGCCCAGCGCGAGGGCCGCGCCGAACTGGTCGCCCATCTCGGCGGCCCCCGGAACCCCGGCCGTGTACTGGCCGAACTCCTTGGAGCCCGCACCGCTCACGCCCTTCGGGCCGCCCTTGAGGACCAGGACCCGGCCGGCCTCGCGGATGCCGTTGATCCCCTCGCCCGGCAGGCCCGTGGCGATGTCGGGGTAGCCGTCCCCGTCCGTGTCGCCCAGCGCCAGGCTGTCACCCATCCGGTCGTGGAACTCGGCGGTGCCCGAGATGCCTTCGGAGTCCTGGTTGATCCAGACGGGCTTGCGGGTGGTGCTCTGCCCCTTCGGCCCGCCGTACGAGATGAACAGCGCGCCGCCCTTCTTCACCGGGGTGTCCGCCTGCGACCATTCGTCCCCGCGCCCGATGACGATGTCCCCGTGACCGTCCTTGTCCAGGTCGGCGATGCCCACGGAGGTGCCGCCGACACCTGCGCCGTCCGCGTCCTTGATCTCGACGGGGGCGGAGAACCCGGTGCGACTGCCCTTCAGCAGGTACGTGTGCTGCTGCCACGGGTCGTCCGGGCCGAAGCCGAGGGTCACCAGATCGCCGACGCCGTCGCCGGTCACGTCGCCGACGGCGATCTCCGAGACGTCGAGCAGGTCGGTGCCCTCGACCGAGAACGGGCTGGTCCTGCTCCACTTGCCGGTGCGGTCGACCGGACCGTGCAGGATGTGGCCACCGAGCCGTGCGTCGTCCACCGCGATGTCGGCGATGCCGTCACCGTCGACATCGCCCACGGCGAGGTCGCCGAAGCCGTAGGCCTGGTCGCCGGGGACGGGCTTCAGGAGCATGGCGTTCTTCGAAAGGCCGGACGGACCACCCCAGTTGACGGTCAGCACCGTGCCCTTCTCGCCGTTGGCCCGGTACGCCCAGGGGCGGCTGACGAGATCCGCGTAACCGTCGCCGTCCAGGTCGCCGCTGCGCAGGTTCTTGCCGTAGCGGGCGTCGTCGGGGTTGCTGAGACCCGGACGGTCCGGCCAGGTCAGCACTTGCTTGTGGGTGGAGGACAGGCCGCCGGGGCCGCCGAAGAGGACGCTCACGGCGCCCGCGCCGCTCTCCGGGTCGCCGAGGGCGGCCATGGGGGCGCCCACGGCGACATCGGGGTAGCCGTCGCCGTTGAAGTCGTCGTGCAACCGCTTCGGGCTCGGGGCGCCCGCCGCGGCCGGCTTCGCCATGGGGGCGGACGACCTCGCGGCGGCGTGGCCGACGGGCGCCGCAACGGCTCCGGCGACCAGGACGATGCCGGTCGCTACGGCCAGGCGGCGGCGGTGGGAGAGAGTAGGCATGTCGGTCAACTCCGGTGCTCGGAACGTGAGTCGGGGCAGTACGGAATGAGCTTCCGTACTGCCCCGTACGACCCGGCGGCCCGGCGGATGGTTGTGCCGCACCACCGGCGGCCTTCGTCGGTCAGCCCTTCTTGAAGCTGTCGAGGTGGGCGAAGGCCACCACGTTGTCCTCGTAGTCCTTCGCGGTCTTGTTGTACGCGCCGCCGCAGGTGATCAGGCGCAACTGGGCGGAGTTGGTGTCGGTGTAGACCCGGTCGTCAGGGAACTTCGCCTTGCTGAACTGCTCGACTGAGTCGACCTTGAACGTGGCGACCGAGCCGTCCGCGCGAGTGATGTCGACCGCGGCCCCGGGCTGGAGGTACTGGAGCTGGAGGAAGACGGCGGGGCCGGTCATCGTGTCGACATGGCCGGCCACGATCGCGGAACCCCGCTCGCCGGGGGTGGCGCCGTCCTTGAACCAGCCGACCAGGTTGTTGTCGTTGGGGGGCGGCGCGTCCAGCTGACCGGTGGCGCCGATGGAGAGATCGGTGAACGGCGCGTCCACGCCGATGGCCGCGATCCGCAGCCGCTTCGGTACGGAACGCTCCATCGCCGGGCCGACGGTGGCCTTGGAGGAGGTCACGGGGGCGGGTGCGGCGTGGGAGCCGAGGACCTCGGGGGCGGCGGACGAGACGGCGGCGGCGGGCGGGGCCGGCGGCTTGTCGTCCACCGAGGTGCCGAAGGAGTTGTAGATCAGGACCATGCCGAGCCCGGCTGTCACGGCGGGCCACATCAGGGCGCGGCCCAGTGTGGTTCGGGGGGCAGTCCGGGTGGGGGTGGAGCCGGTCGACTGCGGGGCGGCCATGGGAACGTGCCTTTCGGTTGTGCGGTGTCGAGGAGGGGAGCGGGGGAGGAGGGACGGAGGCCCGGGCTTATCCGGGGCTTATCAGGGGGGAAACGCAGCCGCCGCGGGCGCCCCCCCCCCCCCCGGGGGCCCCGCCCCCCACAAAGAGCCCCGCGGGGGGGGGCGCGGAAGGGCCCGGCCCCCCCCCGCCACAGGACGGGGGGCCCGCTGGGGTGGGGCGCCCCCCCC
>NZ_JBIDCA010000002.1:301393-322574 GCF_043204345.1 Streptomyces sp. NPDC047917
GGGGTGGCGTGGGGGGGGGGGGGGGTGTCGGCCGGGCGGCCGGGGCTTTCCGGGGGTGACCCGGGGGGCAAACCCTCCCGCGGCGGCCGCCGCCCCGAGGGGCGGCGGCCGCGACAACGAAACGACCGGCCGGTGGTTCGGCCAGGTCAGGCCATCGCGCCACCCGTCGACTGGCGGCGGCGCAGCTTGTACGCGCCGACGCCGACACCGCCGAGCAGCAGCGCCGAGCCGGCGGCCAGACCGCCACCGGTCATCGCCATGCCGCCACCACCGGCGTGCACGCCGCCACGGGGCCGGTCGCCACCGCGGTCGCCGTAGCCACCACGGTCGCCGCCCCGGTCGCCGTAGCCACCGCGGTCTCCGCCGCGGTCGCCACCACGGTCTCCACCGCGGCCACCCTCGTCGCCGCCGCGGTCTCCACCGCGACCGCCCTCGTCGCCGCCGCGGTCTCCGCCGCGGCCGCCCTCGTCGTCACTGGCGATCACGGAGGCCATGAAGCCGCCGCCGGCGTGGACGCCGCCGTAGGGGCGGCCGTGGTCGCCACGGCCACCGCGGTCGCCCCCGCGGCCACCCTCGTCGCCGCCACGACCACCACGGTCTCCACCGCGGCCACCCTCGTCGCCGCCCCGGTCGCCGCCGCGGTCTCCACCGCGGTCTCCACCGCGACCGCCCTCGTCGCCGCCGCGGTCTCCACCGCGACCGCCTTCGTCGTCACTGGTGATCACCGTGGCCATGAAGCCGCCGCCGGTGTGGACACCGCCACGCGGACGGTCGTGGCCGCCACGGCCGCCGCGGTCGCCGCCGCGGCCACCCTCGTCGCCGCCGCGGTCGCCGCCACGGCCACCCTCGTCGCCGCCGCGGTCGCCGCCACGGCCGCCTTCGTCGCCGCCGCGACCGCCTTCGTCGCCGCCGCGACCGCCTTCGTCGCCGCCGGCGACCACAGCAGCCATGAAGCCGCCACCGGCGTGGACGCCGCCGTAGGGCCTGTCACGGTCGCCGCCGTAGCCGCCGCGGTCTCCACCGCGGTCTCCACCGCGGTCGCCGCCGCGATCCCCACCGCGGTCTCCACCGCGGTCGCCGCCACGGTCTCCACCGCGGTCGGACTTTCCGTAGTCGTCGCCGCCGTGCGAGGACGAGTAACCGTTGTCGTGGCCCGAGTCGCCCGACGTGACCATGGCGTAGGCGGACGGGCCGGTGATGGCGAGGACCGCTGTGACAGCGGCCGAAGCGAACAGTGTGCGGGCAGAGCGCATCTGAACACATTCCTTCCGCCGCAACTGCGAAGAGTGACGGGCTGTCGACTCAAGGTGGCGCAGTGGCGACGTGATCCACCGTCAGTCGGAATGCGGATCCGCGCCATCGGAAAGCGCAGCATTGGAGCTACACCGTGGGCTCTTCGGGTGGAGTGGGGCCGATAATCACCCGTTGGACTGCATGCGGCGACGCATGAGGTTTGGGCGACGGAGCCCCACCCGTTTGCCGACCCCACCACGCGGCGTCCCGCCCGCCGCCCGCCCCCGATCGGCCCCCGATCCATCGTCAACTGCGCTGGAAATCGGAGGAGTTGACGCCTTCCCGGCGATGTGACGGTCCGGCGGGCCGAGCCCCTTGACCTGCCGGATTCCCGTGCCGAAGACCCCGAATCCGCGTCGGAGGCGCCCCCGGACCACGCGACGCGCCGCCACCGGGCCTGCTTGCCTTCGAGCGGTAAATCGGTTGTCGGCGGTCCGGGCACCCTGCTGTACTCACCCGCAGAAATCGATCGACGAAGGAGCGGGTCGTGCGAGGAACTCACATGTTCACCCAGGCGGGAATTGTCACCGATCTTGAGGACATGGAGTTTCGTGCACACGCTGAATCTGGGAATCCTGGCGCATGTCGACGCCGGTAAGACGAGCCTGACCGAGCGGCTGCTCCACACCGCCGGTGTCATCGACGAGATCGGCAGCGTCGACAAGGGCAGCACCCGGACCGATTCCCTGGCGCTCGAACGACAGCGCGGCATCACGATCAAGTCCGCCGTCGTCTCGTTTGCCATCGACGACACCACGGTCAATCTGATCGACACCCCCGGCCACCCGGACTTCATCGCCGAGGTGGAACGGGTACTGAGCGTGCTCGACGGCGCCGTGCTGGTCGTCTCCGCGGTCGAGGGCGTGCAGCCGCAGACCCGTGTGCTGATGCGGACACTGCGGCGCCTGCGCATTCCCACGATCGTCTTCGTGAACAAGATCGACCGCGGCGGCGCGCGATGCGGCTCCGTCCTGCGGGACATCGCCGAGAAGCTGACCCCGGCCGTGGTCGCCATGGGATCGGTCGACGCTCCCGGCGGCCGTGATGCCCGCTGCGCTCCGTACCACCGCACCGACACCCGCTTCACCGACCGGCTGACCGAGCTGCTCGCCGACCACGACGACACGCTGCTGGCCGCGTACGTCGAGAACGGCGCGGTGCTCCCGTACGACAGGCTCCGCGAAGAGCTGGCGGCGCAGACCGGGCGGTCGCTGGTGCATCCCGTGTACTTCGGCTCGGCGATCACCGGGGTCGGGGTGGATGCCCTGATCGCCGGGGTCAGGGAACTGCTGCCGGCGAGCCGGGGCGAAGCCGGCGGACCGGTCTCCGGCACCGTCTTCAAGGTGGAGCGCGGACCGGGCGGCGAGAAGACCGCGTACGTCCGGTTGTTCTCGGGCACGGTACGGCTCCGCGACCGGCTGCCGTTCGGGCGGGGCGACGGGCGCGCCGAGGGCAGGGTGACCGGGATCAGCGTCTTCGAGCGGGGCTCGGCCGCTCGCGCGACCGAGGTCGAAGCGGGCCGGATCGCGAAGCTCCGAGGGCTCGACGGCATCCGGATCGGCGATCCGGTCGGCGAACCCGACGCGGCCCCGCCGGACCACTGGTTCGCCCCGCCGACGCTGGAAGCGGTGGTGGTCCCCAGCCCTCCGGCGAGCCGGGGCGGACTGCTCCTCGCGCTCGCGCAGCTCGCCGAACAGGACCCGCTGATCAATCTGCGGCAGGACGACATCCACGAAGAGGTGTCCGTCTCGCTCTACGGCGAAGTGCAGAAAGAGGTGATCCAGGCGACGCTGGCCGACGCGTACGGAATCGGCGTCACCTTCCGCGAGACCACGACCGTTTGCCTGGAGCGGCCGCACGGCAGCGGAGCGGCTCACGAGATCATCGATCAGAACGGGAATCCCTTTCTGGCGACCGTCGGTCTCCGGGTCGACCCCGCCCCGGTCGGCAGCGGCATCACCTACCGGCTTGAGGTGGAGCTCGGATCGATGCCCTTCTCCCTGATGAGGGCGGTGGAGGAGACCGTGGGCAGGACGCTGCGGCAGGGAATCCACGGCTGGCAGGTCACCGACTGTGTCGTCACCCTGACGCATTCCGGCTACTGGTCCCCGGTGAGTACCGCGGGCGACTTCCGGAATCTGACCCCGCTGGTCCTGATGAGCGCGCTGGAGCGGGCCGGCACCACGGTGCACGAGCCGATCCACCGGTTCCGTCTGGAGCTCCCGGCGGACCTGCTCGGCCCGGTCCTGCCCGTGCTGGCCCGGCTGCGCGCCGTCCCGGAGGCACCGGCCGTGCACGGTTCCCTGTGCGTGCTGGAGGGCGATGTCCCGGCGGCCCGCGTCCATGAACTCCAGCAGCAGCTGCCCGCCCTGACCAGCGGCGAAGGAATGCTGGAATCGGCGTTCGACCGCTACCGGGCGGTCGTCGGCGCGGCCCGGGACCGGCCGCGCACCGACCACAACCCGCTCAACCGCAAGGAGTACCTGCTGCGCACGGTGCGCAGGGTCGTCTGAAGGCCGCCCCGCCGGGCCCCGATGGCCTCGTGGGCGGCCCTCAGTTCAGCAACGACCGGGCGGCCCGCGCCCGCCGGCGGATCGCCTCCGCGGCCGCGGGCTCCACCCCGTCGACCACGTCCGCGTACTCCTCCATCTCGGCCGCCCCGCGCAGGAACTGCCCGCTCTGTACGAGCAGCTGGGCGCGCTCGTAGCGCAGCCGGGCGGGATGCGAGGGGAGCAGCAGCGACAGGTCCACCGCCCACAGCGCCACGTCCGTGCGCTCCGGGCGGGCCGCCGCCCAGGCCCTGATGTTGTTCAGGATCCGCAGCACGATCTCCAGCGGCCGGGCGGGCACCAGCATCGACTCCTCCAGCGGTTCCCCGGTGGCCCCGGCCACCAGCAGCTCCGCGTCCTGCCCGGTCATCGGCCGACCCCCGTCGAACGGATCGGCCAGTACCCGCTCGGCCGGATCGCCGAAGCCGACGACGAAATGACCGGGCAGCGCGACCCCGTACACCGGGGCACCCGCCCGCCGCGCCACCTCGATCCACACCACGGACAGCAGGATCGGCAGCCCGCGCCGCCTGCGCAGCACCTCGTGCAGCAGTGACGACTCCAGCCGCTGGTAGTCCGCCGACGAACCCGCGAAGCCGCACCGCTCGCCCAGCAGTCCGGCCAGCGCCGACGCCCAGGCCCGGCCGCCCCGCACCCCGTACGGGAGCCGCCCCGCCAGCTCGTCCAGCTCGATCTGCGCCGCGTCGATCCCGTGCACGTCCAGCGCCGGATCGGCCACCGCGCCCAGCAGCAGGCAGAGCAGTGCGAGGTCCGGCCGCTCGGCGCGCGCCTCCTCGGCGAACTGCCGGCGCAGCTCGTCCGGGTCCGGGCGGCCGGGCCGGCCGGCGGGTTCAGGATTCATCGCTGCCGTCCGCCCCCTCATGCCGACCGGAAGTGGTGGTACAGGTGGTGCACCGCGAACCCCATGTCCTCGTACAGTGCCCGTGCCCCCGTGTTGTCCGTCTCCACCTGGAGCCATGCCGCCGACGCGCCCTCCTCCAGGGCCCGGCGGGCGAGCGCGGTCATCACGGCGGTGGCGATGCCCCTGCGGCGGTACGCCGGATCGACCTCGACGGCCATGAAGCCGGCCCAGCGGCCGTCCACCACACACCGCCCGATCGCGGCGGGCGCCGCGTCCCCGCCGTCACCGGGCACCGAGGCGAACCAGACCGAGGGGCCGCCGCGCAGTACCGCCAGGACGTGCGGGCCCGGGGTGTCGAAGCGCTGGTAGCGGGAGAGCCACGTCTCGTCGAGGTCCCGGCTCAGCCGCACCTGCGACACGTCCGCGTCCAGATCACCGACCGGCGCGAGCCCGGCGGTCCGTACCTCCGCCGTCACCTCGCGGCGCCATCCGCGCTCCTCCAGCTCCGCGCAGAGCAGCTCCTGGGTGCCCTCGGCACCGGTCGCGGTCTGGATGTACGCGGGCAGGTCCCGTTCCCCGTACCACCGCACAACGCGCCGGAGCGCCTCGTCGAGCGGGACGCCCGGATCGCCGAGCGGCAGTACGGAGTTGGCGCGCCGGGTGAACCCCCGCGCGGCGCGCAGCCGCCAGTCGCCGAGCGGTTCGCTCTCCACCGGCTGCCAGGCGCGGGCGCAGACGGGCGCGAGCTCCTCGAAGGAGGCCGCCGGGCCGCGCCGCCGGGCCGGCGCGGCCGGCACGACCTTGCCCGCCACCAGCGCCGACTCCGCGATCCGGACGGACTCACCGCTCTTCGGTGTGATCGAGACCACACCGTCGTCCCACGATGTGAGAACTCCGACCGTGTCGGCGAACTTCGCTCCTTGCGGGCCGCTCTCGCACACACGCCGGACTGATACCCGTTTGCCCACGTCAGCCGGTGTGATTCGGACCTTGAGCTGTCCGCCGATGGTGAATTCCACAGCTCTCTATGCCCCTCCTGTTCGGTTCGTGCCCCGGAACGGAGATACTAGGGGCGGGCATCGACGACGCCGCGCTCCCGCGCGAGAGCCAACGCCCTACCGAGGAGGAACGACAGCGTGACCTACGTCATCGCGCAGCCTTGTGTCGACGTAAAGGACAAGGCCTGCATCGAAGAGTGCCCCGTCGACTGCATCTATGAGGGCCAGCGGTCCTTGTACATCCACCCGGACGAATGCGTCGACTGTGGAGCCTGTGAGCCGGTGTGCCCGGTCGAGGCGATCTTCTACGAGGACGACACCCCGGAGGAGTGGAAGGACTACTACAAGGCGAACGTCGAGTTCTTCGACGACCTCGGGTCGCCCGGTGGTGCCTCCAAGCTGGGCCTGATCGAGCGCGACCACGCGTTCATCGCCGCACTGCCGCCGCAGAACCAGTAATCCGCGGCCGGCACGTGCGCCGCCCCGGTCCCGTACGGCTCGTCACCGTGCGGGACCGAGGCGTTTCCACGCCCGGGTGACGGGCGGTCCGAGTGCCGCCCGTGACCCCGTACGAGAAAGCAGAGTCCTGTGTCCGCAGTCTCCTCCCGCCTCCCGGTCTTCCCCTGGGACAAGCTCGCGCCCTACAAGTCGACGGCCGGCGCCCACCCCGACGGCATCGTGGACCTGTCCGTCGGCACGCCCGTCGACCCGGTGCCCGAGCTGATCCGGCAGGCGCTGGTCGCCGCCGCGGACAGTCCCGGCTATCCGACGGTGTGGGGGACCACCGAGCTGCGTGACGCGATCACCGGGTGGGTGGAGCGGCGGCTCGGCGCGGTCGGGGTGACGCACCACCACGTCCTGCCGGTCGTCGGCTCCAAGGAGCTGGTGGCCTGGCTGCCGACCCAGCTCGGCCTCGGCGCCGGGGACAGGGTGGCCTACCCGCGCCTCGCCTACCCGACGTACGAGGTGGGTGCCCGGCTCTGCGGCGCCGAGCCCGTGGTCTACGACGACCCGACGGAGCTGGACCCGGCCGGGCTCAAGCTGCTCTGGCTCAACTCGCCGTCCAATCCGACCGGCCGCGTCCTGGCCAAGGACGAGCTGATCCGGATCGTCGCCTGGGCCCGCGAGCACGGCGTGCTGGTCTTCAGCGACGAGTGCTACCTGGAGCTGGGCTGGGAGGCCGAGCCGGTCTCCGTGCTGCACCCGGACGTCTGCGGCGGGACGTACGAGGGCATCGTCGCCGTGCACTCGCTCTCCAAGCGCTCGAACCTGGCCGGCTACCGCGCGGCCTTCGCCGCGGGCGACGCGGCGGTCCTCGGCGAGCTGCTGCTGATCCGCAAGCACGGCGGCATGATGACGCCGGCCCCGGTCCAGGCGGCGACGGTCGCGGCGCTCGGCGACGACGAGCACGTGGCCGAGCAGCGGACCCGGTACGCGCAGCGGCGCGCGGCCCTGCGCACCGCGCTGGAGGCGCACGGCTTCCGGATCGAGCACAGCGAGGCCAGCCTCTACCTGTGGGCGACGCGCGACGAGCCGTGCTGGGAGACCGTGGCGTACCTGGCGGAGCTCGGCATCCTGGTGGCGCCCGGCGACTTCTACGGACCGGCCGGCGACCACTTCGTACGGGTGGCGTTCACGGCGACGGACGAGCGGGTGGCGGCCGCCGTCAAGCGACTGGGCTGAGAGGCTGCCGGCACACGCGAGCCGGCGGTACACGCGAGGGGCCTCGGGAGTGCGCACTCCCGAGGCCCCTCGCGTATGTGATGTGCCGGCCGGCGGCCGGTGCGGGTCAGCCGCCGATCGGCAGGCCCTGGGTGGGCAGGCCGCCCCCGGTCACCGAGCCGGCGGTCTCGCCGACGACCTGGCCCGCACTGCCCGCGGCGCCGCCCGCGGCCTTCTGCACGGCGGGGGTGGTCTCGGCGCCGGCCTTGCCGACGGTCCTGCTCGCGGCCGGGAGGGTGGTCCCGACGATCTTGCCGCCGGTGTCGCCCGCCACCTCGGTGCCCTGCTGGGACGCGCCGTCGACCGTCTTGCCGAGACCGGCGCCGTCGACGGCGGTCAGACCGCCGAGCTCCGGGGTCTGCGGGAGTTCCGCGGCACCCGCGGCTCCGGCCGCACCGACCACGGGAGCGGCACCCGCGGCGATCAGCAGTGCGGCACGGGCGATCCGGCGGGTCAGGGGGAGGGACATGATGCTCCTTCGACAGGATGAGGAATAGGTCTGTCCGTTGATCGGACGCAATGACAACCGTCGAAAGGGTGGGGGAGGTTGCGGTGGGCCGAGGTAAAGAGTAGGCAATGTGTCACATCATCGGCATTGCGGAAACCCCGGTCGGCGGGACATTCCCAGGGGTGTTGATGAACCGTCACTTCTCTTCTGCCGCAAGGAAATCGAGAAGGCGCCGACGGAATTCGGAAGCCGTGGCCCGCGGAGTTGTCCGGAAAGAATCGGACGACACCTCCGGGTGATCGTACGAACTAGCGCGCGAGCCTGATCCGTACGTCGGTGGTGCCCGATTCCTTGAGTTCCGTCCGCCAGCCCGTCCCGGCCTCCCACACCCGGCCCGCGTACGAGACCTCGCCCAGGCGGAGCGCCTCGGACTGCGCCACCGCCCAGTGCGCCAGCTCCCAGCCGCGCCGGGCCGAGCCGCCGTCCTCGGACGCCCGGGGCGCGGGCACCGGCACCGAGACCGTGCTCGTCGCCGCCGCACCGGCCGCCCCGCCGTCCTGCGGCCCCGTCCTCGCCGCGGGCAGCACCTCCTTGCCGAAGGCGCGCACCAGCTCCGCCCGCACCTTCGCCGCGTCGGGGCCCGCCGCCGTCGCCCGTGGCGGCGCGCAGTTCAGCGCGGCGGGCGTACGGCCGGTCAGCGCGGCCGCCAGCAGGGCCGCGTCCGGCTCGTGCTTCGCGTACGCCTGCGGGAAACCGCTGCGCTGGACCCGCTGGGCCGCGACCGTCAGCGGCAGCCGCGAGTAGCCGGGGACCTCGGCCAGATGCCGGTAGAACTCCCCGGCGGAGTAGACGGGGTCCAGGATCTGCTTCTCGGTGCCCCAGCCCTGCGAGGGGCGCTGCTGGAACAGCCCCAGCGAGTCCCGGTCGCCGTGCTCGATGTTCCGCAGCCCGGACTCCTGGAGCGCGGTCGCCAGCGCGATCGTCACGGCGCGCTCCGGCATCCCGCGCGAGGTGCCGACCGCGGAGATCGTCGCGGCGTTGACGGCCTGCTCCGGGCTCATCCGGTACGTGCGGCCCTCGCCGTCCGAACCGTCCGCGGACCGCACGGTGCATCCCTCGATGACCTGGCTGCCGGTTATGTACTGAACGGTCAGATAGCCGCCGAGCGCGGCGAGCACGACAAAGGCGGCCGCGATACGCAAGGGGCGGCTGCGGCCGGTGTGTCGGCGGGCGGGGGAGACGGTCCGGGGCACGCGCCCACCGTACTGGAGTGCCCGGCCGGGGCCGAGGGCCCAGTCCTTTAGGGTCGGTCCCATGCCCGAAACCACACTTGACCTCACCCTCGACGGCCCGGAGCTGACCGCCCGGCTCGTCGACTTCCCGTCGGTCAGCGGCCAGGAGAAGGACCTCGCGGACGCGATCGAGTCGGCGCTGCGCACCCTGCCCCACCTGACCGTCGACCGGTACGGCAACAACGTCGTGGCCAGGACGGACCTGGGCCGCGCCGAGCGGGTGGTGCTCGCCGGGCACATCGACACCGTTCCGATCGCCGACAACGTGCCGTCCCGGCTCGACGAGAACGGGGTGCTGTGGGGCTGCGGCACCTCCGACATGAAGTCGGGCGTCGCCGTCCAGCTGCGGATCGCCGCGACCGTGCCCGAGCCCAACCGCGACCTGACCTTCGTCTTCTACGACAACGAGGAGGTCGCCGCGCACCTCAACGGGCTCGGCCACATCGCCGACGCCCACCCCGACTGGCTGACGGGCGACTTCGCGATCCTGCTGGAGGGCACCGACGCCGAGGTCGAGGGCGGCTGCCAGGGCACCCTGCGGGTCTTCCTCCGTACGGAGGGGGAGCGGGCCCACTCCGCGCGCGGCTGGATGGGGTCCAACGCCATCCACTCCGCCGCCCCGGTCCTGGCCCGCCTCGCCGCGTACGAACCGCGCCGCCCGGTCATCGAGGGCCTCGAATACCGCGAGGGCCTGAACGCGGTACGGATCGAGGGGGGCGTCGCCAACAACGTCATCCCGGACGCCTGCACCGTCGTGGTCAATTTCCGGTACGCGCCCGACCGGACCGCCGAGGAGGCGCTGGCCCACGTCCACGAGGTCTTCGCGGACTGCGGCGTCGCCGAATTCGTCGTCGACGACCACTCGGGCGCGGCCATGCCCGGCCTCTCGCACCCGGCGGCCAAGGCGTTCATGGCGGCGGTGGGCGGCACCGCCCGGCCCAAGTTCGGCTGGACGGACGTCTCCCGCTTCGGCTCCCTCGGCATCCCCGCGGTGAACTACGGACCGGGCGACCCGCTCTTCGCCCACAAGCGCGACGAGCACGTGGTGGTCGAGCGGATCACGCAGTGCGAGGAGCGGCTCCGCTCCTGGCTCACCTCCTGACCCATGGCATTCCCCTGTCCGTAACCTCCGTCGATCTACCCTGACCTGACAACGGACGGTCATCGCGGATGGCTGTCGATCGTCGTCGGAGGGAGCAGGTCATGGGCAACCCCGAGGGAGCACGTGTCCCCGAGGAGCAGCGGCTCGGACCAGTACTGCGCCGCAGGGAACAGGTACAGCCCGGCACCACCGACCAGCGGCTGCTGGACACCGAGGGCGACTCCGAGTGGGTGCACACCGACCCCTGGCGGGTGATGCGCATCCAGTCGGAGTTCGTCGAGGGATTCGGCGCGCTGGCCGAACTGCCGAGCGCGATCAGCGTCTTCGGCTCCGCCCGTACCCCGGCCGACGGACCCGACTACGAGGCGGGCGTACGGATCGGCAAGGCCCTGGTGGAGGCCGGCTTCGCGGTCATCACCGGAGGCGGGCCGGGAGCGATGGAGGCGGCGAACAAGGGGGCGCGGGAGGCGAAGGGGGTCTCGGTCGGTCTCGGCATCGAGCTGCCCTTCGAGTCCGGCCTCAACCCGCACGTCGACATCGGCGTCAACTTCCGCTACTTCTTCGTCCGCAAGACGATGTTCGTGAAGTACGCGCAGGGCTTCGTCGTACTGCCCGGCGGGCTCGGCACCCTGGACGAACTCTTCGAGGCCCTCACCCTCGTCCAGACGGGCAAGGTCACCCGCTTCCCGATCGTGCTGTTCGGCACCGCCTACTGGAGCGGTCTCGTGGACTGGCTGCGGGACACGGTGGTGGCGCAGGGCAAGGCTTCCGAGCGCGACCTGCTGCTGTTCCACGTCACCGACGACGTGGACGAGGCGGTCAACCTCGTGACGAAGGAGGTCGGCCGGTAGGAGCCGTTCGAGGAGCGGTGCCGGGGCGGGGCCGACGGCCGGTGCCGGGTTCGGGGCGTGGGGTGCGTCCGGGGCGCGGCCCGGCAGGCCCCGCCCCGGTCAGGCCAGTCCGCGCCGTGCCACGGCCGGCTCCCGGTGCCCCGCGATGGACGCCACCATGTCCAGCACCTGCCGGGTCTCCGCCACCTCGTGCACCCGGTACACCTGCGCCCCCAGCCATGCCGAGACGGCCGTGGTCGCCAGCGTTCCGATCACCCGCTCCTTCACCGGCCGGTCGAGCGTCTCGCCGACGAAGTCCTTGTTGGACAGCGAGACGAGCACCGGCCAGCCGGTCTCCGTCATCTCGCCGAGCCGGCGGGTCGCCTCCAGGGAGTGCCGGGTGTTCTTCCCGAAGTCATGACCGGGGTCGATCATGATCCCGTCGGGCCGCACGCCGAGCTCCACCGCCCGCTCGGCCAGTCCCACCGTCACCCGCAGGATGTCCGCCATGACGTCCTCGTACGCGATCCGGTGCGGCCGGGTCCGCGGCTCGGCGCCGCCCGCGTGTGTGCACACCAGACCCGCTCCGTACCGCGCGGCGACCTCCGCGAGCTTCGGGTCCACGCCGCCCCACGCGTCGTTCAGCACGTCCGCGCCGGCCTCGCAGACCGCCTCGCCCACGTCGTGGCGCCAGGTGTCGACGCTGATCACCACGTCCGGGTGGCGGCGGCGCACCTCCGCGACGAACCCCACCGTGCGGCGCGCCTCCTCCTCGGCGGTCACCTCCTCGCCCGGCCCCGCCTTCACGCCCCCGATGTCGACGATCGCCGCACCGTCCGCGATCGCCTGCTCGACCCGGGCGAGCGCCGGTTCGTCCCGGAAGGTCGCGCCCTGGTCGTAGAAGGAGTCCGGAGTACGGTTCACGATCGCCATGATCACCGGCTCGTGCGGACCGAATTCGCGCCGCCCCAGCCTGAGCGCACCGCTTCGCATACCGCGTTTCTCCTTCTGGTAGACCGCCCCGTGAGCTCTGATGGATCGCCCCATGAGCCGCCTGCGACCCTAGTGCCTGGTCCGGCGGACACCGGCTGTCGGTGCCGCATGGCACGATCGGAGCCGGACAGGTTTCCGCTCCCGGGGAGATGCGCGTGTTCTGGTTCTTGCTGGTGACGATGGTCGTGGTCGTGGCCGCGGTCACCCTAGCGGTGGTCGGCGGGGGGAAGAGCGCCGTCCTGCAGGATGTGGCGCCCGAGCAGCTGACCGACCCGCTGCCCGCCACGAGACCGGTCGGCCGCGCGGACGTCGACGCGCTGCGCCTGCCGGTGGCGGTACGCGGCTACCGCATGACGGACGTCGACGAGGCGCTCGACCGGCTCGGCGCCGAGCTCGCCGAGCGGGACGCGCGGATCGCGGAGCTGGAATCGGCGCTGGCCGGAGCCCAGGCGACCGCGGTCGGTGGCCCCGATCTGATCGAGCCGCCGCAGGAGCGCCCGCAGCACGACCGGGAGCTGCCCGGGGACCGCCCGAGAGCGCCGTGGGAGGCGCCGGAGCAGGACTCGCGGCACGCCGGGAACAACGGGCACGCCGGGAACAACGGGCACGCCGGGAACAACGGGCACGCCGGGAACACGGGAGAGGAGCACCTGCGATGAGCGGAGCCGAAGCGGCCCCGGACGGCGGCCTGCGCTGCCCGTGGGGGCTCTCCACCGAGGACTACCTCGCCTACCACGACACCGAGTGGGGCCGGCCCGTCCACGGCGACGACGCCCTCTTCGAGCGGCTCTGCCTGGAGGCCTTCCAGTCGGGCCTGTCCTGGCTGACGATCCTGCGCCGCCGGGAGGGCTTCCGTTCCGCCTTCGCCGGGTTCAGGATCCCCGCGGTCGCGGAGTTCACCGACGCCGACAAGGAACGCCTCCTCGCCGACGTCGGCATCATCCGCAACCGCGCGAAGATCGACGCGACCCTCGCCAACGCCAAGGTGCTGGCCGGCTGGGCGGCCGGCGAGCTGGACGAGGTGATCTGGTCCCACGCCCCCGACCCGGCCGCCCGCCCGGTCCCGCGCACCACCGGAGACATCCCCGCGATCACCCCAGAGTCCACCGCGCTGGCCAAGGACCTCAAGAAGCGCGGGCTGCGCTTCGTCGGACCCACCACGGCCTACGCGCTGATGCAGGCGTGCGGCCTGGTCGACGACCACCTGGCCGACTGCGTGGCACGCGGAACCGGCACGTAGGGCTGCGGGGAACGCAGGGCCCGTACGGGCCGTGGAGACCGTACGGGCCGTGGAGACCGTACGGGCCGTAGGGGACCACAGGGACTGTATGGGCCGAGGGGATCACAGGGATCGTGTGGGCCGAGGGGACCGTGTGGGCCGATCCCGGGTCTAGCGGCCGAGGTACTTCGGCTTTTCCTTGTTCAGGAACGCCTGGACCGCGATCGTGTGGTCCTCGGACCGCCCCGCCCGGGTCTGGAGCTCGTCCTCCTTCTCCAGCGCCTCGCTCAGCGTGTGACCGGCGCCGTGGGCCAGGGACTCCTTGAGCGCGGCGTAGGCCACGGTGGGGCCGGCCGCCAGGGTGCGGGCCACGGCGGCGGCCTCGGCGGCCAGGTCGGCGGCGGGCACGAGCTTGTTCACGATGCCCAGCTCATGGGCGTCCTGAGCGGAGATCGAGCGCGGGAAGAACAGCAGATCGGCGGCGCGGCTCTGCCCGATCAGACGGGGCAGCGTCCAGGAGACGCCCGAGTCGGCGGTGAGCGCCACACCGGCGAACGAGGTGTTGAACGAGGCGGTGTCGGCGACCACCCGGTAGTCGCAGGCGAGCGCGAAGCCGAAACCGGCACCGGCGGCGACCCCGTTGACCCCGGCGACGACCGGCTTGGGCATCTCGGTGATGGCCCGCACGATCGGGTTGTAGTGCTCCCGCACCGTGCTCAGCGCGTTGCCGCTGCCGGACTCGCGGGTGCTCTCCAGCGCGGCCACGTGCTCCTTCAGGTCCTGGCCGACACAGAACGCCCGCCCGGTCGCGGTGAGCAGCACGGCCCGTACGGCGGTGTCGGCCGCCGCGGACCGCAGCGCGTCCCGGAGGGCCACCTTGGCGGCGGTGTTCATGGCGTTCATCGCGTCGGGACGGTTGATCGTGATCGTCGCGAGTCCGTCGCTCACTTCGCAGAGCACGCTGTCCGCCATGTGGTCGGCCATTTCTTGTCCCCTTCGCACCTCGGGCAATGCCTGTCCAGGCAAGCATGGCCGACTCCGGCGGGCGCCGACATGTGACCTGCGTCTAACAATTACGCCCCGATGCGGGGGTGCAGGCGGCGGAGTATCGCAGGCCGATCGCCGAATTGGGTGGTTTTGAGAGAGCGCGTTGCGCAAGCGATGCAGACCGATGTTGGTCATCGGGGTCTGTGATGCGGGATAATGGCCTTGAAGCAACGTGTTCGATGCCGGTGACACAGCGCCTGTCATGGGGCCGCCGGTTGCGATGAGCTGGTTTCAGGAAGGGGAACGAGCATGGCGGCCATGAAGCCGCGGACGGGCGACGGCCCGCTCGAGGTGACAAAGGAGGGGCGGGGCATCGTCATGCGCGTTCCGCTCGAAGGCGGCGGTCGGCTTGTCGTGGAGCTGACTCCGGACGAGGCCGATGCCCTCGGCGATGCCCTCAAGAAGGTCGTCGGCTGAGCAGAGGCGCCCAACACTTCGGTACTGCCCCGGCACGGACTCCGTGCCGGGGCAGTACTGCGTGATCAAGCCGGTCCCGCCGCCCGGGCACCGAGATCGAAATCAACCCGGTCCCGCTGTCCCGGGCGCAGAACTCAAGCCGGTCCCGCTGCCCGGGGCGCGATATCAAGGCCGTCCGGCGATTGAGGACACCCCCGGACGGCCGCACACGGACCGACAGCACGAGCCACGGGCCGAGGCTTCCGCGCTCCGGGGCGTCAGCCCCTGCGCACCGCGCACAGCAGCCCGTCGCCCACCGGCAGCAGTGTCGACATCAGCTCCTGGCTCTCCCGCACCGCACGCAGCAGCTCCCGCAGCCGCAGCACCTCCGCGGGCTGCGCGGCGGAATCGACCGTGCGTCCGTCGGCGAAGACGCCCTCGAAGCAGACCAGGCCGCCGGGGCGCAGCAGGCGCAACGATTCAGCGAGGCAGTCCAGACTCTCCAGCCGGTCGCCGTCGCAGAACACGAGGTCGTATCCGCCGTCCGCGAGCCGGGGCAGTACGTCCAGGGCGCGGCCGGGGATGAAGCGGGCCCGGTTGGCGGCGAACCCCGCGGCCCGGAACGCCTCGCGGGCGAACTGCTGGCGCTCGGGCTCCGGGTCGACCGTGGTCAGCACGCCGTCGGGCCGCATTCCGTGCAGCAGGTAGAGGCCGGACACGCCGGTCCCGGTGCCGATTTCGGCCACCGCTTTGGCGTCCGTCGTGGCAGCGAGCAAGCGCAGCGCGGCGCCGGTACCTGGCGACACCGAGCGGAGCCCCGCATCCCGGGCCCGGTCCCGGGCCCAGTGCAGTGCTTCGTCCTCGGCGACAAAGGCGTCGGCGAA
Organism: Streptomyces sp. NPDC047917; assembly: GCF_043204345.1. Lineage (NCBI taxonomy): Bacteria > Bacillati > Actinomycetota > Actinomycetes > Kitasatosporales > Streptomycetaceae > Streptomyces > Streptomyces sp. NPDC047917. Next base: position 317,029 of record NZ_JBIDCA010000002.1, read on the forward strand.
CGCCCAGCTCGTCTGCCGGTTGGCGGTAATGACCCTCTCCTGTCCCCGTAGTTGGCGCAACGGTGACTGTATCCGCTGCGCCCGGGAACCCGCAGATGGGACCGGGCGTTATGGAGAGGCAGGGGAAAGCACGTGGATTCGGCCCGCAGATCGGGTCCGGGAGCCACGGGCCGGAGGTTTCCGGGGTGATCCCCGGCCCCAGCAGGAAAAAGGCTTATCCGGAGCTAACGGGCGAGGTGGCTATGGTAGGGGCTCCACTGGACACCACCAGAGCCGATAGGGGAGGTGCGGCTGCGCCTGTGGATCGGGGAGGAGTGCTGCGGCGCTTTCTCAGGTCGGCGGGTGAGCCGAAATCCGTGACCAACATTGCTGACCGTTCTTCCAACGACTCCGCACCGACCGCGACCTTCGCCTCAGATGCGGACTCCCAGGCGTGGACGCCGCCCTCATGGGAAGAGATCGTCAGCACGCACAGCGGCCGGGTCTACCGCCTCGCCTACCGGCTGACGGGCAACCAGCACGACGCCGAGGACCTCACCCAGGAGGTCTTCGTCCGCGTGTTCCGGTCGCTGTCGACCTACACGCCCGGCACGTTCGAGGGCTGGCTGCACCGCATCACGACCAACCTGTTCCTGGACATGGTCCGTCGTAAGCAGCGGATCCGTTTCGACTCGCTCGGCGACGACGCCGCCGAGCGGCTGCCGAGCCGTGAGCCGTCCCCGCAGCAGGTCTTCAACGACACCCACTTCGACGCGGACGTGCAGCAGGCGCTGGACACCCTCGCGCCCGAGTTCCGTGCCGCCGTCGTGCTCTGCGACATCGAGGGCCTTTCGTACGAGGAGATCGCCGCGACGCTGGGCGTGAAGCTCGGCACCGTGCGCAGCCGTATCCACCGCGGCCGTTCGCACCTGCGCAAGGCGTTGCAGCACCGTTCGCCCGAGGCCCGGGCCGAGCAGCGCTCGCTGGCAGGCGCCATCCTTGCGGGGGAGGGCGGAACGGCGTGAGTGGCACAGATCCGACCCCCGCGGAACAACACCTGGGGGACCGCCTCGCCGCGCTCGTCGACGGCGAGCTGAAACACGACGCCCGCGAGCGGGTGCTCGCCCACCTCGCGACCTGCGCCAAGTGCAAGGCCGAGGCCGCGGCGCAGCGGCGCCTGAAAAGCGTCTTCGCCCAGTCCGCCCCACCGTCGCCGTCCGAGGGGTTCCTCGCCCGGCTGCAGGGCCTTCCAGGGGGTCCGGGGGGTGACGACGACGGCCCGGACAGACCATTCGGCGGCTCCGGGCGCTTCGCCGACGGGCTCTTCCCCGTGATCCAGCCGTCCGGCAGCCGCCCGGACTCGCCGGGGAGCCGGCCGCTCGGCGGCTTCGGCTTCCTCCCCACCCCGCACGGCTCGACCGCCGTGCTGCCGGGCGGGCCCTCCCGGTCCGGTTTCCGGATCCATGAGGTGGGCCGGGAGGGCGAGCGGTCGCCCTGGCGCGGCCGGAGATTCGCCTTCGCGGCGGCGAGTGCCGTCTCGCTGGCGGCCATCGCGCTCGGCGGTGCCCTGCCCACGGGTGCGGGTCCCAGCTCGGCGGCCCGGGCCACGGGCGCCGGAAACGCGGTGACCCCGCTCGACACGCCTTCGCGCGGTGAGAGCGGCGGCCCGGCCGGCCGTCGCGGCGGCAGCCACGGCACGCTCGCCGCGAGAGGCTCGGGCGAGCGCTCGATCGCCTCCGCCCCGTCGACGGCGCCGAGCGTCGCACCGACGGCGACCTCGGCGACCCCCGCGGTGCTCTCCACCGCGACCCTTGCCGGGAGCACCTTGGCCACGCACGTCCTGACCAATGTGTCCGCGCCGCCGCTGATACGTCCGACCGGCACCACCCCGCTCTTCGCCCAGGTCTTCGGGCGGCTCGCCACGCAGTCCCCGGTGCCCTCCACGCCACCGTCCGGGACGCAGTCGTCACCACCGCCCTGGGCACGGTCGTCGGCCTCGGCGCTTCCCACCCCCGCCGATCTGGGTCTGCCGCTTTCCTCCCGGCGCTGACCGACAGGGTCTGCGCAAGTATTCGCAAACCTGGTTGAATTCCGGGAGCAGTTCCGGGAGGGACGCCCCTGGCGGGGCGTGCAGAGGCCAGTTGCGGCAGTTGCGGGGAGAGCATGGAAGACGGGAAGTCCACCGGGCCGAAGGCCAAGTGGTGGAGCAGGCCCACACCGGGACGCACCACTCGCACGGCACCGGACGGGCCGACACCCGTGGCGGACCCGGCGGCACCTGCGGCCGACCCGGCGGATGCACCGACGGACGCGATCACGGCGCCTGACGCGGTCCTGGCGACGGAAGCGACGGCCGGGAGCGGCATGACGGAGCCGGAGCCGGGAGTGCCCACGGCCGACGCGCCGCCGGCCCCCGGGCCGGGGCCCGACGTGCCGGCCGCGCGGCTCACGAAGCCGCTGCACGAGCCCGACGAGTACAGCACCCCGCCCTACGGCGGACCGGGCCCCTGGGCGCCCGCACCTCCCGTGCAGCGACCGGTCCCGACCCCGGCGCACGGCACCCCCGTACCCCCGCAGTACGCGGGGACGAACGGTGCCGGCATCCCCACGCAGCCCGCCCCCACGCAGACCGCCCCCACGCCCGTCCCCGCCGCGCCCGTCCCCGCCGCGCCCGCTCCCGCCCCCACCGGCTTCGCGCCGCCCCCGCCCCACACCCCCCAGCAGCCCCACGCCTCCCAGCAGCCACAGCCACAGCCACAGCCCCACGCCTCCCAGCAGCCCCACGCCCCCCAGCAGCCACAGCCCCAGCAGTCCGACGGGGCATCCACGCAGTGGCTCCAGTACGACCCCTGGGGCGCGCCCAGGCAGCCGCTCACCAATCCGGGCCCGCCGCTCGGGGCCGACCCCGGCCGCAGGAAGGACCGGCGCGGCTCGCTCCTGGTCGGCGCGGTACTGCTCGCGCTGGTGGCGGGCGGCATCGGCGGCGGCATCGGGGCCTACATAGAGCGCAACGGCGGCCTCACCCAGGTCGAACTCCCGCAGGCCGGCCACAGCAGCGGCGGCCGTGCCCCGGACAGCGTCGCCGGTATCGCCGCCAGTGCCCTGCCCAGCGTGGTCACCCTCCACGTCAGCGGCTCCACCGAGTCCGGCACCGGCACCGGCTTCGTCCTCGACAACTCCGGCCACATCCTCACCAACAACCACGTCGTCGCCCCGGCCGGCCAGGCCGGCGAGATCACCGTCACGTTCAGCGGCGGCGAAACCGCGCGTGGCGAGGTCGTCGGCAAGGACAGCGGCTACGACCTGGCCGTGGTCAAGGTCACCGGGGTCTCCGGCCTCAAGCCGCTGCCGCTGGGCAACTCCGACAATGTGCGGGTCGGTGACCCCGTGGTGGCCATCGGCGCCCCCTTCGACCTGTCCAACACCGTCACCTCCGGCATCATCAGCGCCAAGGACCGGCCGATCACCGCGGGCGGCGAGAAGGGCGACGGCAGCGACATCAGCTACGTCGACGCGCTGCAGACCGACGCGCCGATCAACCCCGGGAACTCCGGCGGTCCGCTCGTCGACGCCGACGCCCATGTCATAGGTATCAACAGCGCCATCCGGGCCGCCGACAGCGGCGCGTCCGAGGAGGGCGGGCAGGCGGGTTCCATCGGCCTCGGCTTCGCCATCCCGATCAACCAGGGCAAGCGGGTCGCCGAAGAGCTGATCAACACCGGCAGGGCCACCCACCCCGTGATCGGTGTCACGCTCGACATGAAGTACACCGGGGACGGCGCCAGGGTCGGGTCGAAGGGCGCCGAGGGCAAGCCCGCGGTGACGCCGGGCGGGCCCGGCGCCAAGGCCGGGATCAGGCCCGGGGACGTCATCACCGAGGTCGACGGACAGCGTGTGCACAGTGGTGAGGAGCTGATCGTGAAGATCCGCGCGCACCGCCCGGGCGACCGTCTGGACCTCGCGCTGACCCGCGGTGGTAAAGACCTGTCCATCTCTTTGACGCTCGGCTCCGCAAGCGGCACGTGACGGGCCCGGGACGCTACCGCGCGGACAGTTCCGGCGGGTACCGTGGGCCGGGTCCGGACCTCGACCGACATGGTCTCGGAGAACACGAAGGGCAACAGGGTGTTCAATGACATAGGCGCACTCGAGCTGGTGACGCTCGCTGTTCTGGGCGTGCTGATCTTCGGCCCGGACAAGCTGCCGAAGGTTATCCAGGACGCCTCGCGCTTCATCCGCAAGATCCGCGAGTTCTCGGAGAGCGCCAAGGAAGACATCCGCACGGAGCTCGGCCCGGAGTTCAAGGACTTCGAGTTCGAGGACCTCAACCCCAAGACGTTCGTCCGCAAGCAGCTCATGGACGGCAACGACGATCTGGGGCTGAAGGAGATCCGCGAGAGCTTCGACCTCCGCAAGGACCTGGCCGAGGTGACCGACGCGGTGAACGGTCGCGAGAGCAAGGAATTGGAGTCCGAGGACTCCCGGGCCAGCGTGTCGAGCGGCTCCGCGATCACCGCCGCCAATGGCTCCGCCGGTGCTCCGGACCTGCTCAAGAAGCGTGACCAGCCCGCCAAGGACGACCGGCCGCCGTTCGACGCCGACGCCACCTGACCCCCCGCCAATCCCGGCTCGTCGGGAGGGTATGGCTATTCTCCATCTGTCCGGTTGTGAGTACGCCCGTTGGGGGGCGGGCCGCTCCGGACCCAACGGATCGAGGAGGCGGCCGGGCAGATGGAGACGACAAGTCGGGTGGGCGCGGAAGATGCGCCGAGCACAGTCACGGCAGAGGGGATGCCGGCGGCCCGGCGCACTGTCGACGGCTATCTGGCGGCCACGTTCCCCTGGTACGGACTGGACGAGGCCTTCACCGGGCCCCGCCGGCTGATGCAGGTCGGCACCGCGGCGGACGGCACGGTCCAGCACGGTTCCATCGGGCACGGTGACGAACCGTCGGTCCGGGCCGACGCGGGCGCCGAGAAGCAACGGTTCGCCGTCGTCGTGTCGATGGCCAGCAACCCGGTGCGGCGCAGCGGCGACGGCACGGGAGTGCTGGACGCGACCACGGTGTCCTCCGCGGCCTGGCTGGCCGGCTCCGGCCTGCTCGCCTGCACCTGGCCGCCGCAGATGGACCATGCGCTGCGCGACGACTGGCTGGACCAGCAGACGGAGACGGCGTTCGAACTCGCCGACGACCTGGACGGCCCCGCGTGGTCGGTGCTCTCACTGCCGGTGGACGGCGTCCCCGTACCGTTCCACTACCGCGAGTCCGAGTTCGGCTGGGTGCTGGCCGGATCGGCGCTCGGCGGGGTGCACATCGGCGCCTACGGACGCGGGATGAGCGCGTACGGGCTGGGCTTCTCGGTGATCGGCGACATCACGACGTACGCGTAGTACGGGAACGTACGCGTCGCAGTACGGGTGCGTGCGGGTGAGTGTGCGGACCACGGGTACGTGCGCGGACCACGGAGCGGTGGCCGGCCCCGGGGCGGGGCCCCCCCCCCCGGTGGGGGGCCCCGCTCCCGTGTCATGCCCGGTCGATCACGCGTCGCGTACGACCGTCACCGGGC
>NZ_JBIDCA010000002.1:322584-349026 GCF_043204345.1 Streptomyces sp. NPDC047917
CTCTTTTTCCCGGTGCGGGTGGGGGGGGTTGGGGGGGGGGGGGGGGGGGGGGGGCGCCCGGGGGGGGGGGGGGGCGCGGGGGGGGGGGGGGCCGCGGCGGGCCCCCCCCCCCCCCCGCCGTCTCAGAACTTGTTGCGCGGGGTGATGCCCAGCGACATGCCCGACAGGCCGCGCTGACGGCCGCCCAGCTTGTCCGCGATGGTGCGCAGCGCCTTGCCGGCCGGCGAGTCGGGGTCGGACAGGACGACCGGCTTGCCCTCGTCGCCGCCCTCACGCAGCCGTACGTCGATCGGGATGGAGCCGAGCACCGGTACCTCGGCGCCGACCGTCCTCGTCAGCCCCTCGGCCACCCGCGCGCCACCACCGGTACCGAACACATCGACCATCTCGTCGCAGTGCGGGCACGGCATGCCCGACATGTTCTCGACGACACCGACGATCTTCTGGTGGGTCTGCACGGCGATCGAACCGGCCCGCTCGGCGACCTCGGCCGCAGCCTGCTGCGGGGTCGTGACGACCAGGATCTCGGCGTTCGGCACCAGCTGCGCCACCGAGATCGCGATGTCGCCGGTGCCCGGCGGCAGGTCGAGCAGGAGGACGTCGAGGTCGCCCCAGTACACATCGGCGAGGAACTGCTGGAGCGCGCGGTGCAGCATCGGCCCGCGCCAGACCACCGGGGTGTTGCCCGGGGTGAACATGCCGATGGAGATGACCTTCACGCCGTGCGAGGACGGCGGCATGATCATGTTCTCGACCTGGGTCGGCTTGCCGTCCGCGCCGAGCATCCGCGGCACACTGTGCCCGTAGATGTCCGCGTCCACGACGCCGACCTTGAGACCGTCGGCGGCCATCGCCGCCGCCAGGTTCACCGTCACCGACGACTTGCCGACACCGCCCTTGCCGGACGCGACCGCGTAGACCCGGGTCAGCGAGCCGGGCTTGGCGAACGGCACCTCGCGCTCCGCCGTGCCGCCGCGCAGCGAGGAAGCGAGCTCCTTGCGCTGCTCGTCGCTCATCACGTCGAGCGTCACATCGACCCGCGAGACGCCTTCGACGCGGGCCACCGCGTCCGTCACGTTCTTCGTGATCGTCTCGCGCATCGGACAGCCTGAGACCGTGAGATAGACCGTGACAGCGACCGCACCGTCAGCATCGATCTCGACCGATTTCACCATGCCGAGCTCGGTGATGGGGCGGTGGATCTCCGGGTCGTTCACTGTCGCCAGTGCTTCAAGCACCGCGTCTTCCGTAGCCATACCTCGATAGTACGGGTGCGCGGAGCGCTCCCTGAGGGTGGTGGTGGGCGACGGGAGGGCGTTACGGCGCTTGTCGCTACGCGCGAGTAGCCTCCGTCAGCGGTCTTCGTCACTCTCGGCCGCGGACAGGGCCCGGCGGTCGTCCAGGTCCCTCACGAGGTCCTCCAGCTCGGAGCGGATCCAGTCGCGGGTGGCGACCTCGCCGAGCCCCATCCGCAGCGAGGCGATCTCCCGGGTGAGGTACTCGGTGTCCGCGATGGAGCGCTCGTTCTGTTTGCGGTCCTGCTCGTGGGTGACCCGGTCGCGGTCGTCCTGCCGGTTCTGCGCGAGCAGGATCAGCGGCGCCGCGTACGAGGCCTGGAGCGACAGCATCAGCGTCAGGAAGATGAACGGGTACTGGTCGAACCGCCAGGGCTCGGGTGCGAAGACGTTCCACACCACCCAGACGATGATGACCAGCGTCATCCAGACGATGAACCGCCCGGTGCCCAGGAAACGGGCGATCCGCTCGGAGAACCGGCCGAACGCCTCCGGGTCGTAATCGGGCAGCATCCGCCGGCGCGGGTCCTTCGGCTGGTCCAGCCGGGAGCGGGGCGGGCGCGCGATGCCCGAGGCCCCCACCGGCCCCGTCCTGGCGCGTTCCTCAGCGGCCACCGGCCACCCCCTCCTCGCCGTGGAAATCCGTCTCCCGCCAGTCCTCGGGCAGCAGGTGGTCGAGCACGTCGTCGACCGTCACCGCACCGAGCAGCGAGCCGCTCTCGTCCACGACGGGTACCGAGACCAGGTTGTACGCGGCCAGATAGCTCGTCACGGCCGACAGCGGGGTGTCCGGGGCCAGGGGGACGAGATCGCTGTCCACGATCGAGCTGACCAGGGCGTACGGCGGGTCCCGCAGCAGCCGCTGGAAGTGCACGGTGCCCAGGTACTTGCCGGTCGGCGTCTCGTCGGGCGACCGGCACACGTACACCTGGGCGGCGAGCGCCGGGGACAGGTCCGCCTGCCGGACCCGGGCGAGCGCGTCGGCGACCGTCGCGTCCGGCCGCAGGATGATCGGCTCGGTGGTCATCAGCCCGCCCGCGGTCCGCTCCTCGTACGACATCAGGCGCCGCACATCGGCCGCGTCGTCCGGCCGCATCAGCGTCAGCAGCCGCTCCTTGTCCTCCTCGGGCAGCTCGGACAGCAGGTCGGCCGCGTCGTCCGGGTCCATCGCCTCCAGGACGTCGGCGGCGCGCTCCTCCTGGAGCTTGCCGATGATCTCCACCTGGTCGTCCTCGGGCAGCTCCTCCAGGACGTCGGCGAGCCGGTCGTCGTCGAGGGCGGCCGCGACCTCGGCCCGCCGCTTCGGCGACAGGTGGTGCAGCGCGTTGGCCACGTCCGTCGGGCGCAGCCGTTCGAACGTGGCGACCAGGGATTCGGCGCCCTGCCCGTCCTCCTGCAGCGAGAACCCGCTGACCGCCGACCACTCGACCGTCAGCGTCTCGCCCTTGCGGCGCAGCGCCCCGCCCTTGCCCTTGCGTACGAAGTACTTGTCGATCTCCCAGTCGCGGCGGGCCGGGAGCTGCTGGACGGAGACGTCGAGGACGGTGACCTCCTCACCGGTCTCCACCAGGCGGACCCGCCGGTCGAGGAACTCGCCGAGCACCAGACGTTCGGTGGGCCGTTGTTCGAAGCGCCGCATGTTGACCACACCGGTGGTGACGACCTGGCCGGACTCGATCCCGGTCACCCGGGTCATCGGCAGGAAGATCCGGCGGCGGCTGAGCACCTCGACGACGAGCCCGAGCAGCCGGGGCGGCCTGCCGCCGACCCGGAGCATCGCGACCAGATCGCGGACCCGTCCCACCTGGTCGCCGTTGGGATCGAAGACCGGGACACCGGCGAGATGCGAGACGAACACCCGGGGGGCGCCTGCCGCCATGGTGCGCCTCCTTCTTCCGTGTACGACTTCACCGGATGGTCCGTTTGGCAGTCAATCAACCGTTATGACGGGATCAGGCTAGCCCGTACCGCTCCGGGTTGCCCCGGTGGAGCCGTCCGTACGGCTCCCTGCCGGAAGGTGTGCACGGCACAGGTACGCTGCCGTCTGCCACCCCCGAGATGCAGATGAGAGGCAGTGCGCCCGTGACCTCCTCCGTTCCGCCCGTCCGGGCCCGACGCCGGACCGCACTCGCAGCCCTGCTCTGTGCGGGGCTGGCCGTGACCCTCACGGCGTGCGGCGGCGAGGACCCGGACCAGGGGACCAACGGCGTCGGCAAGCTGGAAGCCGGCCAGATCGAGAAGAAGGCCCAGGACGCGGCGGACGCCGCCGGTACGGTGCGCCTCGCCGGGACGCTGGTCAGCAAGGGCGGTACGTACAAGCTGAACATGCAGCTCAAGGAGGACGGCGGCACCGGCTCCGTGGTCTCGAAGGACAGCACCTTCGAGCTGCTGCGGGTCGGTGACGAGCTCTACCTGAAGGCGGACTCCGGGTTCTGGAGCCACGAGGAGAAGTCCGGCGCCGGCAGTACGGCGGGCGGCACCGCCGCGGACAAGCTGAACGACAAGTACGTGAAGGTGCCCCAGGACGACCCCACGTACAAGCAGCTGCGCGGCTTCACGGACAAGGAGACCCTGCTCGACGGCCTGCTCTCGCTGCACGGCACCCTCAACAAGGGCGACCGGGAGAAGGTCGGCGCGGCCCGGACCGTCCAGATCATGGGCGGCAAGGGCGAGGGCGGCACGCTCGACGTATCGCTGGAGGGCACGGCGTATCCGCTGCGGTTCGCGCGCGGCGGTGGCGGGGGGACCGTCACCCTGTCGGACTGGGGCAAGGACTTCGCGCTGGAGGCACCGGCGCAGGAGGACACGGTCGACTACGGGAAGCAGCTGCCCAAGACCTCGTCCTGACGGGTGCGGGGTGCGGGCCGCAACGCGCTCGGGCCTCGTGGCCCGGCCCTCAGCCCTTGCGTCCCCGCTTCAGCAGTCGCGGCAGCCCCGCGGGCACCGGCCGTCGCGTGGTCGCGGGCGTCGGCAGCGGCGCCGCGGCCAGCGAGCCGTCCGGCAGCTCCGTGCGGAACTCGCCGGGCGTCAGCCGTAGCACCCGGCACTCGCGGGCCCACCGCTCCGTCAGCTGCTCGGCGTCCGGCGCGTTCAGCCGCTTGCCCTTGAGCTCGGCGACCGCGGCCTCCCACTCCTCGGAGTGCGGGGCGAGCTGAGACACCGCGGCCGTCCAGGCGACCAGCCGGCCGCCCTTGTCCTTGCTGCGCACGGTCACCTCGGCGGCGGACCCGTCGGTGAGCCCGGCCGGCAGCGGCTGCTCGCCGGGGCCGTCCCCGACCAGATACGCCGCGCCCTCGTGCCACACGTGCCACAGCGCCCGGGCGGGCCCGGTGCCCCGCACCCAGATCAGGCCCGACTTCTTGGTGGCCTCCTCGACGAGGGCCCGGCCCAGCGGCACGTCAGCGGCAGCAGCAGTCATGTCCGAACTCTATGGGAGGCGCACCGGGGCCGGGATCAGAGCCAGCCGTTGCGCTTGAGCATGCGGTGGATGGAGAAACAGACCACGCCGATGACGCCCAGCACCATCGGGTAGCCGTACCGCCACTTCAACTCCGGCATGTGGTCGAAGTTCATGCCGTAGACACCGCAGATCATCGTCGGTACGGCGATGATGGCCGCCCAGGACGTGATCTTGCGCATGTCCTCGTTCTGCGCGACGGTCGCCTGCGCCAGGTTGGCCTGGAGGATCGAGTTCAGCAGTTCGTCGAAGCCGATGACCTCCTCGTGCACCCGCGCCAGGTGGTCGGCGACGTCACGGAAGTACTTCTGGATGTCCGGGTCGATCAGCCGCATGGGCCGCTCGCTCAGCAGCTGCATCGGCCGCAGCAGCGGCGACACCGCCCGCTTGAACTCCAGGACCTCGCGCTTGAGCTGGTAGATCCGGCCGGCGTCGGAACCGCGCGGGCTGCCCTTCGCCGGGGTGGAGAAGACCTCGATCTCCACCTCGTCGATGTCGTCCTGCACGGCCCCGGCCACCGCGATGTAGCCGTCGACGACATGGTCGGCGATGGAGTGCAGCACCGCGGACGGGCCCTTGGCGAGCAGCTCGGGGTCGTCCTGCAGCCGGTGGCGCAGCGCGCGCAGCGAGCCGTGGCCGCCGTGCCGCACGGTGATGACGAAGTCCCGGCCGGTGAAGCACATCACCTCGCCGGTCTCGACCACCTCGCTGGTGGCGGTGAGTTCGGTGTGATCGACGTAGTGGATGGTCTTGAAGACGGTGAAGAGCGTGTCGTCGTAACGTTCCAGCTTCGGCCGTTGATGGGCGTGGACGGCGTCCTCGACGGCCAGCGGGTGCAGCCCGAACTCCCGGGCGATACCGGCGAATTCCTCCTCGGTCGGCTCGTGCAGACCGATCCAGGCGAAACCGCCCTCCTCCCGCACCTGGAGCATCGCCTCGTGCGGCGTGCGGCAGTTGCCGCTCTCCAGGCGCCGCCCGTCGCGGTAGACCGCGCAGTCGACGACCGCGCTGGAGGCGGACGGGTCACGGGTGGTGTCGTAGGCGTTGTGCAGTGCGTTGCTCTTGCGCAGGGACGGGCGCACGGCGGCGCGCAGGTCGCGGATCATCGACATGGCTGGCTCCTTCACGGAGGGCCGTGGTCGGGCACGTGGAACAGCCCGGAATGGGGACGTGTGCTCACGTCCGCAAAGCGGGCGGCACCGCAGCGGCACGACGACGGCGTTCGCTACAGACAGGCAAAAAAGGAGTGCTCTTCCGTCGTGCGCAAAGCCATGGGCCTCGACCGGGAGGCTCGGGAGGCTTCAGATCACCGGGAAAGGTGGAGGGCGGAAGAGCGGTTGGTACTGCACGATCGACTTCGATCCATTGCAGCCCCACCTCCTCCGGCCGGTCCCCCTTGGGGGATGACGTGTCGTCGGGGCTGAGAGCGACGCTTCTGCGTGCTGCCCCGACCAGCGGCCAAGACTATCAGCCGACTGACGGCCAATCCCTTACTTTGCCCGTTCCATACGCGTCCTATGCTCGCGGGATGGGAGAAATTCTTGCTCTGGTCGAGGCCCGGCTGCTGACGGCCCTCGGTGAACCGGACGCGCGCGCGGCGGTGACGTTCCTCGGCACGGACCGGATCGAGGTGCTCCGCTTCGTCGACGGCGATGTGGTGCGCTACGCCACGCTCGGCATGTCGGCACAGCCGATGGCCGACCCGGCCGCGGTCCTCGCCGACCCGGTGAAGGGGCCGCGCGCCGAACTGGTCATCTCCGTACGCGCCGGACTCGCCGACACCGACAAGGTGCTCCGCCCGCTCGCCGTGCTGGCGGCCTCCCCGCAGGTCGAGGGGGTGATCGTGGCGCCGGGCGCTTCGCTGGAGGTCGGTGAGCCGCTGTGGCCCGGTGCGCCGTTCAGCTCCGTGCTGGTCGCGGAGCCGGGCGGTCTGGTCGAGGACCTGGAGCTGGACGCGCCGATGGAGCCGGTGCGGTTCCTGCCGCTGCTGCCGATGACGAACAACGAGGCCGCGTGGAAGCGGGTCAGGGGGGCTCAGGAGCTCCAGGAACGGTGGCTCTCGCACGGCACGGACCTGCGTGATCCGCTGCGTGGCTCCGTGGCCCTGGACTGATCCGCAGCCTGGACTGATCCGTACCCCTGGACTGATCCGTACCCCTGCACTGCTCCCCACCCTGGACTGATCCGCGCCGCCGCAGGCGCGGGAGAGCCCCGCCGCGCGGCCAGGAGGGGGAGCCGCGGGCGGGGCCGGTACGGGGGCGGGGAGGTCAGTCGGCGAAGACCGTGACGCTGTCCTCGGTCGCGTGCTTCGGCTCCAGCTCCGTCGCCTCGTGGGCCAGCGCCGAACGCCGGATCCAGACAACGATCGCACCGGCCACGGCCGTGACCGCCGCGACCACGAACGGGATGTGGATGTTGCTCCACTCCTCGATCTTCGGCGCGAGGTACGGGGCGGCGGCCGCGGCGAACCAGCGGACGAAGTTGTAGCCGGCGCTCGCCACCGGGCGCGGTGCGTCGGACACACCGAGCGCCAGTTCCGTGTAGACGGTGTTGTTCATCCCGATGAAGGCACCGGAGACGATCGTGCAGACGATGGCGGTGGTGTGGTCGCCGTAGCCCAGGACCAGGAGGTCGACGGCGAGCAGCACCAGCGAGGCGCCGAGCACCTTCAGCGAGCCGAAGCGCTCCTGGAGCCGCGGGGCGACCAGCACCGAGAAGACCGCGAGCAGCAGGCCCCAGGCGAAGAACACCGCGCCCGACTTGTACGGCGTCATGTTCAGCACGAACGGTGTGAACGCCAGGATCGTGAAGAACGAGTAGTTGTAGAAGAACGCCGAGGTCGCCACCGAGGCCAGCCCGCCGTGGCCGAGCGCCTTGATCGGGTCGAGCAGCGAGGTCTTCCTGGCCGGCCTGGGCTGTTCCTTCAGGAACGCCGTGATGCAGATGAAGCCGATGGCCATCAGCGCGGCCGTGCCGAAGAACGGGTAGCGCCAGCTGGCGTCACCGAGCAGCGCGCCGACCAGCGGCCCGCAGGCCATGCCGAGGCCGAGCGCCGACTCGTAGAGCAGGATCGCCGCCGAGCTGCCGCCGGCCGCCGCGCCGACGATCACGGCCAGCGCGGTCGACACGAAGAGCGCGTTGCCCAGCCCCCAGCCGGCCCGGAAGCCGACGAGTTCGCCGACCGAGGACGAGGTGCCGGAGAGCGCGGCGAAGACGACGACGAGCGCGAGGCCGGCCAGCAGCGTCTTGCGGCCGCCGATCCGGCTGGACACGAAGCCGGTGACCAGCATCGCCACGGCGGTGATCAGGAAGTACGAGGTGAAGAGCAGGGACACCTGACTCGGCGTCGCCTCCAGGCCCTTGGCGATGGACGGCAGAATCGGGTCCACCAGGCCGATTCCCATGAACGCGACGACAGAGGCGCCCGCCGTGGCCCAGACGGCCTTCGGCTGGCGCAGGATGCTGCCCGCGCCCTGATCGAACGGATCCTCTCCCTGCATGGGTCTTCTCACTCTCCGCTAGATAGGTGTGATACGCATAGAATAAGTTAGATAACCTAATGAGTGCAAGTTACATCTATTTCCGCAGGTGGAGCCGCGCTGCGGACGGGTGATCTTCCTTGACGCGGCGACGGTCCTGGAGGACCGTTGGTCGCTATGAGGGGCGAACCCAGTTGCCCGAAGTGCGGAGGCCGGGTCAGAGCACCCGGTCTGTTCGCCGACACCTGGCAGTGCGCCGTGCACGGCAGCGTGCAGCCGCTCCAGCCGGTCGTCCCGCCCAGCGTCGAAGGGCTGGGGGTGGTGGTGCGCCGCGCCCAGGTCCCGGTCTGGATGCCCTGGCCGCTGCCGGTGGGCTGGCTGTTCACCGGAGTGGCGAGCGCGGGTGACGACCGCAGCGGTGGCCGGGCCACCGCCGTCGCCTGCTCCGGCCCCGGACCCGTCGGCGGCATCGGCGAACTGCTGCTCGTCACCGAGGAGCTCGGCATCGGACTCGGCGCGCGCTACGCGGGGATCGACGGCCCCGACCCCGGCCCGCACCTGGACGTCGAGGGCCCGCCGGACGTCAAGATGCTCGCCGCCGGACGCCCCACCCCGCTGTGGCACGTCAAGGGCGCCCCCGCCGACCGGGCGGTCTTCGCGGGCGAGGCGCGCGGACTCTGGCTCTGGGCGATCGTCTGGCCCGAGCAGTCCGGACTCCTGATGTACGACGAGCTGGTGCTCGCCGATCTGCGCGAGGCGGGGGGCGAGATGGAGCTCGTACCCTGCGGGGCGCTCACCCCGCGGCTGCTCGGCTGAGGGGCGCTGCCGGGGACCCCGCACCCGGCCGGGCGCCGTTCGAACGCCGGTTATCCTAGAACGTCCCCTTGGTCCGCCCCGAGCACTGGAGTACGCGTCGTGCGCATCGACCTGCACACCCACTCCACCGCGTCGGACGGCACGGACACCCCCGCGCAGCTGGTGGCGAACGCCGCCGCCGCGGGCCTGGACGTCGTCGCGCTCACCGACCACGACACCGTGCGCGGTCACGCCGAGGCGGCCGCCGCCCTCCCCGAGGGGCTCACCCTCGTCACCGGCGCCGAGCTCTCCTGCCGGATCGACGGCGTGGGCCTGCACATGCTGGCGTACCTCTTCGACCCCGACGAGCCCGAGCTGGCCCGCGAACGCGAACTCGTACGCGACGACCGGGTGCCGCGCGCCCGCACCATGGTGCGCAAGCTCCAGGAGCTCGGCGTGCCCGTCGAGTGGGAGCAGGTCGCCAGGATCGCCGGGGACGGATCGGTCGGCCGGCCGCACGTCGCCACCGCACTCGTCGAGCTCGGCGTCGTCGAGACCGTCTCCGACGCCTTCACGCCCGAATGGCTCGCGGACGGCGGGCGGGCCTACGCCGAGAAGCACGAGCTCGACCCCTTCGACGCGATCCGGCTGGTCAAGGCCGCCGGCGGCGTCACCGTCTTCGCGCACCCGGCCGCCGTCAAGCGCGGCGAGGTGGTGCCCGAGTCGTCGATAGCGCGGCTCGCCGCCGCGGGTCTCGACGGCATCGAGGTCGACCACATGGACCACGACGAGCCGACCCGGGCCGCACTGCGCGGGCTCGCCCGCGATCTGGGCCTGCTGACGACCGGATCCAGCGACTACCACGGCAGCCGCAAGACCGTCGGGCTCGGCGAGTACACCACCGACCCCGAGATCTACGGCGAGATCACCCGGCGTGCCACGGGAGCCTTCCCGGTGCCGGGCGCCGGCGGGCGCGGCCCCGCGTAACGACGCACGCGTCGGGGCCGCAGCACGGACCCGTACCGCCGTCCCCGCACCTCTCCACGTTCCACTTCCACGCACCCGGCCGCCGCCATGGCCTCGGGGTGCGCTCCTTCAGGCCGTTTCTCTCTTCTCGCAAGGCTCACTGTGTTCGACGTCGCTGTCTTCGGATCCCTTTTTCTCACGCTTTTTGTGATTATGGATCCGCCTGGGATCACCCCGATCTTCCTCGCGCTCACCGCCGGCCGACCCGCCAAGATGCAGCGCAAAATGGCGTTGCAGGCGGTCGCCGTCGCCTTCGGCGTGATCGCCGTCTTCGGCGTGCTCGGCCAGCAGATCCTCGACTATCTGCACGTCTCCGTCCCCGCCCTGATGATCGCGGGCGGACTGCTCCTGCTGCTGATCGCGCTCGATCTGCTCACCGGCAAGACCGACGAGCCGACGCAGACCAAGGACGTCAACGTGGCGCTCGTACCGCTGGGCATGCCGCTGCTCGCCGGGCCCGGCGCGATCGTGTCGGTGATCCTGGCCGTGCAGCACGCCGACAGCGTGGGCAGCCAGATCTCGGTCTGGTCGGCGATCGTCGCCATGCACATCGTGCTCTGGCTGACCATGCGCTACTCGCTGCTGATCATCCGGGTCATCAAGGACGGCGGCGTCGTGCTGGTGACCAGGCTGGCGGGAATGATGCTCTCCGCCATCGCCGTACAGCAGATCATCAACGGTGTCACCCAGGTCGTCCAGAACGCCTGATGGCCCCCCGGACGCCACAGCGCCCCCGTACGGACCTTCCGTACGGGGGCGCTTCGTCTCTGTGCGTCGTCTGCGTTACGAAGCCGAGGTTTCGGCCGGGCGGATATAGATGCGCTGGCCCACGGCTGCGGCCTGCTGCACGATCCGGTTGACGGAGGCGGCGTCCACGACGGTGCTGTCCACGGCGGTACCGTCGACATCGTCGAGTCGCATGATCTCGAAGCGCATAGGGCTTCCCTTCGTCTGATCCTCCTGCTGGAGAACTACTGGGAGGACGGGTGGCCCGTCCGCAAGGATGAGAGCCCAGGACATCCCTGTCCTGCGCTCCACGATGTGTACAACGGCTTGCTTCCTGCAAACATTCCCTACGCTAAGGAAATTTTTTGGATGTCTAAGTATCAGCAGGTCACCGAGCATGCGCGGGCGACAAGGTCCACGACGAGGCCCGAATGAACGAGGCAGAGATCCGCGAGCGCCTGGACCTCACCAACGAGCTGCTCCAGCGCATGCTCGCCGAGGTGTCGAAGACCCCCTCGACCCACGCGATCTTCGTGGACGCGGGCTATGTGTACGCCGCGGCCGGACTGCTCGTCACCGGCACCGAGGACCGCCGCTCCTTCGACCTCGACGCGGAAGGACTGATCGAGGCCTTCATCGACAAGGCCCGGACGATCTTCGCGGACAGCAGACTGCTCCGCGTGTACTGGTACGACGGAGCCAGGCGGCGCATCCACACCACCGAGCAGCAGTCCATCGCCGAACTGCCCGACGTCAAGGTCAGACTCGGCAACCTCAACGCCAACAACCAGCAGAAGGGCGTCGACTCACTCATCCGCACCGACCTCGAATCGCTCGCCCGGCACCGCGCCATCAGCGACGCCGCACTGGTCGGCGGCGACGAGGACCTGGTCTCCGCGGTGGAGGCGGCTCAGGGCTACGGGGCCCGGGTGCACCTGTGGGGCATCGAGGCGGGCGAGGGGCGCAATCAGGCCGAACCGCTGCTCTGGGAGGTCGACAGCCAGCGCACCTTCGACCTGGACTTCTGCCGCCCGTACGTCACCAGACGCCCCGTCACCACCTACGAGGACGACACCCCCGCGCCCGCGCGCGAGGACGTCCGCTTCGTCGGCGCGCAGATCGCCGCGGCCTGGCTGGCCGCCCGGGGCCGCGAGTCGCTCGCCGACCTGCTGCCCGGCCACCCGTATCTCCCGGGCTCCGTCGACCAGGACCTGCTGGTCGAGGCCGAACGGCTGCTCCAGCACTCGCTGCGCGGCCACGCACACCTGCGGCGGGCCCTGCGCGACGGCTTCTGGCAGCACCTCCAGTCGCAGTACTGAGCCCTCGCGGCCCAGGTCCTACAGGCTGTCCCAGTACGCGGCGATCGCGGCCGCCGTCTCCTGCGGGCGGTCCGTGTTGGGGGAGTGCTCGGCGCCCGCGATCCGGGTGCGGTGCGCGCCGAGCCGCCGCGCCATGTCGTCGAGCAGCGGCACCGGCCAGGTGTCGTCGCGCTCGCCGGAGAGCACATGGACCGGGAGCGGTACGGCGGCGAGTTCGGCCACCCGGTCCGGCTCGGTCGCCAGCCGGCGCCCGGTGGCGATCAGCTGGGCCGGCCGGTGGCGCAGCCAGCGCCGGCGCAGCGCCTCGCCGTCCGCCGACGCCACCTCCTCCGGCGGATCGAGGGCGCGCATCGCCTCCCAGACCCGGGCCATGCCCATCGTCGCCAGGGCGTCGCCGAGCACCTTCACCTTGAGCTGCTGGGCCTCGACGACCTCGGCGGGCCCCGACGACATGAGCGTCAGTGAACGGAACGGCGAGGCGTCGAGCAGCACGGCGGCGCGGGCGATCTGCCCGCCGAGCGAGTGCCCCAGCAGATGCACGGTGCCGGCGTCGCCGAGCACGGTGGCCTGGGCGAGCACATCGCGGGCCAACTCGCCCTGCTCGTAATCCTCCTGACGGTCCGTCCCGTCCGTCTCGTACTGCCCGCGGCCGTCCACGGCGACGGTCCGGTACCCGGCGGTCGAGAGCGGTTCGAGGAGCGCCACGAAGTCCTCCTTGCTGCCCATGTAGCCGGGCAGCAGGAGGGCGGTGCCGCGGACGGCACCGGGCGGCGCGGCGTCCAGCACGGCGAAGTCACCGCGCGAGGTGCGCAGCTGGTGGGCGTGGGCGCAGGGGGGCGGGGTGAAGGTGTGCGGCCGGCTCATGGGACGAGGTTATGCCGTGGCACGTCCCACGGGCAGCGGGGAGTGCCACGAACGCCGGACGGGCCCGAGGATGTCCTCGGGCCCGTCCGGCGTTCGTCGGCTGCTGCTCAGCCTTCGGCCGTGGCGGCGGCCGCACGCGGCGCCCGACGCCTGCGCGGCTTCGCCTCGGCCTCCTCGGCGCCCGGGGTCTCGGCCACGGTCTCCGCCTTCGGCTTGGCGGCCGCACGGGTGCGGCGGCGCGGCTTGGTGTCGGTGACCGGCTCCGAGATCGGGGCGATCTGGAAGTCGACCTCGTCCTCGGCCGGCTTGACGACACGGGCCCGGCGACGCGGCTTGGTCACCGTCTTCGTCTCGGCGACCGGCTCGGAGACCGGGGCGATCTGGAAGTCGACCTCGTCCTCGGCCGGCTTGACCACGCGGGCCCGGCGGCGGCGCGGCTTGGTCTCGGCCACGGCCTCGACCGGCGCGGCCTTGGCCGCCTTGGGCTCCACCACGACCTCGACCACGGCCTCCACCGTGCTCACCACGGCCTCGGCTGCGGCCTCGGCCGCGCCGACCCGGGTGCGACGGCGGCGACGCGGCGTACGCGGCTCCGCCGGGGCGTCGACGGCCTCGGTGGACGGAGCCGGCACCGCGGCGGCGGACGCCGCTTCGGAGACGGCGGAGCCGCCCCGGGTGCGACGGCGCTGACGCGGCGTGCGCGGCGCACGCTCCTCGCGGACGGCGGGCGCCGAGGCCGCGGCGGACTTGCGGCCGCGGCCGCCCGTCTCGCCGAGGTCCTCGATCTCCTCGGCCCGCAGACCCGCCCGGGTCCGCTCGGCGCGCGGCAGGACACCCTTGGTGCCGGCCGGGATGTCGAGCTCCTCGAAGAGGTGCGGCGAGGTGGAGTAGGTCTCGACCGGGTCGTTGAACTTCAGGTCGAGCGCCTTGTTGATCAGCTGCCAGCGCGGGATGTCGTCCCAGTCGACCAGCGTGATCGCGATGCCCTTGGCACCCGCGCGACCGGTCCGGCCGATGCGGTGGAGGTACGTCTTCTCGTCCTCCGGCGACTGGTAGTTGATGACGTGGGTCACACCCTCGACGTCGATGCCGCGCGCCGCGACGTCGGTGCAGACGAGCACGTCCACCTTGCCGTTGCGGAAGGCGCGCAGCGCCTGCTCACGGGCGCCCTGGCCGAGGTCGCCGTGGACCGCGCCGGACGCGAAGCCGCGCTTCTCCAGCTGCTCGGCGATGTCGGCCGCCGTGCGCTTGGTACGGCAGAAGATCATCGCGAGGCCGCGGCCGTTGGCCTGCAGGATGCGGGAGACCATCTCCGGCTTGTCCATCGAGTGGGCCCGGAAGACGTGCTGCGAGATGTTCGCGACGGTCGCGCCCTCGTCGTCGGGCGAGGTGGCGCGGATGTGCGTCGGCTGCGACATGTAGCGGCGCGCGAGGCCGATGACGGCGCCCGGCATCGTCGCGGAGAACAGCATCGTCTGGCGCGTCGCCGGAAGCATCGTGATGATCTTCTCGACGTCGGGCAGGAAGCCCAGGTCGAGCATCTCGTCGGCCTCGTCGAGGACCAGCGCGCGGACGTGCGAGAGGTCGAGCTTGCGCTGTCCGGCCAGGTCGAGCAGGCGGCCCGGGGTGCCGACGATCACGTCGACGCCCTTCTTCAGCGCCTCGACCTGCGGCTCGTACGCGCGACCGCCGTAGATCGCGAGAACGCGGACGTTGCGCACCTTGCCGGCGGTCAGCAGGTCGTTGGTGACCTGCTGGCAGAGCTCACGGGTGGGGACGACGACCAGCGCCTGCGGCGCCTCGGTCAGCTTCTCGGGTCCGGCCCGGCCGGCCTCGACGTCCGCGGGGACGGTGACGCGCTCCAGCAGCGGCAGACCGAAACCGAGGGTCTTGCCGGTGCCGGTCTTGGCCTGGCCGATGACATCGGAGCCGGAGAGCGCTACGGGGAGCGTCATCTCCTGGATGGGGAACGGGGACACAATGCCGACGGCCTCAAGGGCCTCGGCCGTCTCGGGAAGAATCCCGAGTTCACGAAACGTAGTCAGGGTGCTGCCTCTTCTGTGAGACGCGGCCCGAGGCGAACGCTGGGGGTCGTACCGTGCCGGGGTTGGTCATCCGGCCGTGGATGGGCCGGGTGGCGCGGGACCACTGCCGTCGCTCGAGCGCTCGTGCCGCTGAGGGGCCCCTCATCTGCGGTCGTACGTGTCGTACGCCCCGCGTGGAGGGCTGTCGGGTCGGAGCCGATCGGGCCACCGACCGGGCATCCTCATTCGTTTTCACCATTTTCACGCCACCGGTACATCCAAAATACTCAGTAGACGCAATACCACTGTACCCCGGATTCGCGCATGTGTGTTGGGCGAATTCATCGGAACGGTGTGATGTCACTGGCTGACCAGGCCCTTCCGTCCCCCGCCGGGCGGGCTATTCTGCGCTTCATGGAGACGCCTGACAACGCCACTGAAACCTCCGAGCCCACCGGAATCGCCGCCCAGGACTGGGCCACCGCTTCCGCGGAGCCGCAGTACCGGGCAGCGGTCGTGGACCTGCTGGGAGCACTCGCGTACGGGGAGCTGGCGGCCTTCGAGCGGCTCGCCGAAGACGCCAAACTCGCGCCGACACTGGCCGACAAGGCGGAACTGGCGAAGATGGCCTCCGCCGAATTCCACCACTTCGAGCGGCTGACGGACCGGCTGGCCGCGGTCGACGTGGAGCCGACCGGTGCCATGGAGCCCTTCGCCAAGGCGCTCGACGACTTCCACCGCCAGACCGCGCCGTCGGACTGGCTGGAGGGCCTGGTCAAGGCGTACGTCGGCGACTCGATCGCCAGTGACTTCTACCGGGAGGTCGCGGTCCGGCTCGACTCGGACACCCGCTCCCTCGTCCTGGCCGTGCTCGACGACACCGGGCACGGCAACTTCGCCGTCGAGAAGGTGCGCGCCGCGATCGAGGCGGACCCGCGCGTCGGCGGCCGGCTCGCGCTCTGGGCACGCCGCCTGATGGGCGAGGCGCTCTCCCAGGCCCAGCGGGTGGTGGCCGACCGCGACGCGCTGTCGACGATGCTCGTCGGCGGCGTGGCCGACGGCTTCGACCTGGCCGAGGTCGGGCGGATGTTCTCGCGGATCACCGAGGCGCACACCAAGCGGATGGCCGCGCTGGGACTGGCCGCGTAGCCGGATCATCGGGGCCGGCCCGCCGGGGCCGGCCTCAGGCCGCCGCTGATCGTCTCAGCGGGCGGCTGCGGGGGCGGATCAGCAGCGAGAGCGGCACGGCCCCGATCAGCGCCGAGCCGACCAGCGCGGCCACGGCATGGCCCGGACCCAGCACCGAGTGCATGAGATACGCGCCGAACAGGCCTCCCAGGGCGCCGGTGGCGAAGACGGCACGACGGGACGGGAGCCGGTCCGGCAGCGAGCGGAGCGCCAGCCAGGCGAGGACGAGTCCGAGCAGTACGGAGCCGAGCGGTACCAGGATCACAGATGATCACCTCGCGAGTTGCGGGGCGGCTAGGGCCTCTCCGGCAGGTCAGGCCCTAAATCGGTCGTTAGCGGTCCTACCCGTGGGTTGCGGAACGCAACCCTCCTGGGCACAGGCTTCACACAGAGATCGCCGGCACCGGCCGGAACGGGGAGCGGCCCGGTGGGAGATCCCACCGGGCCGCTGCCTCGGTCACTGCTTGAGGGCGTGCTGGACTACAGCGCGCCGAACCCCACCCGACGGGTGCTGGGCTCGCCGATCTCCACGTAGGCGATCCGGTCGGCCGGCACCAGGACCTTGCGGCCCTTCTCGTCCGTGAGGCTGAGCAGCTGCGCCTTGCCGGCGAGAGCCTCGGCGACCGCGCTCTCGACCTCTTCGGCGGAAAGCCCGCTCTCCAGAACGATCTCCCGGGGCGTGTGCTGCACCCCGATCTTGACCTCCACGGCTATGTCCCTCCGACGGTCAGTCCCTGCGCGGTGAGCCGCGCCGTACGCAGCACACATTAGCCCGCTGCGGGGGACCGCCAGTGGCCGGTGGGCAACGCCCGCAGCGAACACGGGCGCGGCCGCGCCGGGCGGCCCCGCATCAGTGCTGATCGATGCCGTGCAGCGGGAAGCCCGCGATGCCCCGCCAGGCCAGCGACGTGAGGAGCTGGACCGCGGTGTCGCGCGGAATGGCCGAACGGCTGGAGAGCCAGTAGCGGGCGACCACCTGGGAGACACCGCCCAGGCCGACCGCGAGCAGCATCGACTCGTCCTTGGACAGCCCCGTGTCACCGGCGATGACGTCGGAGATCGCCTCGGCGCACTGCAACGAGACCCGGTCGACGCGCTCGCGCACCGCCGGCTCGTTGGTCAGGTCGGACTCGAAGACCAGCCGGAAGGCGCCGCCCTCGTCCTCCACGTACGCGAAGTACGCGTCCATGGTCGCCGCGACCCGCAGCTTGTTGTCGGTGGTCGACGCCAGCGCCGTGCGGACCGCCTGCAGAAGCGATTCGCAGTGCTGGTCGAGCAGGGCCAGATAGAGCTCCAGCTTGCCCGGGAAGTGCTGGTAGAGCACCGGCTTGCTGACCCCGGCCCGCTCGGCGATGTCGTCCATCGCGGCGGAGTGGTAGCCCTGCGCCACAAAGACTTCCTGCGCGGCGCCCAGCAGCTGATTGCGTCGGGCGCGGCGAGGCAGGCGAGTGCCTCGCGGGCGCGCCGCCTCGGTCTGCTCGATGGCTGTCACGCCGCCTCCCAAATTTGTGATCGGACACAGCTATTGCGTGCACGCTGCGCCGTACAGCCATCGTACTTTTGGGTAACCCGGGTATGCGCGGCGCGGACGCAGAATTTCATGGACCGGACGACTGCGGTAGCCACAGATTGCCCGGCCACCGGAACAAATCAGGTTGTATCAGCGGTATTCGTCCTCATCCTGTGTGACGACTCGGGCCTGCTCCGCCGCATCCGCCTCGTCGGCACCGTTCCGGTCGATCTCGGTGAGCGGTTCGTCGCTCCGCTGCTGGAGATCGGCCCGCTGCTCGGCGGCGTCCGCCCGGGGCGTCTCCTGGCCGGGTTCGTCCGGCTGGATGTCCTCGAAGGTCTCCGGGTCGCTGGGGTCGACCGTCATGGTGACTCCCTTCCTTGCTTCGAGCGTAGGAGCTGCGCCCCCGGGCCGCTACGCGGTCTGTGACAGCGAACACATGAATCGGGGTGTGATCGTCTCGTAACATTGCCGCATGTCTTCGACCGAGCTGCCGGGAGTCCGTGCCGTCGCCGCCGCGGTGTCCCCCGCGGTGGGCACCGTCGGGGTCGCGGAGGGGGAGGAGCTGCGCTCCGTCGCGCTGCCCGGGCTGACGCTGACCGTACGGTCCCGGCCGCAGGAGCGGGCCGGACTGCCGCCCGCGCTCTACGTGCACGGGCTCGGCGGCTCCTCGCGGAACTGGTCGGCGCTGATGCCGCTGCTCCAGGACGTGGTGGCCGGCGAGGCCGTCGACCTGCCCGGCTTCGGCGACTCCCCGCCCCCGGACGACGGGAACTACTCGGTCACCGGGCACGCCCGTGCCGTGATCCGGTTCCTCGACGCGGACGGGCGCGGACCGGTACATCTGTTCGGCAATTCGCTCGGCGGTGCCGTGGCCACCCGGGTCGCCGCGGTCCGTCCGGACCTGGTGCGTACCCTCACCCTCGTCTCGCCCGCCCTCCCGGAACTGCGGGTGCAGCGCTCCGCCGTGCCGACGGGGCTGCTCGCGGTGCCCGGTGTGGCCGGCCTGTTCGCCCGGCTGACCAGGGACTGGTCGGCCGAGGACCGTACCCGGGGGGTGACCGCGCTCTGTTACGGCGATCCGGGCCGCGTCTCCGAACCGGGCTTCCGCGCCGCGGTGGCCGAAATGGAGCGCCGCATGGAGCTGCCGTACTTCTGGGACGCGATGGCGCGCTCGGCACGTGGCATTGTCGATGCGTACACGCTCGGCGGTCAGCACGGACTGTGGCGCCAGGCCGAGCGGGTGCTCGCACCGACCCAGCTCGTGTACGGCGGACGGGACCAGCTCGTCTCGTACCGGATGGCACGCAAGGCGGCCGCGGCCTTCCGGGACTCCCGGCTGCTGACGCTGCCCGACGCGGGGCACGTGGCGATGATGGAGTACCCGGAGGTGGTCGCCCAGGCCTTCCGGGAACTGCTCGACGAACGCGGCGGGAGCTGATCCGGGGCGTGGGACGACATAGTCGAAAGGGCCCCAAACCCTCGGGGCCCGACATCGAGGCCGCTGCCGCGGACGCGGGCGGCGACCGCGAGAGCACCCGGCAGCCCGGCCCCGGCACCGGCCGGCGCCGGAGGGCGGCGGAGGCGCCGGGAGGCCCCGACGGGCACGCCCCGTTCCAGCAGGCCGGACACGTCCGAGGCGGCCACCCCGAGCAGCGCGAACCCGGCGGCGGCTGGGGGACCGGGCCGCAGCCCCGGTTCCGCGCCGAGGACCACCGGACCGCGGGGCGGCAGACCTCGGCCCAGCCGCAGGGGACGCCCCGTCAGCAGTCGCAGACCGGTACCCGGCCGCTGATACCGGGCCCGCGCCGGGAGTTCGTCGAAGCGTTCGACTCGGCGCCCGCCCCGCCCGCACGGCGCGGGCCCTCCGTCCCGCCGGCCCGTCCCGCCGATCCGCACGCTCCGGCAGCCGAGGGGGACGAGCAGCCGCCCGGAGGTACCGACGGCCCGGCACCCGCCAGGGACGGCCAGGGTGCCAAGGACGGCAAGGACGCCAAGGGCGCCAGGGGGCGCACCTTCACCGGGATCGCGGCCGCCGCGGTGACCACCGTGCTCGCGGTGGTCGTGGCCGGTCAGGTCGCCCAGGACAACGGTGGCGGGGCCACCGCCGCGCAGCCCGCGGGCGTCGACCGGGAAGGACCCGACGGCACCTCCCGCTCGGACGACCGGGAGACCCCGAAGCCGGTGCGGGTCAAGCCGCTCTCGTACGAGCAGAAGATGGCCAAGGCCTATCCGCTCGCGCCGAAGCTGAAGGCCTCGGGGAAGTTCGAGGCGGTCCCGGGGACGGCGAAGGCCCCGGGCAGGGGACACAAGTACAGGTACCGGATCGACGTGGAGAAGGGCCTCGGTCTCGACGCCGCGCTCTTCGCCAGGGCTGTCCAGGAGACGCTCAACGACGACCGCAGCTGGGCGCACGACGGGGAGATGACCTTTGAGCGGATCTCCTCCGGCGACCCCGACTTCGTGATCACCCTGGCCAGCCCGGGGACCACCGGCGAGTGGTGCGAGAAGTCGGGTCTGGACACCACGGTGGACAACGTCAGCTGCGACTCCGCCGCGACCGAGCGCGTGATGATCAACGCCTACCGCTGGGCACAGGGGTCCTCGACCTTCGGTCCGGACAAACTCTTCGCCTACCGCCAGATGCTGATCAACCATGAGGTCGGTCACCGGCTGGGGCACAACCATGTGAGCTGCGGCACGCGCGGCGCCCTCGCGCCGGTGATGCAGCAGCAGACCAAGTCGCTGAACATCGACGGAGTCAAGTGCCGCCCCAACGCCTGGGTGCATCCGCCCAGTTGATCCGGGAAGGGGCGGCCCCGCGGGTGCGACGGGCCGCCTCCCGGGCCCGCCGGGCCCCGTGTCCGTACGTGGAACCGCCACACGCATGCCCAGGGGCTGTCCGAATGGTGAGACGACCGTCTCAATTCGCGTTGACATCCCCTGGGTGGTGAACCATATTTCTCGGCATGTCACACGGCCCCGTCCTCCCCGATCGCGCAGTCATAGAGCTGGCGCTCATCGGTGTGACCGGGCACAGTGTCGCCGACATCGACTGTTGCTGACGCCTGCCCGAGCGCGCGTCCGCCCGCGGTCCGAGCCCTGAACGGGCCGGGCCGCCACGCATGACCGCCGCGCCGGGCGCATTCCGTCCGCAGGCGCGGCAGTTCGCTGTTTCCGGTCACCTTCTCCTCTTCCCCTTCCACTGACCGGCTGTGTGCACTGGCTCTCGTCGCCGCCTGCGCGGAACCATTCCGTCCGTTTCTCCAGGCAGTACACCCGAGAGGTCATCTTCCGATGCGTCAACCGTCCGTCATATCGCGCCGCGTGGCCGCGGCCACCGCAGTACTCGTCGTGGCGGCGGGTGCCGCGGCCTGCGGGCCCAAGGACAACAAGGGCGGAGACAGCGGCTTCGGCGCGGCGGGCAAGCCGCAGAAGGGCGGCACGCTCACCGTCCTCAACAGCAAGCCGCAGGAGGACTTCGACCCCGCGCGGCTCTACACCTCCGGCGGCGGCAACGTCCCGTCCCTGGTCTTCCGTACGCTCACCACCCGCAACCGGGAGGACGGCGCCGCCGGCGCGAAGGTCGTACCCGACCTCGCGACCGACCTGGGCACGCCCAGCAAGAACGCCACCGTGTGGACGTACACCCTCAAGGACGGCCTGAAGTACGAGGACGGCACGGCGATCACCAGTGCCGACATCAAGTACGGCATCGAGCGCTCCTTCGCCGCCGAGCTCTCCGGCGGTGCGCCCTATCTGCGCGACTGGCTGATCGGCGGCGCCGGCTACCAGGGCCCGTACAAGGACAAGAAGGGCCTCGACTCGATCGAGACGCCCGACGCGAAGACGATCGTCTTCCACCTCAACAAGCCGGAGGGTGAGTTCCCCTTCCTGGCCACCCAGACCCAGACCACCCCGGTGCCCAAGGCCAAGGACAACGGCACCAAGTACGAGGAGCACCCGATCTCCTCGGGTCCGTACAAGGTGGTCAAGAACGAGGGCGACGGCGAGCGCCTGATCCTGGAGCGCAACCCGCACTGGTCGGCGTCGACCGACGAGGAGCGCAAGGCGTACCCCGACCGGATCGACGTGCGCTCCGGCCTCGACTCCGCCGTCATCAACCAGCGGCTGTCCGCCTCGCAGGGCGCCGACGCAGCCGCCGTCACCACCGACACCAACCTGGGCCCGGCCGAGCTGGCCAAGGTCACCGGCGACAAGAAGCTCGCTTCCCGCGTCGGCACCGGCCACTTCGGCTACACCAACTACATCGCGTTCAACCCGAAGGTGAAGCCCTTCGACAACCCGAAGGTGCGTCAGGCGATCTCGTACGCCGTCGACCGCTCCTCCGTGGTCAACGCGGCCGGCGGCTCCTCGCTCGCCGAGCCCGCCACCACCTTCCTGCCCGACCAGGCGGCGTTCGGGTACACGCCGTACGACCACTTCCCGGCCGGCAGGAACGGCGACCCGGCCAAGGCCAAGGAACTGCTGAAGGAGGCCGGCTACCCCGAGGGGCTGACCGTCACCCTCACCCACTCCAACGACAAGGACTTCGCCACCAGCCCGGAGATCGCCACCGCGCTCCAGGAGGCGCTGAAGAAGGCCGGCATCACGGTCAGGCTCCAGGGACTGGAGAGCAACGACTACTCCGACACGGTCTACAACCTGAAGAGCGAGCCCGGCTTCTTCCTCGGTGGCTGGGGTGCCGACTGGCCGTCCGGCGGCCCGTTCTTCGCGCCGATCTTCGACGGGCGCCAGATCGTCAAGTCCGGCTACAACTTCAACTCCGGTCAGCTGAACGACCCCGCGGTCAACAAGGAGATCGACGAGATCAACAAGCTGACCGACCTGGGCGCCGCCGCGAAGCGCTGGGGCGCGCTCGACAAGAAGGTCGGTGAGCAGGCACTCACCGTGCCGCTGTTCCACCCGGTCTACAAGCGTCTGTACGGCGAGTCCGTCAAGAACGTCGTGATCAGCGACTGGACCGGCGTGCTCGACATCTCGCAGGCCGCGGTCAAGTAGTCATGGCAGAAGCAATTCCGGTCGAGGGGGCGGAGGCCGCGAAGGCCCCCGCCCCCGGGGCCCATCCGTTCTGGCGGCGGCTGCGCGCCCGGCGCTCGGCCCTGGTGGCGGCCACGATCGTCGTCCTGCTGGTCGTGGCCGCGCTCGCCGCGCCGCTGCTCGCGGGCATCGAGGGCCAGGACCCCACCACGTACCACCCGGATCTCGTCGACTCCGCCTCCGGCGGGGTGCCCGTCGGCTCCTTCGGCGGGATCAGCGCCGAACACTGGCTCGGCGTCGAACCGCTCACCGGACGCGACCTGTTCGCCCGCATCGTGTACGGCGCCCGGGTCTCGCTCGGCGTCGCGCTCGGCGCCACCCTGCTCCAGGTGATCATCGGCGTCTCCATCGGGCTCGCGGCCGGGCTCGGCAACCGCTTCGTCGACCAGGCGCTCAGCCGGGTCACCGACGTCGTGGTCGCGCTGCCCGTCATGGTGACCGCGCTCGGCGCGCTCGCCGTCGTACCCACGGACTTCCCCCGCCCGGTCCTGATCGCCGTGATCATCGGCCTGGTCGGCTGGTCCGGAACCTCGAAGATCGTGCGCGCCCAGACGCTCTCGCTGAAGTCGCGCGACCACGTCGCCGCTGCCCGGCTCAGCGGCTGGGGCTCCTGGCAGATCGCCAGGCGCGAACTGCTGCCCGCGCTGGCCGCCCCCGTCATCACCTACGCGGTGCTGCTCTTCCCGTCCAACATCGTCGTCGAGGCGGCCCTG
The DNA here is from genome assembly GCF_043204345.1 of Streptomyces sp. NPDC047917. NCBI lineage: Bacteria > Bacillati > Actinomycetota > Actinomycetes > Kitasatosporales > Streptomycetaceae > Streptomyces > Streptomyces sp. NPDC047917. Next base: position 346,042 of record NZ_JBIDCA010000002.1, read on the forward strand.
TCCTTCCTCGGCGTGGGCATCAAGCCGCCCACGCCGTCCTGGGGACAGATGCTCAGCGACGCCGACACCTGGTACCAGGCGGCACCCACCTATCTGCTGATCCCCGCCCTGCTGCTCTTCGTCACCGTGCTGGCGCTGACCGTCCTCGGCGAGGGCGTACGCACCGCGCTCGACCCGCGCGCCGAGTCCCGGCTGCGGATCGGCACCGGACGGAAGAAGGAGGCCGACGCGTGAAGTGGTTCCTGCTCAGACGCCTCGGCGGCGCACTCTTCGTGCTGCTCGCCCTCAGCGTCGTCGTCTACGCCGCCTTCTACGTGGCCCCCGGCAACGTCGCGCAGATCGCCTGCGGTCCGCGCTGCTCGCCCGCACAGGTGGCGCAGGTCAGCGAACAACTGCACCTGGGCGACCCGCTGTACACGCAGTACTGGCACTTCCTCCAGGGGCTCTTCGCCGGCCGCGACTACTCGACCGGCACGGGGGTGCTGCACTGCCAGGCGCCCTGCCTGGGGCTCTCGTACCAGAGCGACCAGCAGGTCACCGAGCTGATCCTGGCCAAGCTCCCCGCCACCGCCTCGCTCGCCGTCGGCGCCTTCGTGCTGTGGATGCTGCTCGGCGTCGGCACCGGACTGCTCTCGGTGTGGCGGCGCGGCCGGCCGACCGAGCGCGTCCTCACCTGGATCACCCTGGCGGGCATGGCCACCCCGGTCTTCGTCATCGGGCTGCTGCTGATCATCATCCTGGTGACGGCGCTCCAGATCCTGCCGTTCCCGGACTACGTACCGCTCACCGAGGACCCCGAGCAGTGGGCCTGGAACCTGCTGCTGCCCTGGATCTCGCTGGCCCTGGTGTCAGCGGCCCCGTACGCCCGGATGACCCGGGCCTCGATGATGGAGACCCTCGCCGAGGACCATGTGCGCACCTTCAGGGCGTACGGGGTCGGCGAACGGGCGCTCGTCGGGCGGCACGCGCTGCGCGGTGCGCTGGCGCCGGTGATCGCGCTCGGCGCACTCGACATCGGCTCGATGTTCGGCGGCGCCGTCCTCACCGAGTCGCTCTTCGGGATTCCGGGGGTCGGCCGGGAACTCGTCGACGCCGTGAAGCACGTGGACCTTCCGGTGGTCGTCGGTCTGGTGCTGGTCACCGGCTTCTTCGTGGTCCTCGCCAATGCCGTCGCGGACATTCTCCAGGCGATGGCCGACCGACGGGTGGTACTGGCATGAGCCTGGTCGAAGTCTCCGATCTCTCGATCTCGTTCGGCGACGTACGGGCCGTGGACGGGCTGTCGTTCTCGCTGGAGGCCGGCGGCGCGCTCGGCGTGGTCGGCGAGTCCGGCTCCGGCAAGAGCGCCTCGGCGTACGCCCTGCTCGGACTCCACCGGGGGACCGGCGCGAAGGTCGGCGGCTCGATCCGGGTCGCCGGGGTGGACGTGGGCGCCGCGGACGACGCGGAACTGCGGGCGCTGCGCGGCGCCAGGGCCGCGATGGTCTTCCAGGACCCGCTGTCCTCGCTGGACCCGTACTACGCGGTCGGCGACCAGATCGCCGAGGTGTACCGGGTGCACAACCGGGCCTCCCGCCGGGCGGCGCGGGCGCGGGCGGTGGAGGTGCTGGACCGGGTCGGGATCCCCGACGCGGCACGGCGCTCCCGGTCGCGGCCGCACGAGTTCTCCGGCGGCATGCGCCAGCGGGCGCTGATCGCCATGGCGCTGGCCTGCGAGCCCCAGCTGCTCATCGCCGACGAGCCGACGACCGCCCTGGACGTCACCGTCCAGGCGCAGATCCTGGACCTGCTCCACGATCTGCGCCGCGAGACGGGAATGGGGCTGCTGCTGGTCACGCACGACGTGGGCGTGGCGGCGGAGTCGGTCGACGAGGTGCTGGTCATGCAGTCGGGCCGGGCGGTGGAACGGGGACCGGTGGGCGAGGTGCTGGTGGCGCCGCGCGAGCCGTACACGAAGGCGCTGCTGTCCGCGGTGCCCCGGGTGACGGAGCCGCGCGTCGCGCCCGGCGCGGCGGCGGACGACGGCGAGGTGCTCGTCGAGGCCGTCGACGTCCGGCAGGTGTTCGGCAGGGGCAAGACCGCCCTCGCCGCCGTCGACGGGGTCTCCCTCACCGTCCGGCGCGGCGAGACCCTCGGCGTCGTCGGGGAGAGCGGCAGTGGCAAGACCACCCTCGGGCGGATGCTCGTCGGACTGCTGGAGCCCACCTCGGGGCGGCTCACCCGCGACGCCCGGGTGCAGATGGTCTTCCAGGACCCCGTCTCCTCCCTCAACCCACGCCGCTCCATCGGTGAGTCGGTCGCCGACCCGCTGCGCGCCGCCGGGCAGCGCGACGGGGCCGCGATCAGGGCGCGGGTGCGGGACCTGCTGACCCGGGTCGGGCTCGACCCGGACAGCTACGACCGCTACCCGCACGAGTTCAGCGGCGGACAGCGCCAGCGCGTCGGGATCGCCCGCGCACTGGCCGCCGAGCCGGAACTGATCGTCTGCGACGAGGCGGTCTCCGCGCTCGACGTGACGACCCAGGCCCAGGTGACCGCCCTGCTCGCGGAACTCCAGCGGGAGCTGGGCCTCGCCCTGGTCTTCATCGCGCACGACCTCGCCGTCGTACGGCAGGTCAGCGACCGGGTCGCCGTCATGCGGCAGGGCCGGATCGTCGAGGAGGGCGGGGTGGACCAGGTGTACGGCGCCCCGCGTGACCCGTACACCAAGCAGCTGCTGGCGGCCGTCCCCGCGCTCGATCCGGCACTCGCGGCGGTGCGCCGCGCGGCCCGCAAGGAGCTGGCCGCCGCCTGACCCTGAGTGACCGTACGCTCCCATAGCGCGACAGAACGTCGCCGGTGCGGGAAAGTTACGACGGTTCACCCCTTTCGGTGGTGGGGGGGGGGGCCGCCCCCCCCCCCCCCCCCCCGGACGCACTGCGGTCGACCCCGGGGGGGGGGGCCTCCCCACCCCGCGCCCCCCCCCCCCGGGGGGGGGGGGGGTGT